>NZ_JARWBG010000074.1:0-25855 GCF_029846775.1 Streptomyces chengmaiensis
GGTGGTGCGGGCGCAGACGGGGCGGCGGGCGGCGGCGTGGACGGTGGTGCGGGCGCAGACGGGGCCGCGGGCGGCGGCGTGGACGGTGGCGCGGGCGGCGCGGGTGGCGGCGCGCCGGACCGGGCGATGTGGCAGGCGCTCACCGAGGCGGGGCTGTTCGCCCTGTGCCGGCCGGCCGGGGACGGCGGCGCGGGACTCGGTCTCCCCGAGGCGGTGCTCCTCTTCGAGCAGGCGGGCCGGGTGCTGCTGCCTGGGCCGCTGGCAGTCACCCATCTCGCGGTGACGCACGGGGCGGCGGCGGACGGGGAAGTGGTCGCGTGCGCGGGGCAGCCCCCCGGGATGGCCGCGTATCTCGCCGGTGCGGACAGGGTGGTGGAGTACGGGGACGGAGGGTGGCGAGACGCTCCGCCGGACTTGTGGAAAGGGGCCGCGCCGGTCCGGTCGGCAGACCCGCTCACGCCCCTGCACCGACTGCCTTCCGGGGCGGGCGCGGCCGCCGGGACCGCCGTCGGCTGGACCGCCGCCGGAACTGCCGCCGTCCGTCGTCGGCCGCCGGGCGACGCGGTGCTGCTGACCGCGGCGGAACAGCTCGGCTCGGCAGCCCGTACGACCGAGGCGGCCGTGGAGTACGCAGGGCAGCGGCAGCAGTTCGGTCGGCCCATCGGCGGTTTCCAGGCGGTCAAGCATCTGTGCGCCGGAATGCTGGTGCGGACCGAGACGGCGCGGGCCGCCGTGTATGCGGCCGCCGTGACCGGGGATTTCCGGGAGGCCGCCGGGGCCAAACTGCTGGCCGACGAGGCTGCTGTGGCCAATGCCCGCGACTGTCTGCAGATCCACGGCGGCATGGGGTTCACCTGGGAGGCGGATGTGCATCTGCACCTCAAGCGCGCCTGGTTGCGGGCGCAGATGTGGCTGGACGCGCGCGAGGCGGAGGAGATCCAGGCTGCGGCGCTGTGAGCGGTCACCGAATGTCGATGCCGGGCCGTGTCCGGGTCGTGTCCTGGAAAGGTCCCCGTAACAGGCCGGAGTCGGCCGGTCGCTCGGGTACCCTCCCTCGGGTGGCAGTGCTTCCTGCGCGGGTCTCCCGCGCGCGACGTGCGCGTCTGTGTTCGACAACCCGACGGAGGGCGTCGCACAGTATGCCCTACGCGTACTCCTTCGCGCTGGAATATGCCCGAAGCGCTTGTTCCAGTGACTTTACGTCAACCATGCTGTCAGCCAAGGGAGTCACGTTCCGTGACTCCGCGAGAGCCCCTTGTCGAGGCGCGAGGCGATGCGTCCGCCGGTTCGGATGGTGTGAGCGGTGCAGGTGCTTCAGGTGCAGTTGGAGGTCGGGCCCGATCCCGCGGAGGTGGGCCGGGCCCGGAGATGGGCCCGTTCGCGGCTCGCCGGGTCAGGGATAGGGGAGGACGAGCCGCTCGCCCAAACGCTGATTCTGCTGATCTCGGAGCTCGTCACCAACGCCGTCGTGCACACCGGCTGTCCGGCGGTGCTGCGGATGCTGTTCGGCGGCTGCGCGGCAGGGGCCGGGACCGGGCGCGCGGGCAGCGGCGCCGGCACGGTGCGGGTGGAGGTCAGCGACGCCAGCGCCCGCCCGCCGCTGCCTCGGCACGCCGACGGCGAGGACACCAGCGGCCGCGGACTCGAACTGGTCGACGGCCTCGCCGACCGGTGGGGCTGGCGGCTGGAGAGCGTGGGCAAGTCCATCTGGTGCGAGGTCGACAGAACGGCCCCTGCCGTCCCCTCCGCGCCCGAGGCCCCCGCCGTCTCGTCGGCGACTTCGGTCTCCCCGCTCTCCGCTGCCTCTCCGGTGCCTCCCGTGTCTTCGGCGTCCGCGATCAGGCCCGAGGTCGGTCCCGGCGCGGAGACCTCCGATGCCGTCGGGGCCAGGGGGGCGCGCGGTATGGAGGCGTATGCGCCGTCCCGCGCCGTTACCCATCGGTCATAAGGGGTAGATCCCCAAAGCCCTGTTGACGGAACGTGGCACTCTGATCACCCTTGGATGGGCGATTCGCTGTGAGGGGACGCCGAGGGCGCGGTGGGGGCCGGCCCTCGACGATGCGGCACGCCATGGCGGACGGGTGGCGGGCGACGTGCCGTGCTCGGGGCGCGCATGTGGAGCGCCGCCACCCGACCCGTCGCACTGTCCCTCCGGCGGCCGCACGGCGGCTCACGGCTTCGTGAGTCACCCCTCCCCGGCCCACGACTTCGTGAGTCACCCCTCCCCCGGCCCACGGCTTCCTGGGTCACCCCCGGCTCGCGGCTTCGTGAGTCACCCACCGGCTCACAGCACCGCCACGGGCGCCACGGGCCCACCGGTCCCGCCGAGGAACGGCTCGGGCGTCGCGCAGAGCAGAAACGCGTGACTCCGCTCCTCTGCACAGGCTGTGGACAACTCCTCCAGATTCCAGTTCTGGCCCTGCGGCATGCCCATCTCGACCAGATGGAGAGCGTGCACCGGCATCCAGAGGTCGGCGACCTCCGGCGGGAAGATCTCAAACGTGAGGGTGTCGTTGGCCACGGCCGCGACATCGCGAGCGTGGAACCACTCCGGCGTACGGATCGACAGTCCGGGGGACGGGTGCCCGTAACCGCGCCGGTCCCCGCTCAGTGCGAGCCGGATCTGCCCCGTCCGTACGAGGACGATGTCGCCGGCCTCGACCCGTACGCCGGCGAACTCCGCGGCCTCGTCGAGATCCTCCGGCGTGACGGCGTGGTCTCCGGGCAGCCGGTCTGCTCCCTTGGCCCGGGCCACGTCGAGCAGCACCCCGCGGGAGACGACATGACGCACCGTGTGGATCCCGCTGAAGCGGGCGCGGGTGTGCGGGGTGATCGAGTCGGCGGGCCGGCCGTTGTAGATGCGGCCCGAATGGGAGACATGGGGCAGCGCATCCCAGTGGGTGGCCGCTTGCAGTCCCATGGTCACGGCGTCATCGCTGGTGGCGACCGTGCCGGGGCCGAACAGCTCCTGGTTGATTTGCACCATGGTGTGCAGGGGGTTGACCCGGCCGGGTATGAGGCCGGACTGGATTCCGTCCTGGTGCAGGGGCAGCGCCAGCGGCACCCGGCGGCCCCGGTGGACCACTCCGGCCGCGGCGCGGACCTTTGCCTCGGTGATCAGGTTGAGCGTGCCGATCTCGTCGCTCTCACCCCAGCGGCCCCAGTTGTTAACGCGCTTGGCGATGTCGTGGAACGCGGTCGGCAGTGACATACGGCCTCCTGGGGCTTGTGCTGCCATAACTGACGAGCCATAAAATCTAACGGTCCGTCAGATAGCCGGGAAGGCGTCCGGGCGTCCGGAAGACGTCCGGGGAGGCGTCCGGGAAAGGGGTCGTGGCGTGGGGAACTTCTTGGCAGGCAAGGTCATCGCCGTCACCGGGGCGGGACGAGGCATCGGCCGCGCCGTCGCCCTCGCCTGTGCGGCCGAGGGCGCGCGGGTCGTCGTCAACGACTACGGGGTGTCCGTCGCGGGCGCGGAGCCGACGAGCCAGGTCGCCCGGTCCGTGGTCGAGGAGATAGAGGCCGCGGGCGGCTCGGCGCGCGCGGCGGCCGACGACGTCTCTGCCATGGCGGGCGGCCAGCGCATCGTCGACATCGCACTCGCCGAGTACGGGCGGCTCGACGGAGTCGTCTGCGTGGCCGGAATCCTGCGTGAGCGGATGCTGTTCAACATGACCGAGGAGGAGTGGGACCCGGTCGTCGCCACCCATCTGAAGGGGACGTTCACCGTCTTCCGCGCCGCCTCCGCGGTGATGCGCCGACAGGGATCGGGCACGCTGATCGGCTTTACCAGCGGCAACCACCAGGGCAGCGTGGCGCAGGCCAACTACTCCGCCGCCAAGGGCGGCGTCATCTCCCTGGTGCGCAGCGCCGCGCTCGGGCTGCACAAGTACGGGGTGACCGCCAACGCGGTGGCGCCCGTCGCGCGGACCCGGATGTCAGCGAACGTGCCGATGGAGCTCAAGGAGATCGGCGAGCCGGAGGACGTTGCCGCACTCGTCGTCTACCTCCTCTCCGAACAGGCCAGGGACGCCGGTGTCACGGGCCAGGTCTACACCGTCGCCGGCCCCAAGATCGCGGTCTGGGCCCAGCCGAGGGAGCTGCGGGCGGCGTATGCGGAGGGGGCCCCCTGGACCCCGCAGCGCATCGCGGCCGTGCTGCCCGACAGCGTCGGCGTCGACCCCATGCCGATGCTGGCGCATCTCGCCGACATGGCCGCGGCGGCGGACCGGGGCGACCGCCCGAACACCTGACCAAGGAGGCCTGCCGCCCATGGACTTCGCCTTCCCCCCGGAGGACACCGCCTTCCGCCGGGACGCCCGTGCCTGGCTCACCGCACGTCTGCCCCCCGGCGCGCCGCTCCCCGACCCCCGCGCCTGGGAGCGGGAGCTCGGCCGCGCGGGCTGGATCGGCCTCGGCTGGCCCGCGGGCGAGGCGGAGTACGGCAACCGCCGAGCCACCCTCACCCAGCAGGTCGTATGGGCCGAGGAGTACGCCCGCTCCCGCGCCCCCGCCCGTATCGGCCATATCGGCGAGAACCTCCTCGCGCCCACCCTCCTCGCTTTCGGCACACCCGCCCAGCGGGACCGGTTCCTTCCCCCCATCGCCCGCGGTGAGGAGCTGTGGTGCCAGGGTTACAGCGAACCCGGCGCGGGCTCGGACCTCGCCTCCCTCCGCACCGCCGCGACCGCCGTACGCGACACGGCTGCCCGGGACACGGCTGCCCGGGACACGACGGCCGGGGATGCGGCTGCCCGGGACATGGCGGCCGGGGATGCGGCTGCCGACCGCCCGTCCGCGCATCGCCCGACCACGCACCGCCCGACCACGTACCGTTCGACGACGCACCGCCCGACCACGTACCGCATCACCGGCCAGAAGATCTGGACCTCGCTCGCCCTGGACGCCGACTGGTGCTTCGTCCTCGCCCGCACCACGCCCGGCTCGCGGCGTCACCACGGCCTGTCGTTCCTGCTGGTGCCGATGGACCAGCCGGGACGCATCGAGGTACGGCCCATCCGGCAGATGACGGGGGACGCCGACTTCAGCGAGGTGTTCTTCGACGGCGCGCACGCGTCCGCAGACCATCTCGTCGGCGGTGAGGGCAACGGCTGGCGCGTCGCCATGGGCCTGCTCGCCCTGGAGCGCGGCGTCTCCACCCTCGCCCAGCAGATCGGCTTCGCCGAGGAGCTCGCCCGGGTCGTGGGCGCGGCCGTCCGCAGCGGCACGGCCGCGCGCGACCCGGTGCTCCGGGACCGGCTCGTGCGTCAGTGGGCCGAGCTGCGCACCATGCGCTGGAACGCCCTTCGCACACTCGGCGGGCCGTCGGACCCCGGAGCGCCCAGCGTCGCCAAGCTCCTGTGGGGCGGTTGGCGTCAGCGGCTCGGCGAGCTCGCCATGGCGGTCCGCGGGCCCGCCGCGGCCGCCGGGCCCGTCGACTGGAGCCGGGAGCGGCCGTACGAACTCGACGCCCTGCAAAGCCTGTTCCTGTTCAGCCGGGCCGACACGATCTACGGCGGCTCGGACGAGATCCAGCGCACGATCATCGCCGAGCGGGTGCTCGGCCTGCCGAGAGAGCCCAGGTGATCAGGATGAACCGGATGAGAGGCGTCGTTTTCGACGGCAGGAGGCCGGCCGTGGTCGATGATCTGGAGGTGCGCGCGCCGGGCCCCGGCGAGGTCCTGGTCTCCGTCGTGGCCGCCGGGCTCTGCCACAGCGATCTGTCGGTCGTCGACGGCACGATTCCGTTCCCCGTGCCCGTCGTCCTGGGCCACGAGGGCGCGGGCGTGGTCGAGGCGGTCGGCGCGGGCGTCTCGCATGTCGTGCCGGGCGATCATGTGTCCCTGTCCACCCTGGCGAACTGCGGCGTCTGCGCGGACTGCGACCGAGGCCGCCCGACGATGTGCCGCAGGGCGATCGGCCGGCCCGGTCGGCCGTTCTCCCGCGGGGGCGAGCCGCTGTACCAGTTCGCCGCCAACTCCGCCTTCGCCGAGCGGACCGTGGTCAGGGCCGTGCAGGCGGTGAAGATCCCCGACGATGTGCCGTTCACCTCGGCGGCGCTGATCGGCTGCGGGGTGCTGACGGGGGTCGGGGCCGTACTCAACCGGGCGCGGGTCGGCCGCGGGGAGGCCGTCGTCGTCATCGGCGCCGGCGGCATCGGGCTCAACGTACTCCAGGGCGCCCGGCTCGCGGGCGCGTGGCCGATCGTGGCCGTCGACTCCAACCCGGGCAAGGAGTCGGCTGCCCTGAGCTTCGGGGCCACGCACTTCCTGCCCTCCGCCGACGGCGTACGGGACATCCTGCCGACCGGCGCGGACCACGTCTTCGAATGCGTGGGCCACACCGGACTGGTCCGGCAGGCGGTCGACCTGCTCGACCGGCGCGGCCAGGCGGTGCTGCTGGGCATGCCCGCGGCGACGGCGGAGGCGACGTTCGCACCGGCCGCGCTGTTCCTGGACAAGGCGATCCTGGGCTGCCGTTACGGCTCCTCCCGGCCGCAGCACGACATCGCGCTCTACGCGGAGCTGTACCGGCGGGGGCAGCTCCTGCTGGACGAGCTGGTCACCGAGACCTACCCGGTCGAGGACTTCGCGAAGGCAGTGGACGACGCACGGGCGGGCCGGGTGGCCCGGGGCGTGCTCACCTTCAGCCGCTGAACCGGCCGAACCGTCCGCGGTGGAAGAGCAGCGGCGAGACCTCGCCCTCACCGCCGGCGCCCTCACCGCCAGCGGCCTCACCGCCGGCGGCCTCGCTCTCGCCCTCGCCCTCGCTCTCGCCCTCGCTCTCGCCCTCGCACCCGCCCTCGCCCCCGCGGCCGCCCGCCGCGTCGAGGGCGCGGACCCGTCCGACGACGATCAGATGGTCGCCGCCCGTGTGCACCGCCTGGACCGTGCAGTCGATCCAGGCGGGTACGCCCGCCAGCCGCGGCGACCCGGTGGCGGGGGCCGCGTCCCACTCCACGCCCGCGAACTTGTCCGCGCCGCTCACCGCGAAGCCGCGGCACAGGGCGGCCTGGTGCGCCCCCAGGACGTTGACGCAGAAGGAGCCGGCGCGGGCGATGCGAGGCCAGGTGGCCGACGTGCGGCCGACCATGAAGGCGACCAGCGGCGGGTCGAGGGAGAGGGAGGCGAACGACTGGCAGGCGAAGCCTGCCGGGCCGTCCGCGTCGAGCGCGGCCACGACCGTCACGCCCGTCGCGAAGTGTCCGAGCACGCGGCGGAATTCGGCGGGGTCGAGCGGCGCGCGCTCGTCGTCGCGTACGGCGCGCAGGTCGGGGCGCGGCAAGGCGTCGTACGCCGGCCGCCGGTCGGCGGCGCCTGTGGCCCCGGCAGCCCCGGAAGTCCCAGCAGCCCTGGTGGCCCCGGAAGTCCCGGCAGCTCCGGCGGCCCCCGCGGCCTCGGTGACATTGGCGGCCTCGGCGGCCCCGGCGGTCGTGCCACCCGCTGATCTGAGGTATCGGACGGCGGCGGCCGCCATCCCCGCATGTCCCATCACACGGCCCATTGAATCTGACTATCCATCAGATAGGAACCCCGTCACCGCCCCCGATACAGCGGCATGCGGCGCTCCGTGAAGCTGCGCACCCCCTCGGAGGCGTCCTGCGTCGTCATATTGATCTCCTGCGCGGCCGCCTCGGCGGCGAAGGCGACGCCGCGGTCCACATCGAGGGAGGCGTTGACGAGCTGCTTGGTCAGTGCGAGCGTGCGCGTGGGCCCGGCGGCCAGCCGCTCCGCCCAGGCGCGGGCGGTCTTCGCCAGCTCCGCGTCCGGCACCACCCGGTTGACCAGGCCCAGCCGCTCCGCCTCGGCCGCCGGCAGCGCGTCGCCGAAGAACATCAGCTCCTTGGCGCGCTGCGGCCCCACGAGCCGCGGCAGCAGATACGCCCCGCCGCCGTCCGGGACGAGCCCGCGGCGCACGAACACCTCCATGAACGCCGCCGATTCCGCGGCCAGCACCAGATCGCAGGCGAGGGCGAGATGCGCGCCGAGCCCGGCGGCGGTGCCGTTGACGGCCGCGACGACCGGCTTCTCGCAGTCCAGCACGGCGGCGACGAGTCGCTGCGCCCCCAGCCGGATGGTGCGCGCCACGTCTCCGGCGATTCTCTGCCCGCCCCGCCGCTCTCCGGGCCGCGCGGGCCCGCGCAGATCCGCCCCTGCGCAGAACCCCCTGCCGACGGCGCCGATCACCACCGCGCGGACGTCCGGGGCCGCGGATGCGGCGTCGAGCAGGTCGATGAGGCGTTCTCGCTGGTCCCAGGTGAGGGCGTTCAGGGCGGAGGGCCGGTTGAGGGTGATGTGCGAGACGCCGTTGTCAGTGCTGTGCAGTATCAATGACTCAACGGGCTCAGCGGACTCTTCGGGGGAGGACGTCATGGTCAGGCTGCTCCGTCTCGTACGTCGGGTGTCACGGATGCCGCGCGCCGTGCGTGTGCCGTTCAAGTCCCCTGCGGTGTACGTGTACGTGTACGTGTTCGAGGGCGTCGGCCCGCCCGCGCCGCGCTCACCGGCAGACCGCGAGCGCGTCCAGCGCCACCGCGCCCTGCCCGCGCTCCAGCACCATCAGCGGGTTGACGTCCAGCTCGGCCAGCTCGTCGCCCAGTTCGAGCGCCATCCGCTGGACCCGCAGCACCACCTCCACCAGCGCGTCCACATCGGCCGGCGGCCCTTTGCGGACGCCCTCCAGCAGCGCGTGGCCGCGCAGTTCGCGGAGCATGCCGCGCGCCTGGTCCTCGCCGAAGGGCGGCACCCGCACGGCCGTGTCGTGCAGCACCTCGACCAGGACGCCCCCGAGACCCACCGTCACCGTCGGCCCGAAGAGGGCGTCCGGGGAGACTCCGACGACCATCTCGACGCCCCGCCCGACCATCTGGCAGACGAGGACGCCGTCCAGGTCGATGCCTTCGCAGCGGGCGATGTCGGTCAGCTCGCGATAGGCGTCCCGCACCTGGCTGGCCGAGGTCAGCCCGATCTTGACCAGGCCGAGTTCGGTCTTGTGCGCGAGCTGGGGGGCGGAGGCCTTCATCACGACCGGGTAGCCCACCAGGCCGGCGGCGCGCACCGCCGCTGCGGCGCTGGTCACCAACTGCTCGCGCGGCACCCTGATGCCGTAGGCGCGCAGCAGCTGCTTCGCCGCGTGCTCGCTGAGCTGTGTGCCCGGCTGCATCAGCGCCTGCGCCTTGCGGTAGGAGGGCGAGGGCGTGCGCGGAGCCTCGTCGAAGGGGGAGAGGTAGCGGCTGGTGAAGCGCCGGTGCTCCAGATGGGCGCGGACGGCGGTGATGCAGTTGGCGAAGGTGCGGAAGGTGGCCACGCGCGACGAGCCGAGCAGCGTCGTGCGGTACGCCTCCTCGGTTCCCACCGGAGACCCCCACACCACGCAGACCAGCTTGTCCGTGGTCTCCGCCGCCGCCGCCAGGTCCTGGGCCAGTCTGTCGCTCATCGGCGGGAAGGGTCCGGTGATGGGGCAGATCAGCACCCCGACGGACGGGTCCGCCAGTATCGCGTCGATGATCTTCCGGCCGCGCCAGTCGCCGACCGGGTGGCCGCCGTTGTCGACCGGGTTGGCCACGCTCAGATAGCCGGGTATCCACTGGTGCAGCTCGGCCTGCCGGGCCTCGGACAGCCGGGGCAGCGTCAGCCCGGCCGCCGTCGCCAGGTCGGCGAAGTGCGCGCCCGTGCCGCCCGAGATCGAATAGACGGCCACACCGTCGGCGACGGGCCTGCGGGCCCGCGCCAGCAGGGCGGCGGTGTCCTGGAGTTCGTCGAGGCCGTCCACGCGGATCACCCCGTACTGCCGCATCGCAGCGTCCACCACCTGGTCCGCGCCGGTCAGTTTCCCGGTGTGGGAGGCCGCGGTCCGGGCCCCGGCGTCGGTGCGGCCCACCTTCACGGCGACGATCGGCACCCCGCGCCGTGCGGCCCGGTCGGCGGCGAGCAGAAAGGAGCGTCCGTCCTTGAGCCCCTCGACATAGCAGGCGATGGCCCCGACTTCCGGCCGCTCGGCGAAGTACGAGATGAAGTCGGCGGTCTCCAGATCGGCCTCGTTGCCCGTGGGCGCCCAGTGGGAGAGCCGTATCCCCAGCTCCTGCAGGGCGAAGACGGGCCGGCCCTGGTGGCCTGACTGTGTGACCAGGGCGATCGCCGGGCCGCTCAGGTCGTCGCGGAACGTCTCGAAGGCGTTGAGATTGGTGTTGGGGCCCAGCAGCCGCAGCCCTGAGCGCGCCACGGCCGCGGTCAGCCGCGCCTGGGCAGCCGCGCCCGCCGCCCCGGTCTCGGCGTAGCCGGAGGCGAACGCCACCGCGAATCCGGCCTTCGCCTCGCCGAGTTCCTCGATCACCGGGAGGGGGTCGCCGACCAGCAGGACCGCGAGGTCCACCTGCTCGGGAAGCTCGCGGACGGAGGACACGCAGTCGATGCCGAAGACGGAGGCGCGGTCCGGGTGCACGGGGTACAGGCGGGCTCCGACACGCTCGGCCCATCCGATGAGCTGCCGGGTGATGCCGGCGTTCGGCCGTCCTTCGGCGTCCGAGGCGCCCACGACGGCGACGGAGGAAGGAGAGAAGAACCGGTCAAGATCGGGCACGGGGGCGTACAAGGGCCGTCCGCTGACGTCGAGGTCCCCTTGGGAGGCGCGTGCCGCGGCCGTGTCGTGGACGGCGCTGCGGGGCTCCTCCCCACAGGCCACCACCCGGGCGCGGAGACCGGAGGTGAGGGTGCCGTGAGTTGATCCAAGCATCGCTGAGCCCCGCTCCTGCTCGTAACCGACAAAGCTGACGCATAGTCAGATTACTGAAGAGGCAACTTGCAGGGGAACCGTTGTGCGCGGGCTCTGCGGAGTACGGGAGCCCGAAGCGGCGCTCAGCGGCCGGCGTCGAGGGCCTTGGCGATCCGGCGGGCGTCCAGTGCCATTTCGCGGAGCATGCCGCTGATCGGGTTGGTGAAGCCGGTGAAGTGCAGGCCCGGGGCCTTGGGGTGGGCGCGGGCCCCGCGCGCCAGCGGCCTGCCCCGCTCGTCCAGGACGCCGAGGTGGCCGACCAGCGGTTCGAGAGCGCGCCGATAGCCGGTGGCCGCGATGATCGCGTCCGGGGAGAGCAGGGTCCCGTCCGCCAGGACGGCCTTGCCGTCGTCGAACGACTCGAGCGCCGCGACCGGTTCGACTCCGCCGCTGCGCACCGCGTCGATCAGGCCGACGTCCTGGACCGGGATCGCGCCGTCCTTGACGCGGCTGTAGAGGCCCGTGTCGGGGCGGGGCATGCCGTGTTCTGCCAGGTCCGGGACGGACAGCCTGCGCATGACCTCACCGGCCTTGTCCACGAGCCAGACCGGCAGCCTGCGCACCAGGATGCCGGTGCGCTGGGCGGGCCAGCCTGCCGTGGAGCGGCGCACGATGTGCGGAGCGGTGCGTACCGCCAGTCGCACGCGCGCCGCGCCGCCCTCGGCCAGGTCGACGGCGATCTCCGCGCCGGTGTTGCCGACGCCGACGACGAGTACGTCCTTGCCCTCGTACGGAGCGGGGTTGCGGTAGTCGCGTGCGTGCCGCAGATCGCCCCGGAAGGTGTCGCGGCCGGGCCAGTCGGGCAGCCGGGGGGTGTGGTTGTAGCCGGTGGCCACCACGACGGCACGGCCGGTGAGCTGGCGTCCGCCGGTGGCGTACAGCAGCCAGTCGGCGCCGGCGGGCTCGATGCGGGAGACCTCGACTCCGGTGACTATCTCCAGTTCGTGGAACTCCGCGTACTTCTCCAGATAGCGCACCACGTCGTCGCGGGCCACCCAGCGCCCGAACTGCCGGGGTACGGCCAGGCCGGGGAGCGCGGAGAGCCTGCGGGTGGTGTGCAGGTGCAGCCGGTCGTAGTGGCCGCGCCAGGATGCGCCGACGGCGTCGGACTTCTCCAGCACCACCGCCCGCACGCCCCGCTTCCGCAGCGCCGCCGCCGCCGAGAGGCCGCCCGGGCCGCCGCCGATGACATAGACGGGCCGGTCGTTGGTGCGGGAGAGGTCCGGAGGGGCGGGGAGCTGGTGGTCGGCCATGGACGGTGAGCGTAATCGTCCGATTACGCGATGGGTCTCGGTCGGATGAGGGAATCGGTTGCAAATCGATCACATTGACGGCTCTCTTGCGCGCCGTATGCGCCTTCCGGTGAACTGACGGGGCGTCAGTTCGCAGAGGAGGCGTATCGATGCAGACCATATGGCTCACCGGCGCAGAGTGGCTCGCCGTGCTCCGTATAGGGCTCGGGCTGTGGTGGCTGGAGAGCTGGCGGCACAAGGACAGGAAGGGCTGGTTCGAACGCGGCGCCGGCATCGCCTGGGCCGCGGATGTGGCGGCGAAGCACCGCTGGGCGGCGGTCAGAACCGGCTTCGACAAGGTCGTCGCACCCCGCCCCAGAGCCATGGCGTATGTCGTCGTCTACGCGGAGCTCGCCCTGGGGCTCGGTCTGGTCGGCGGGTTTCTCACACCCGTCGCACTGATCGGCGGCCTGGTGCTCAATCTGCTCTATCTCACCCTGATGATCCACGACTGGGCCGAACAGGGGCAGAACGCCATGATGGCGCTGATCTCGCTGGTCGCCCTCTTCGCCGTGTCCTGGCAGACCTGGTCCCTCGACAGCGCGCTCGGACTCTTCTGATGCCCCCGCGGACCCCCGGCATGCCCGGGAGCGACATCCCGGAGGCCGACGACTTCACCCGCCCCTACTGGCAGGCCGCCGCGGAGGGGCGGCTGCTGGTGCGCCGCTGCCGGGCGTGCGCGCGGGCCCACCACTACCCGCGCGAGTTCTGCCCGCACTGCTGGAGCGAGGACGTCGGGTGGGAGCGGGCGAGCGGCCGGGCCACGCTCTACACCTGGTCGGTCGTGCACCGCAATGACCTTCCCCCGTTCGGTGAGCGCGTCCCGTACACCGCGGCCGTCGTCGACCTCGCCGAGGGCCCGCGGATGATGACCGAGGTGGTGGACTGCCCGGAGGCGGAGCTGCGCGTCGGGATGGCGCTCAGTGCGGACTTCCGGCGGACCGGCGACCCCGTATGGGCCGTCCCCGTCTTCCGCCCGGCCTGACGGGGCGCGGCAGCTGGCTCCGCCGCCAGGCCGGGACTCACGGCCACAGCAGCTCCGTCTCCCACGCGCCCGGCGCGCCGTCCCCGCGCCGGCGGCGGTAGCGCAGCCGTACATGGCGGCGCATGGCGTCCCCCTGGAAGAACTCCGCCTCGTACGGGTCGAGGGCGTAACGCGTCCAGGTCGGCGCCGGCGCGTCCGGCTCCGCCTGTGCGCGCCGCCAGGCCGCCTCGGAGGCCGCCGCCAGCTCCCCGAGCGACCCCAGGGCCTCGCTCTGGCGCCCCGTCAGCGCCGCGGCCAGCGCACCCGTGGACCGTGCGTGCAGATCGGCCTGGCTCTCGTCCGACGCGGCCGCGCTCACCCGCCCCCGGATACGGATCTGCCGTCCCTGAGCCGCCCAGTAGAACCCGAGTGCGGCCTCCGGGCGGGCCGCCAGCTGCCGGCCCTTCACGCTCGTCGAGTGGGAGGCGAAGTGCCACCCGCGCTCGTCCGCGTCATGCAGCATCACGATGCGCACGTCGGGACGGCCCTGCTCGTCCACGGTGGCCAGGCTCATGGTGTGCGGCTCGGTCTGCCCCGCCGCCACGGCCTCGGCGAACCACCGGTGGAACAACGGCAGCGGCGCGTCCGGCGCGGTCTGCGGATCGAACTCCGGCAGATCGGTGTCCCAGACCCGTTGTGTGCGCAGCAGCGCACGGAAGGTGTCGTTCATGGCGCACATCCAACACCCGCACCGTACTACTACGATCGCAGTGGTATCGCGGGCGGCCGGAAGTACGGACACATCACACGGCACCCGGAACACGGCACCCGGAACACAGCACCCGGAACACGGCACCTGGCACACGGAACACGGCACCTGGCACATGTCACACGGAACAAGGAGCGGGCGGAACGTATGCGGCAGAACCTGGCCCGGCGTGCGGCGCTGGTGGACGCGGCCATCAAGGTGCTGGCGAGCGAGGGCGCACGCGGACTGACGTTCCGCGCCGTCGACGCCGCCGCCGAGGTCCCCAAGGGTACCGCCTCCAACTACTTCGCCAACCGCGACGACCTCCTCAACCAGGCCGGCGCCCGGATCTACGAGCGGCTGCACCCCGACGACGCGACCCTGGAGGCGATGCGAAACGGCCCCCTCACCCGCGAGCACACCGCTCAGCTCGTCGGTGATGTGGTCGCCCGGGTCTCCGCCTTCCGCACCGGCTATCTCGCCCTCCTCGAACTCCGCCTGGAGGCCACCCGCCGCCCCGAACTGCGCGCGCTGCTCACCGCCCGCGTCCGCGACGACGTCCGCTTCAACGTCGACCAGCACCTCGCCGCCGGGCTCCCCGGCGACGCCACGGCGGTCAAACTGCTCTACCTCGCGGCCAACTGGCTGATCGTGGAGCGACTCACGCTGCCGGGCGTCTTCGACGAAGCCGAAGCCGCACGCCTCGTCACCGAACTGGTCGAGCGTCTCCTCCCGCAGGCCCCGGCCTGAGCGCTCCGCGCGAAACGCCGCGATCGGCCGCCGGGCGTGTGCGGGCAGGTGAACTCGGTGGCAGGCGCAACGAGTGGGATGGGGGAGGCGGACGCACCCCGGTGCCCGGGCGCGCGAAGCGCCCGGGCACCGGGGTGGCTCATCAGACCCCGGGAGAAATAAGGGTGATCTCAATCTCGCAGTTGCGCCGGTCCTCAATCCAGTAGGAGCACCGGTCCTTTGATCCGCCCCCGTCACCGAAGTCGCGCGACGCTTCGGAGCTCTCGATCAGGGTGTCCCTGTCCCCGTTCCCGTAGAGCCTGTCGCTGCCGGAGCCACCGTCGAGGCGGTCGGGACCGTCGCCGCCGTAGAGGATGTCGTCGCCCGGGTCGCCGTTGATGTTGTCCGGGCCCCCGTTGCCGATGACCGTGTCATCGCCGGAGCCGCCCCCGAGAGCGTCCGCGCCCCCATGGCCGCGGATGTAGTCGTTCCCGGTGCTGCCGTAGATGTCGTCGGCCCCGTCGTTGCCGTGCAGCCAGTCGTGGCCCGACCCCCCGTCGAGGTAGTCGTCCCCGGCCTTGCCTTGGATCAGGTCGTTGCCGCCCCGGCCGAAGATCTGGTCGTCGCCGTCGTTGCCGTACAGCTGGTCGTCGCCGCTGCCGCCGCTGATGGAGTCGCGCCCGGCCTCGCCCTTCACCCAGAGGTCGCCGCCGCCCCGGCCGGTGAAGGTGTCGTTCCCGTCCCCGAGGCATACGGTGTGGTTGCCGGAGCCGCCCAGGATCACGGTGTCGTTGCCCTTGCCGGCCGACACCACCAGCGGCCGGTCGGAGTTCATCTCGATGTGGTCGTCGCCGTTCGTGCTCGGGACGTTGACGGCCTTCCCGTTACAGGTCTGCGACGGGGCCGCGGACGCGGTCGGCGCTCCCGTGCCGAACAGCGAGGCGGTGATGACCGCGACGGTCAGTGCCCCGCCCGTGGCCACCCAAGCATGCCTGCGCAGGCCCTTCATGTCATTCCTCTCTTTTGGTCAGACGCGATCTGTGACAACCGCGCTGTGCGTTGACCCGGATCAGCCTGCTGTGCCCGGCAGTTCGGCGGTATCCGTGCCAGCACGTACACGACGGAGTGCGGACCTGACCGCCGGGACCGCTGGGGCGGGCGATAGATTCGGCGCTGTCCACAGGTCGGCGTCTCTGCCCACGCCCCGTCCCACGGTGGCCCGGGGGATCCGAACCGGGCACGACACGACCCGCGCATGACAGACGCATACGGCATGCGCGTGACAGGAGGACAAGGGCCGATGACCGGTGCTGACGGGGAGCCGCCGCCCCTTGCTGCGACCGTTCCCGACCCGCCGTACGACGCCCCGGCAACCGGCCCGCTGCTGGGTCGCCGTCCGGAGCTGATATCGCTCGGCCGCGCTCTGCAGACGATGGCCGACGGCCGGTTCCAGGTGCTGGAGGTGACCGGCGAGCCGGGCATCGGGAAGACCCGCCTGCTGGAGGAGGCGGGTGGCCGGGCACGGCGGCGCGGCCACCTGGTACTCACCGGCCGGGCCACCGAGTTCGAGCACGATCTGCCGCTCGCCCTGGTCATCGACGCCCTGGACGACCATCTCGCCCTCGACCCGGCGGTGCTTGACCGGCTCGGTCCGGAAGCCGATCACCTCGTCGAGGTGTTTCCCGGGCTGCGCAAGGCCGCACGTGCCCCCAGTGGGGACAGCTCCGGGCCGGGCAACGAGACGGGCGTGCCGGGCGGCCCGGGCCGTTACCGCTTCCACCGGGCCGTCAGGTCGCTGCTCGAGGTGCTGGCCGGACCTTCGGGGCTGGTGCTCCTGCTCGACGACGTCCACTGGGCCGACCCGGCCTCGCTCGACCTGCTCGACCATCTGCTGCGTCGTCCGCCGTCCGGCGGGGTGCTGCTGGGTCTGGCCTACCGGCCGAGGCAGGTGGCGGCGCGGCTGACCTCGGTGACGGCCGGGCTGCCCACCGGGCAGGCTCGGCGGCTGGATGTGAAGCCGCTCACCCGGGCCGAAGCGGGCGAGCTCTTGGGCGGCGGGGTGGACGCGGCCCGGCAGGAGCGCATCTACCGGCTCAGCGGCGGTAACCCGCTGTACCTGCACGCACTGCGGAACGGCGACCTTCTGCCCGGCGCCGGCGCCGAGACCGGGGCTGCGGCCGGCTCCGAGGGAGTGCGGGGCGGCTCCACGGCGTGGACGCCGGAGGAGCTGGACCTGGACGCCGCCGTCCCGGCGGCGGTCCGCGCCGCCCTCGCCACCGAGCTGGAGAGCGCGCCCGGCACCGCGCAGCTGGTGGCGATGGCGGCGGCCGTCGCGGGCGGCGAGTTCGACCCGGCGCTGGTCGCCGCGGTGGCGCAGACCCCGCGGGCGCAGGTGCTGGCGGCGGTGGACGACCTGGTCGCACGGGATCTGGTACGGCCGGTCCCGGCCAGCGGGCGGTTCCGGTTCCGGCATCCGCTCGTGCGGCAGGTGGCCTACGCCGCCGCGCGGGCCGGCTGGCGGCTGGCGGCCCATGCCCGGGCAGGCAGCCACCTGCAGAAGGTCGGCGCACCTGCCGAGACGCAGGCACACCATGTGGCCCGTTCCGCTGACCTGGGGGACGTGGACGCCGCCGCCACCCTGGTCCGGGCGGCCCGCGCGGTGGCGGCGCAGGCGCCGGCCACGGCCGTGGACTGGCTGCACACCGCGCTGTCGATCCTGCCCGACAGCGGCGACACGCAGCTGCCGAACGCGCTTGACGTCGGGTCACGGCTGGACCTGCTCGGCGAACTCGCGCACTGCCAGGAGCTGAGCGGAAATCCGCGGGAAAGCCGCGGCACGCTGCGGACCGTGATGCGGCTGCTCCCGCCCGGCGACCACGCCCAGCGGGCTCGGACGGTCGGCCGGTGCGCCACCCTCGAACGCCTGCTGGGCGGGCACGCCGAAGCAAGGGCGCTGCTGCGGGCCGAGCTGTCCCGGCAGCCGGACCCCGCATCGCTCCCGGCCTCCCGGCTGCGGATCCAGCTCGCGCTGTACACGCTGGGGCAGGGCGACTTCGCGACGGCCCACGACCTGTTGAACCAGGTCGCCACCACCCACGAGGAGCACGCAGTCGTGCCGGCGCTCGCCGCCGGCCTGCGGGCGTTCGCCGCCGGGCCGTCATCCCGGGACACGGCCGGCGCCCCGGCGTTCCCGGACGTTGCGGCGGGCCTGATCGACGAGGTGTCCGACGCCACGATCGCCGCGCAGATCGAGAGCTTCACCTGGCTGTGCTTCACCGAGATGTACCTCGGTCACCACGGCAGCGCGCTGCGGCACTTCACCCGGTGCGCGCGGGTCGCCACCGAGGCCGGACTCCACCACATGCTGCCGTACATCCTCGGCGGAACGGCCTCCGTCCAGGGGTGGCTGGGCGATCTCCGCAAGGCGGCGGCCACCGCGGAGGAGGCCGTAGCGACGGCCCGCATGCTCGGCGCGGCCGAACCACTGGCCATGGCGCTCTCCGACCAGTCCTGGGTGCTGTGCAGGACGGGGGCGTCCCGGGAAGCCGTCGAGATCGCCGAACAGGCGCTCGCGGCCGCCGACGCCCACGACGGGGGAGGCAGGATCATGGCGCAGACCACGCTGGCCCTCGCCCAGATGGCCACGGGCGACGTAGACGCCGGACACCTCCGCCTACTGGACCCCTGCGGCGGCCCCGACCTGCCGCTGCTGAGCCCCGCGAACCGGCTCACCGGCTTCAGCCTCATGGCCGAAGCCGAAGCCGGACGCTCGAACGCAGCCCAGGCCCGCTACTGGAGTACGCAGGCGGAGCGGCTCGCCGACACCTCCACCGACCTGGGGGCTGGCCTGACGCTGCTGACGCGCGCGTACGCGCTGAGCGTCGACACCCCCGCCGACGCCGCCAGATGCGCCGTGGACGCGGCGCTGGCACTGGCACGGGCCGGGACACACCACGAGGCCGGACGCGCACACATGCTCGCGGGCTCCTGCCATGCCGCGCTCGGCCAGCGCGCCGCGGCCCTGGCCGAGCTGCGGGTGGCAGCGGAAACGCTGTCGCGTTGCGGCGCGGAGCGGCAGTACGCGCGAGCGGCCCGGCTCCAGCGGCAGCTGGGAGCGCGGGTCGCGGCGAAGAACACCCGCCAGCACGGCACCACCCACGGCCTGTCCCGCCGGGAGGCAGAGGTGGCGGGGCTGCTGTGTGCGGGGCGCACCAACCAGGAGATCGCCGAGCAACTGGTGCTCAGCGTGCGAACCGTGGAGACCCATGTGTCGCGCATCTACGCGAAGCTCAACGTCACTTCACGCGCCGCGGCCGTCAGCCTGCTTTCCCAGGCCGATTTCAAGGTCGACCATCTGGGCTGATCGTTACCTGATATCCGGATCGGCTGCGGCTGCCTCATTGCCTTCTCTATTCGCTAGAACACCCCCTGACGAGCAACGGGAAGGCGCGGGGGGCATCCGGCATGCGGCTCCGCCGCGTGGCCCCGCGCAGTCTCAGTCCCGGCCCAGGACCACCGTCCCCGAGGAGCAGAACCAGCCCCCCGTCCCCGACGCCAGTGCCAGTCGGGGCAGCGTTCCGTCGGGGCGGCAGACCTGGTGGTCGCCTGCCTCGCCGCGGAGTTGGCGGGCGGCCTCGACCAGGAGGAAGAGGCCCCGCATGCCGGGGTGGCAGGCGGATAGGCCCCCGCCGTCGGTGTTCACCGGGAGGTCGCCGTCGTGCAGCAGGCGGCCCTGTGCGGCGTCGACGAAGGGCCCGCCCTCGCCCTTGGCGCAGAAGCCCAGGTCCTCCAGGGTCACGAGGGTCATATAGGTGAAGGCGTCGTAGATCTCGGCGATGTCGATGTCGGCCGGGGCCACGCCCGCGCGGGCGAAGGCGAGGGGACCGGAGACCGCCGCCGGGGAGACGGTGAAGTCCTGCCATTCGGACATCGTCGTGTGGGAGACGTGCTCGCCAGCGCCGAGGATCCAGACCGGGGGCTTCGCGGTGTCGGGGACGTACTCCTCGGCCGCGATGACCACCGCGCAGCCGCCGTCGCTTCGGATGCAGCAGTGCAGCTTGGTGAAGGGGTCGGCGATGAGCGGACCGGACAGGACGTCGTCGACGGTGATCGGTTCGCGGAACATCGCGTCCGGGTTCCGGCTCGCGTTCGCCCGCGTCTGGACGGCGACCGAGGCTAGCTGCTCCAGGGTGGTGCCGTACTGGTGCATATGGCGGCGGGCGGCCATCGCGTACTTGGCGACGAGCGTATGCCCGTACGGGGCCTCGAACTGGAGCGGGCCCCGGCCGCAGAAGGAGAGGCCCGCGGTGCGGCGGCCCGCCTTGATGTCGGCGCGGGCCGTTGAGCCGTAGACCAGGAGCACGGCGCGGGCGCGCCCCGCGGCGACGGCGTCGGCGGCGTGGGCCGCCATCACCTCCCACGTGGCCCCGCCGACGGATGTGGAGTCCACCCAGGTGGGCCGCAGCCCCAGATACTCGGCGACCTCCGCCGGGGCGAGCGTGCCCAGCCCGGCCGAGCAGAGGCCGTCGACGAGTGAGCGGTCGAGACCGGAGTCGGCGAGGGCGCGGCGTGCGGCCTGGGCGTGCAGGGCGTACGGGGTGAGGTCGTCGATCCGGCCGCAGTCGGAGAGGGATATGCCGACGACGGCGGCTCTGCGACCCTGTCGCGGCAGCGCGGTGGAGGACATGTATCTGACGGTACATCAGATACCGCGAACCGTGCGGAGCCGTCGCCCTGTTCGCCGTGCGGCGGCGGGCGTCGGCGGTCGCCTCGTCGAGGTGGCGGGCCCCGGTCGGGTGGCTGAGGTGGCGGGCCCGGTTGGCTGGCTGAGGTGGCGGGCCCCCGGTCGGCTCGTCGAGGTGGCAGGCCCTGGTCGGCTCGCCGGCCCGATTGGGGTCCATGGGCCGCGCCGCCGCCCGGCCCGGTGGGGACTGGTGACTTCCCAGTCCCTCCGGCCTAATATGACGGTCCGTCAGACGGGGGTCTCCGTGCCTCCGGGAGGAATCCGCCTCCGGGGAGGAGCCCGCCGATGGACGCCGCCTTCACCGCCGAGCAGCAGGAGATCCGCCGGACCCTGCGCGATCTGCTCGGCAAACGCTCCGGCCCCGACGGCGTCCGGGCGGCCGTCGCCGCCGACTGCGGCTACGACGCCGAACTGTGGACGCTGCTCTCCGCACGGCTCGGGCTCCCCGGGCTCGCCCTGCCCGCCGCATACGGAGGCGTGGGCTGCGGCCTGATGGAGCTGGCGCTCGCCTGCGAGGAGACCGGACGGGTGCTGCTGCCCTCCCCGCTCTTCGCGACCGCCGGTCTCGCCGCCCCGCTGATCGCGGCTCTCGGCGACGAGGCGCAGCGGCGGACGCTGCTGCCCCGTATCGCCGACTCCTCGCTGACCTGCGCGCTCGCCGTGTCCGGCGGCGCTCTGACCCGGGCGCTCGCGCTGACCGGCGACAACGCGGTGGGGGAGTGGGCCGGCGGCGGCCGGGCCGGGGGCGTGCAGGCCCGGCGGGGCGTCGGAGACACGAGGGCCTGGCGGCTGTACGGGGAGGCGGACCAGGTCCTGGACGGCCACAGCGCACAACTGCTGCTCGTCGCGGCGCACACGGGCGGCTACGCCCGCGGCCGAACCCTCCTCTTCCTTGTGCGGGGGGACGCCGCGGGACTGTCCAGGACCCGCCGGACGGCCCTGGACGAGACCCGCCCGCAGGCCCGTGTCCAGCTGCGTGACACTCCCGCGGAACTGCTGGGAGATCAGGGGGACCAGGGGGACCAGGGGGAGCCACGGGACGAGGGCGCGGCGGACGCGGTGGCCGCCGCCCTCGCCGAGACCGGGCGCGGCGCCGCGGCGCTGCTCGCGGCCGAGGCGGCGGGAGCGGCCGGCTGCGCCCTGGACCGCACGGTGGCGTACGTACGCACCCGGGAGCAGTTCGGGCGTCCGGTCGGCTCCTTCCAGGCGGTCAAGCACCGGCTCGCCGATGTGCATGTGCAGGTGCAGGCGGCCCGCTCGGCGGCGTACTACGCGGCATGGGATCCGGCTCAGGCCGGCCCGCTGGCCCTCGCACAGGGGCTCGAGGCCCTGCGGAGGGCCGCGGCGGAGGCCGTGCAGCTGCACGGCGGCATCGGCTTCACCTGGGAGCACGAAGCGCATCTGTACGTCAAACGGGCGGCCGCCGACGAGCTGATGTTTGGCCCCGTGCATCTGCTCAGGGCGCGGGCGGCGGATCAGGCGGGGCTGTTCGAGCCGGACGCGGCGGACGCGGCGGACGGGGAGGCGGCGGCATGAAGGCGGGGGTGCGGCTGGTGCAGAGGGCCTCCTCGACCCGGATCTTTGTGAAGATCGCGCCGTATGTCTTCCCCGCGGTGGACCGCGCGGTCCACCGGATCACGCGCGGCCGGGTGCTGCCGAGCGCGCGGCTGCTGCCCGGAACCGTCCTCACCTCGCGCGGGGCCAGGACCGGACGGCCGCGGACGGTGCCGCTCGCCTGTCTGCACCGTGCGACGGGGGAGTGGATTCTGGTCGGCTCCAACTTCGGCCGCCCGGGGCATCCGGCATGGAGCGCCAATCTCCTCAGGCATCCGGAGGCGGAGATCAGCTGGCGCGGTGAGACGATCCCGGTCCGGGCCCGGCTGCTGGACGGGGCGGAGCGGGCGGAGGCATGGTGCGCGGTGCTGGAGTTCTGGCCGCCGTATGCGACGTACCAGTCGAGGGTGGAGCGCGAGATCCGGCTCTTCAGCCTCACCCGCCGCTGAGGCCGCAACAAGCCGCATGAGCTGCTGCGGGCGGGCTGCGGGCCGGCTGCACGCGGGCAGCATATGGGCTGCGAGGACAAGGCTGCTGCACGGGGCCCTGAAGACAGGAGCGCCGACGGCGGTGGGCCGGAAACCGGCGCCGGCCCGCCGTCGGCGTGACAGGACCCGTGACAAGGCAGCGGGGGGCAGCCCCCGGGCGTTACTTCGTCGGCTTCTTCCCGGTGATGCCCAGGTGGACCAAGAGCGCCAGATTCGGGCGGAGTTCCGCCTGCTTGACGCCCCAGGTCGTGAAGCCCTTCTGGTGCGATGCCACCGCGGCGAGCATCGCCACCAGCGCCCCGGCCATCGCGGCCGCGCTGACGTCCTTGTCGACCCTGCCCTTGGCCTGGAGCTCCTTCACCGCGTCCGTAAGGGAGTTGGTGACGGAGTTCAGGATCTTCATGCGGATCTTGTAGAAGCGTTTGTCGCCCTCGGCCGCGCCCAGGTCCACCACGCGGAGGATCGCGTCATGCCGACGCCAGAAGTCGAGGAACCCCTCGACCAGGTCCTCCGAGGTCTGCCAGCCGGCCTTGCCGATCCAGGAGCGGCCCGCGACCAGATCGGTCAACCCCGCCCCCTCTTTGGCCATTTCCTCCGCGATCTCGAGGACAGCGCCCTCGACGTCGGGGAAGTACTGGTAGAACGTCGCGGGTGAGGTGCCCGCCTTCCGGGCGACGTCGATGACCTTGACGTCCCGGTACGGCGAGGAGCTGAGCATCTCGCTGAGGCAGTCGAGCAGCTTCTGCCGCGTCGCCTGGCCGCGTCGCCCGGCCACTCGGCCGTCGACGGTGCGTACTTGTCCTGTCATGCCGTCAGCTTACCGAGGGGTGATCTGCGCGCGATTCGGCCGACTGCAAATGGGGTGTGGGGTACACCGCACGTCCTCGGGGGGTTGCACTCCGTGTGCGATCGCGCGTTCGAAGGCTCGGGTGTCGCCGGGTTGCGTGTGAACTGCGGTGCGTGTGATGCGCCGTTAACTTGAGGTGAGGAGGGCCGTACCGCTGGCTTTCGAAGGGAACGGGCCATGGCCGCATTCGCAGAGGGCATGCCGTGCTGGGTGGACGCATCCCTCCCCGATGTGGAGGCGGGCAAGCGCTTCTACGGCGAACTGTTCGGCTGGACCTTCACCGAGGGCGACGCCCCCGGCCGACGCTCTGCCGTCGCCCTCAGCGACGGCAGACGGGTGGCCGCCCTCACCGCCAAACGGGACGGCCGGATGCCCACCGAATGGGGTGTCTCCTTCGCGGCCGCCGACGCCGCCGCCCTCGCCCGCAGGATCCAGGCCGCCGGAGGCCAGGTGATCATCTCTCCGGTCCCGCTGGGCACGGCCGCGGTCACCGCCCTCTGCGCGGACCCCGGCGGCGCGGTCTTCGGGCTCTGGCAGGAGCTGGAGCGCCCCGGCTTCGAGAAGCAGGGCATGCCCGGGTCCTTCTGCTGGGCCGAGGTCTACACCCGCGACAAGGAGCATGTCGATCCCTTCTACGAGTCGGTCTTCGGCTTCCAGGGCACAGATCTGGAGGCCGACGACGACGGAGGCGGAGTCGACTACCGGCTGTGGTCGCCGGCCGGGAAGGAACCGGGCGAGGAGACCGCGATCGGCGGCCGCAGTGTGATCACGGAGGCCTTTCCGGCTGCCATGCCGGGACACTTCCTCGTCTACTTCACCGTTGCGGACTGCGACGAGACGGCGCGCTCGCTCGTGCGGCTCGGCGGCCGGGTGCAGGCGGAGCCGTTCGACACCGCGTACGGCCGTATCGCCGTGCTCGTCGACGACCAGGGCGCGACCTTCGCCGTACTGGCCGAGCCCCGGGCCGCGGAGCCCGAGGCCGCGGAGCCCGAGGCGGCGGAGCCCGAGGACGCCGGGGGCGGACGGGACGCGTCCGGGGAGGACGAGTCCGACGTCCGGGAGCGCGATGCCCGTGAGCCTGAATCACGGGAGCCCGACACCCCGAAGCGCGACACTCCGCAGCGTGACACTCCGAAGCGCGATGCCCCGAAGCGCGATGCCCGGGAGTCCGGCACCCCGAAGCGCGACACCCCGAAGCGCGATGTCGAGGCGTCCGGCGACCGGGAGTCCGGGAGCGCGGAGAAGGGGACGGCGAAGCCCGAATCTGCCTGATACAGCCTGCCATGTCCCAATACCAGGTGAGACACCCCGATCCGGCCCCGGGTTCGCAACCGTCGCCCAAGACAGGAAGAATCAGGGTGCGCACCGCTGGAGGGTCTCGGTGGTGAGACGCTGCACGGGGCTGGAAGAGACGGGCTCCTTATCGCTGGGCCCGTACGGGGAGGTGGCAGGCAACTGATGGAGCAGCTGACACAGCACGATCCGAGACGGATCGGCCCGTTCGAGGTGCTCGGCAGGCTCGGCGCCGGAGGCATGGGACTGGTCTATCTCGCACGGTCGGCGTCGGGCCGGCGGGTGGCGATCAAGACCGTCCGCACCGAGCTCGCCGAGGACCAGCTGTTCCGCGTCCGCTTCACCCGCGAGGTGGAGGCGGCACGCGCGGTGAGCGGCTTCTACACCGCGGCCGTGGTGGACGCCGACCCGCGGGCCGCGGTGCCCTGGCTGGCCACCGCCTATGTGCCCGCGCCCTCCCTCGAGGAGATAATGCACGAGTGCGGGCCGCTGCCCGCGCCGGCCGTACGCTGGCTGGCCGCCGGAATCGCCGAGGCGCTCCAGTCCATCCACGGCGCCGGCCTGGTCCACCGGGACCTCAAGCCGTCGAATGTGCTGGTGGTCGAGGACGGTCCGCGCGTCATCGACTTCGGCATCGCGTCCGGCGTCTCCAACACCCGGCTCACCATGACCAACGTGGCTGTGGGCACCCCGGCGTATATGTCGCCCGAGCAGGCTCGCGACTCACGCAGCGTGACCGGCGCGAGCGATGTGTTCTCCCTCGGCTCCACCCTGGTTTTCGCGGCGACCGGGCATGCGCCCTTCCACGGCGCCAACCCCGTCGAGACCGTGTTCATGCTGCTGCGCGAGGGGCCCGACCTGGAGGGGCTGCCCGACGAGCTGCGGCCGCTCATCGAGTCCTGTATGCAGATGGAGGCCGGGCGGCGGCCCACGCCCGAGGACCTCCAGGCGCAGCTCGCGCCCCACCTCTTCGCCTCGGGCGACGACAGCGGCTCCGCGTCGGCCTGGCTGCCGCCGAGGGCCACCGCGATGATCGAGGCCCGGCGCGGCGGCGGACGCTCCTCGTCCGCGCACGCAGCCGCGGGGCAGGCCCCCGGCGGCGTCCCCGGCGGCCGTACGCCCCAGAGGCCCCGAGGGGCCGACCGCTCCGCCCCCGCCGCACCGCCCCCTCCGTCCGCCCCGCCCGCGCCACCGCGGCCCCACGCCACACCCGACTGGGCGGCGTCCGCGCAGCCCCGGGCCCGGCACGGGGAGGACCCGCGCACCGCGGGGGCCGCCGCCGTCGCCGACGGCGGTCCCGTACGTCTCGCGGGCTCCAAGGTGCCGATCGGGCCGGGGCTGCGTGCGGCCGAGGCCGGGGCGCACGGCGCGGCCGTCGGCGCGGGACCGGCGACCGGCTGGGTCAGGCCGCCCGCGGGGCTGCCCGC
>NZ_JARWBG010000075.1:0-25282 GCF_029846775.1 Streptomyces chengmaiensis
CACCGACCACGAGAAGTACCCCGCCGAAGAACTTGCCATCCTGTATGCCCGGCGCTGGGAGATCGAGCTCGTCTTCGACGAGATCAAGACCCATCAACGCGGCCGACCAGTCCTCAGGTCGCAGACACCGGACGGCGTACGGCAGGAAATCTACGCGCACTTGATCGTGCACCACGCCACCCGGAATCTGTTGAACGAGGCCGCCCACCTGCACCACAGCACCGCACAACGGACCTCGTTCACCCTGGCCCTGCACGTCGTCCGCCGCTCCGTGATCTCGCCGAGCGGCTTTTCCCCCCTCGGCGATCAAGCGGGATCGGCGCCTCGGACTCGTTGAGATCGGCCGCAGCCTGCTGCCCCGCCGAAGATCCCGTAGCTGTCCGCGAAAGATCCGTTCGTGCATCACCGGCTACGGCAGCAAAGCCCCAGGCGAACCTGCCAGCAGCCGCCGCCCTCCGGTCGTCGTCACTCTCAACAATCGATGGCCCGACCACTAAGGCAACGGCATTGCGCCGGGGGTGTGGGGGGGGACCCCCCACTTCGCGAAACTGGGGGCAAGCCCCCCAGCCCCCTTCGGGGGAAGGGCTTCGGGGCTGCCGCCCCGCGCCCCCGGGGCGGCAGCTTCGCGCCGCCTGCCCCGGTATGCGCCCGGACGGGCTGGAATTGACTGCGCCAATCCAGTCCCGTCGGCGTCTGAAGCGCAGGAACCCGCACAGTCCAGCCCCGCCGGGGACACCTCCCAGCAGCTGAGGGAGAGCGAAGCACAGCAACCCACACAATCCAGCGGGGGGCGCCTCCCGGGCCCGCAGGGCCCAGGGGGTGGGGGTCCCGCCCACGCCGGAGGCTGTGGGGGAGCGTGCAGGGCGGCTCGACAGGGCACAGCCTGCCGGGAGGGGCGCTAGAGCGCCGTCGCGCCGTGGGTGCGCAGGGACTGGCCGTACTGCTGGAGCACCCACAACTCGTTCTGCACGGCGGACAGTTGCTCCGGGTCCCCGTGGGGGCCAAGACGGGCCAGGGTGCCCTGGACGTCGTGGACGCGGCGGTCGACGGCGCGCAGGCGGACCTGGACGAGCTGGACGCCCGCGTAGATCTCGTCGACCGTCTTGGCGTGGACGGCCTCCACGGCGAGTTCGGTGACCAAGGCGCGGACGGTGTCGTCCGGCGCGGCGTCGCGGACGCGGGCCAGGTAGTCGGCGACGTCCGCCGCGCCCTGCTCCGCGCCGCCCGCGTCCTCGATGGTCTGGCGGACGGCGGCGTACGGCGGGGCGGTGAACTCGTCGACGCCGTAGGCGTCGAAGGCCGGGGAGACCAGCTCCGGGTGCTGGAGGGCGAGTTTGAGCAGTTCGCGCTCGGTGCGGTGGGCGGGGTTGCGGAGGTTGAGCGCGGGCCCGGAGAAGCCGGGAGCGGTCCGCGGGCCGGTGGCGGCGTACGGGGCGGCGGGCTGTGCCTGCCGGCCCCCGGCGGGCCCCCGGCCGCCGCGGTCGCGCGCCCAGCGGGCGAGCTGGGCCACGCGCTTGACGACGAACTGGGTGTCGAGGATGCCCAGTATCCCGGCGAGCTGCACGGCCGACTCATGCTGGATGGCGACGTTCTTGATGCCCGCCACGATCGGCGCGGCCTCGTCGAGCGCGGCGGCCCGCCCCGCCGGGGTCTCCAGGTTGTGGCGGGCGACGACATGGCGGATCGCGAACTCGAAGAGCGGAGTGCGGGATTCGACGAGCTTCGCCACCGCGTCGTCGCCTTCGGCGAGCCGCAGCTCGCAGGGGTCCATGCCGCCGGGCGTGATGGCGATCGACGTCTCCGCGGCGAACTTCTGGTCGTCCTCGAAGGCGCGCAGCGCGGCCTTCTGGCCGGCCGCGTCCCCGTCGAAGGTGAAGATGACCTCGGCGGTGGCGTTGTCCATCAGCAGCCGTCGCAGGATCTTGATGTGGTCGCCGCCGAAGGCCGTGCCGCAGGTGGCGATCGCGGTGGTGACGCCCGCGAGATGGCAGGCCATGACGTCGGTGTAGCCCTCGACGACCACCGCGGAACTGGTCCTGGCGATCTCCTTCTTCGCCAGGTCGATCCCGTACAGGACCTGGGACTTCTTGTAGATCGCGGTCTCGGGGGTGTTCAGGTACTTCGGCCCGTTGTCGTCCTCGCGCAGCTTGCGTGCGCCGAAGCCGACGACGTCGCCGGTGATGTCGCGGATCGGCCACATCAGCCGGCCGCGGAAGCGGTCGATGGGGCCGCGGCGGCCGTCCTGGGAGAGACCGGAGAGGATCAGTTCCTTGTCGGTGAAGCCCTTGCCGCGCAGATAGCGGGTGAGGTGGTCCCAGCCGGCCGGGCTGTAGCCGATGGAGAAGTGCAGGGCGGCGCCCTGGTCGAAGCCGCGCTCGGCGAGGAAGACCCGGCCCGCCTCCGCCTCGGGGCCGTCCAGCTGCTCGGCGTAGAACTGCGCGGCGATCTTGTGCACCTCGATCAGCCGGATGCGCTCCCCGCGCTGGTGGGAGGGGTTGTAGCCGCCCTCCTCGTAGCGCAGGGTGATGCCCGCGCGCGCGGCGAGCCGCTCGACCGTCTCCGAGAAGGACAGATGGTCGATCTTCATCACGAAGGCGATGGTGTCGCCGCCTTCCTGGCAGCCGAAGCAGTGGAAGAGTCCCTTGCTCGGGCTGACCTGGAAGGAGGGCGACTTCTCGTCGTGGAAGGGGCACAGCCCCTTGAGGTTGCCGCCGCCCGCGTTGCGCAGCTGGAGGTACTCGGACACAACGGCGTCGATCGGGACCGCGTCCCGCACCGCCTTCACATCGTCGTCGTTGATCCTGCCTGCCACGCGTGGATTCTACGGGGCGGGCGAGGGCGCCCGGGGCGTGAGGGCCGTCTTTCGGATCATCCGCTAGGGGACGTCGAGATGGGCGCTGAGCGGGGTGCCGGGGTCGGCCAGGGCTTCCGGGTCCACGGGCGTCCCGGTGCGGATCAGCTCCTGGATCGGGTCGGTGACATCCCACACATTGACGTTCATCCCGGCCAGCACCCTGCGGTCCTTCAGCCAGAAGGCGATGAACTCCCGTTTGGCCGCGTCCCCGCGCAGCACGACCTGGTCGTAGCTGCCCGGCGGCGCCCAGCCCGAGTACTCCATCCCCAGGTCGTACTGGTCGGAGAAGAAGTAGGGCACGCGGTCGTAGACGACGTCCTTGCCGAGCATGGCGCGGGCGGCGGCCGGTCCGCCGTTCAGCGCGTTCGCCCAGTGCTCGACGCGGAGTCGGAGGTCGAGGAGGGGGTGGTGCTGGGCGGCTACGTCTCCGGCGGCGTAGATGTCCGGGTCGGAGGTGCGCAGGGAGGCGTCGACGGCGACGCCGCCGCCGTGCGCCCGGTCCACCAGCGCGAGCCCGGCGGCCTCGGCGAGCGCGGTGCGCGGAGCCGCGCCGATGGCGGCGAGGACGTGGTGGGCGGGGTGCTCCTCGCCGTCGTCGGTGCGGGCGGCGAGGACTACGCCGTCCTGGCCGGTGATCTCGGTGAGGCGTACGCCGAAGTGGAAGCGGACTCCGTGCTCGCGGTGCAGCTCGGTGAAGACCTGGCCGAGCTCGGGGCCGATGACCTGGTGGAGGGGGGTCGGCTCGGGCTCGACGACGGTCACCTCGGCGCCGTATCCGCGGGCGGCCGCGGCGACCTCCAGGCCGATCCAGCCGGCGCCCGCGATGAGGAGGTGCCCGTTGTCCCGGCCCAGGGTGGCCAGTACCCGGCTGAGCCGGTCGGCGTGGGCGAGGCGGCGCAGATGGTGGACGCCCGCGAGGTCGGTGCCGGGGATGTCGAGCCGGCGGGGCTCGGCGCCGGTGGCGAGGAGCAGCTTGTCGTACTGGATGACCGCGCCGTCGCCCAGGTGCACGGCCTTGGCGTCGCGTTCGACGGCGACGACCGACTGGCCGAGGTGCAGTTCGATCTCGGTCTGGGCGTACCAGGCCGGCTCGTGGACGAAGACGCTGTCGCGTTCCTCCTTGCCGGCCAGATAGCCCTTGGACAGCGGCGGGCGTTCGTAGGGGTGGTCGCGTTCGTCGCCGATGAGGATCACTCGTCCGGTGAACCCTTCGGCGCGGAGGGTCTCGGCGGCCTTGGCCCCCGCGAGTCCACCGCCGACGATGACGAATGTCCGATGTGCGTCGACCACGTGATGCCTCCTCGTTGCTTCCACGCTGCGCAGCCTTTAGCGAGCGTCCCGCACGGAGCGTGATGACGAAAGAGGGAGTACCTCCCTGGCGTGTCATCCCGGATGTTCCGGACACCCGCTGGGTCCGTCCGCGGGCGGCGGCTCAGCGGCGCACGGCGCACGGGCGGGCGGCGCGGCTCAGCGGCGGGCGGTGAGCCGCGTGTGGAGCGTACGTGCGGAGGCGTCGGTCAGGGACGCGATCTGGTCGACGACCACCCGCTTGCGCGCCCGGTCGTCCGCCGCGCCGTCGAACAGCGCCCGGAACTGCGGCTCCAGCCCTTCGGGCGCACGCGCCATCAGGGCCTCGGCCAGCTCCGCGAGCACGATGCGCTGATCGGCGCGGAGCGCCTCCTGCTCGGCGCGCTGCATCACATAGCGGTCGGCGACGGCCTTGAGCACGGCGCACTCGTAGCGCGCGGCGCGGGGCACGACCAGCTCGGCCGCGTACCGGGTGAGCCGGCCGGGGCCGAACGCCTGGCGGGTCGCGCTCTCGGCGGCCAGGCAGAAACGCCCGATGAGCTGGCTCGCGGCGTCCTTGAGCCGGGCCTGGGCGACGGCCGAGCCGTCGTAGTGGTGCGGCCACCACTCCTGGTCGATGAGCCGGTCGAGGGCGTCGGCCAGCTCCCGGGGGTCGGCGTCCACGGGGACGTAACGGCCGATCGCCACGGCCCAGACGGCGCTGCGCTCCTGCTCGGACAGCAGGCAGTTGGGGTCGATGTGCCCGGCGTGCAGCCCGTCCTCGAAGTCGTGCACGGAGTAGGCCACATCGTCGGACCAGTCCATGACCTGCGCCTCGAAGCAGGTGCGGTGGGCGGGTGCGCCGTCGCGCGCCCAGGCGAAGACGGGCCGGTCGTCCTCGTACACCCCGAACTTCACGGAGGCGGGATCCGCGGGGTGTCCGCCGCGCGGCCAGGGGTACTTGGTGGCGGCGTCCAGGGTGGCGCGGGTGAGGTTCAGCCCGACGCTGACCAGCTCGCCGCGGCCGCCGCCCCGGGGGTCGGTCCCCGCTTCCCGGGTGTGGGGGCCGGGGGCGGGGGCGAAACGCTTGGGCTCGATGCGGGTGAGCAGCCTCAGCGACTGGGCGTTGCCCTCGAAACCGCCGATGTCCTTGGCGAAGTCGTTGAGCGTCTGCTCGCCGTTGTGCCCGAAGGGCGGGTGTCCCAGGTCGTGTGCAAGGCAGGCCGCCTCCACCAGATCCGGGTCGCAGCCGAGGGCCGCGCCGAGCTCCCGGCCGACCTGGGCGCACTCCAGGGAGTGGGTGAGCCGGGTGCGGGGGCTGGCGTCCCAGGCCTGGGAGCGTGAACCGGGCGTCACCACCTGCGTCTTCCCGGCGAGCCTCCGCAGCGCGGAGGAGTGCAGCACCCGCGCCCGGTCGCGCTGGAAGGCGGTCCGCCCGGGCCGCTTGTCGGGCTCGGCGGCCCAGCGCTCGGCAGCCGCCTCGTCGTATCCGTGCGGCTCGGGGGCGGTGGGGTGGGGGGAGCTGGTCGCGGTGGTGCCTGCCATGCACCGAAGGTATCCGGAAGCGGTGGCATCCGGGCGGCGCGGGGCCCCGATCCGGCCCGCGCCGGGGGCTCCGCCCGTACCCCGTTCTCCTGGGGCTCTGCCACCGGGCCCCGCGCCTCTGTCTCTCCCGGCTACCCCTGGGAGGCGCCGCCTGCGGGGCTGGCACGTCCGGCCGTCTGCGCGGCCAAGGCCGCGCAGAGCCAGTCGTGCGCGGCTCCCGGCGTCGGCTCCGGCGGCCCGCCGGACGGGGGCGCGGTCACTTCGGCGACCAGGCGCCAGTAGTGGTCGATGCGGGGGTCGGCGGCGAGCTGCCCGCTCAGTTCGCGGCGGAACGCGGGCGTGTCCCGGACGCCGCGCGAGCGGGCGTAGGCGGAGACGAAGCAGTCGAGCGCTCCGCCCTGCCTCGGCGGCCGCCCGGCCCGCAGTTCGACGGCGGTCAGGTCATGCGCCTCCGCGAGCCCGTCGTAGAGCACGGCGGGGCGGTATCCCTCGTCGGTCCGGTGCGCCGCCGGCTGGTTGGCGCCGTGGGGGCCGGGGCAGTCGCGGGAGACGAAGGCGTGCAGCCGGGCGAAGGCCAGCACCTGCGCGGGAGCCGGGTCGGCGGGCGGCTGCGGCACGGACCGGTCGAGTATCTCGGAGACGACCCGTGCCGGGAGCCTCGGCGGCAGCCAGCGCCGCCAGAAGCGGGCCAGCGACTGGGTGCCGGGCGGGGCGGACACCGCGCCGATCAGCCGCAGCCGGTCGGCCCGTTCGCCGGGCGGGCAGTCGCGCAGCAGCATCAGGGCGGCCTCCCGCCAGCGCAGGGCGGCGAGTTGCGGGCCGAGCTCCGAGAGCCGCCCCGCGACGGCGTCTTCCAGCGCCTCGTCCAGGGCGTCCTCGTCGCCGAGGGAGCGTTCCAGGACCCGGCCGACCTCCGGGACCGGCAGGTCGAGGGTGCGCAGGGAGCGGATCAGCCGCAGCCGGTCGAGCGCCTCGGGCCCGTACCGGCGGTGGCCGCCGGCGCTGCGGGCGGCCTCTGGCAGCAGACCACGGTCCGAGTAGAAGCGGACGGTCTTGACGGTGACGCCGGCGTGTTCGGCGAGTTCCCCGATGCTCCAGGTGCCGGATATGCCGGCTGAGGACATGGCTTGAACCTCCCTCAGGGGGAGTTCCTACGGTACCGGCGAACGCGTACGAAGCACCGCGAGGAGGCGATCATGACGGCGTTTGCACTGGTGTCGGGGGGCCATGTCGGCGGCTGGGTGTGGCGGGAGACGGCCGCCAGGCTGCGTCGGGCCGGGTCGGAGGCGTATCCGGCGACGCTCACGGGCCTGGGGGACCGCCGCCATCTGGCGGGCCCGGGCACGGATCTGGACACGCACATCGAGGACCTGGTGCAGCTCATCGACCACACGGATGACCCTGCGCTGGTCCTCGTCGGCCACTGCTACGGCATCTACCCGGCGGTGGGCGCGGCCGACCGGCGTCCGGAGCGGATCGCCCGGGTCGTCTATCTGGACGCGCCGCTGCCGCAGGACGGCTACTCGATGTTCGACCAGGTACGCGAGCAGATGGCCGACGCCGCGACCCGCGAGCGGATGCTGGGCCAGGCCGAGCGGGCCGAGGACGGCTGGCGGGTGCCGCCGCCGTCGCTGGAGGAGTGGCGTCGGTGGGGCAATGTCGCCGACGTCCCCGCCGAAGAGCTCGCCCGGCTGGCGCGTCTCGCGGCTCCGCACCCGCTGGGCACGATGACCCGGCCGCTGCGGCTGTCGGGCGCGGCGGCCGGACTGCCGGCGAGTGGGATCTTCTGCACCGCGGGCGGCGGCATGAGCACCGCGGCGCTCCAGCGGCTGATCGACTCGGGCGATCCGCGCGTGCAGTGGCTGGCCGACCCCCGGATGGGCTTCTTCGACCTCGCCACGGGGCACTGGCCGATGCTCTCCGCCCCCGGCGAACTGGCCGACGTGCTGCTGCGCGCGACTGCGGGAGAGGGGCAGCGGCTCTCCGCCGGTGCCACGCCCCGGTCCGGCCAGGTCCGCTAGACGGCGACGAGGCTCGCTCCCGCCCTGCCCCGCGGCGGGTGGGGGCCTGCTGCGGCGGCGTCGTAGCGCCGGAGGACCAGCCGGGCGAGGGCCGGGTGCACGCCGAGCGGGGCCGCGGCGATCCACGGTGCGGCGGCGGCGCTGCGGGCGGCGAAGAGGCCGGGGGCGGTGAAGTACGAGGCCACGGCGATGCGGTGGCGGCCGCGTGCGGCGAGTGCGCGGACGGCGGCCGGGACGGCGGGGGCGGCGGCGGAGGCATAGGCGGCGACGACGGGGGTGTCGCCGAGACGTTCGCCGAGCAGCCGCGCCGCGCGGCGCACGTCGGCGGCCGAATCCGGGTCGCGGGAGCCGGCGGCGGCCAGCACGACCCCGGTGCTGCGGGCGGCCCCGTCCTCCGGCCGCCAGCCGGCCTCGGCCAGCCGGTCGTACAGCGCTTCGACGAGCAGCGGGTGCGGTCCGAGCGGGGCCGCGATCCGCACATCCGCGCCGGGTATGCCCTGCAGGGCGGCCGCGGCCCGGGGCAGGTCGTGCCTGACGTGGTAGCCGCGGCTGAGCAGCAGCGGCACCAGCACGGCCCGCGCCGGGCGGCCCGGCCCGGACAGCCCGGCGAGTACGTCCGGCAGCAGGGGCTCGTTCAGCTCGATGTGGCCGAGGCGGACGTCGAGCCCTGGCCGCAGCTCGCGGACCCGGTCGAGGAGCGCGCTGACGGTGGCGAAGGCACGCGGGTCGCGGCTGCCGTGCGCGACGGCGACGAGCACGGGCCGCTCGCCCCCGCCGCCGGGGCGGGGGCCGCGGGCGGTGTCGAGGACGGCGGCGTCGAAGTCGTGGTCGTCGTGGTCGGGCATACGCGTGGGGTTCCGTTCAGTCTGACGTGTCTGAGCTGCGTGCCCAGCTGTGCGGTGACACGGTGGAGCAGCTGCGCCGCCGTGTCGAAGGTTTCGGTGGGGTCGTCGGATACGACCGGATCGAGGGGCGTCGCAGGCTCCGTCATGAACCGATCCTGACCGCCCGAGGTTGCCGTGCCGTTGCACGGGGATGACGGGTGTTTTCCAGGGGCTCACCGGCCGTGCTCCGCTGATGTCAGCCGTCCGCGGTGAACCGCGGACGGCCTGTCGGCGTCCGGTCACATGTGAAGCGAGGACGGATATCACGGATGACGCGGCGTACCCGGCGGCGCGTCATACAGGGGATCATGGCCGGATGCGTGCTGGGGCTGGCGCCCGTGACCTGGGTGCACGCCGTCGCCGACGGGCGGGTGGGATCGGTCGGCGAGGCGCCCGGGCGGGATGTCGCCGTGGTGTTCGGGGCGGGGCTGTGGCAGGGGCGGCCGACGCCGTATCTGGCGCATCGGCTGGACGCGGCGGCCGAGCTGTACCGGGCGGGCAAGGTCAGGGTCGTGCTGGTGACCGGGGACAACAGCCGGACGGAGTACGACGAGCCCAGCGCGATGCGGGCGTATCTGGCAGCGCGCGGGGTGCCGGACGGGCGGATCGTCAGCGACTACGCGGGGTTCGACACCTGGGACTCCTGCGTACGGGCCAAGAAGATCTTCGGGGTGGAGCGGGCGGTGCTGGTCACGCAGGGGTTCCACGTGCGGCGGGCCGTCGCCCTGTGCGATGCGGCCGGGATCGACGCGTACGGGGTCTCGGTGGCCGAGCCCCATGACGCGACCTGGTACTACGGCGGGGTGCGGGAGGTGTTCGCGGCCGGCAAGGCGGCCGGGGACGCGGTGTTCCGGCCCGACCCGGTGTTTCTGGGGGCGCGGGAGCCCGGGGTGCGCGACGCGCTCGACGCGGCCGGGGGATGAAGGCTCGCGGACCGGGCCGAAGGCGGCGAGAGTGAAGTGTATGGACACCGACACGTCAGCTCTGCTCGCCCGGCACTCCGAGGCGATCGCGCTGTTCACCGAGCGGGTGCACGCCATCCGCGACGACCAGTGGGACTCCCCCACCCCGTGCACCGAGTGGTCCGTGCGGGATCTGGTCAACCACCTCACAGCCGAGCAGCTGTGGGTCCCCGCCCTGGTCACCGACGGCGCGTCGATGGCCGATGTGGGGGATGCCTACGACGGCGATGTGCTCGGCAAGCGGCCGCGCCACACCTGGGACGCGGCTTCGCGGGCGGCGCGCAAGGCGTTCGCGGCCGAGGGCGCGCTCCGCGGCACGGTGCAGCTGTCGTACGGGGAGACCCCGACCACGGCGTACTGCGCGCAGATGACGACGGACGCGATCGTGCACGGCTGGGATCTGTCCCGCGCCATCGGCGCGTCCGAGCGGCTGCCGGACGCCCTGGTCCATTTCGCGCTGGACGAGATCACTCCGTATGCCGCGGACCTGGCCAAGTCCGGGCTGTTCGCACCGCCGATCGAGCCGCCGCCGGGCGACAGCGCGCAGTCGCGGCTGCTGGCGCTGACCGGCCGCAGGGGCTGAGCAGCCGAGGCGCTGAGCGGACAGAGGCGCTGACATGCGGCTCCGGGGCCGAGCACGACACCGAGGCCGAGCACGACACCAGGCCTGAGCAGGACACCGTGGCCGAGCACGACACCAGGCCTGAGCAGGACACCGTGGCCGAGCACGACACCAGGCCTGAGCAGGACACCGTGGCCGAGCTCGACACCAGGTTTGAGCAGGGCGGCCTCACGGCGNTCGACACCAGGTTTGAGCAGGGCGGCCTCACGGCGGGCGGAGGCGCGGGCTGAGGCAGGCGTACCAGGGTCGTAATGCGCGGCATCCGGCCACGTAACACAAGCGTTTCACCCTGGGAGCATGTCCGACGCCACCACCGCCACGCACTGTCCGTACTGCGCCCTGCAGTGCGGGATGAACCTCCGCGCCACGGGCGGGGCGGTCGAGGTGGTGGAGCGCCCCGACTTCCCCGTCAACCGGGGCGCGCTGTGCGGCAAGGGCCGCACGGCCCCCGCCCTGCTCTCCTCCCGGGTGCGCCTGACCGAGCCCCTGGTCCGTCGCCCCGCCACAGGCAGGCTCGAACCGGCCACCTGGGAGGAGGCCCTGCGGGCGATCGCGGAAGGACTGCGGGGGGCCAGGACGGCGTACGGCCCCGACGCGGTCGGCGTCTTCGGCGGCGGCGGGCTGACCAACGAGAAGGCGTACACGCTCGGAAAGTTCGCCCGGGTGGTGCTGGGCACCTCGCAGATCGACTACAACGGGCGCTTCTGCATGTCGTCGGCCGCGGCCGGGGGCATCCGCGCCTTCGGCGTGGACCGGGGGCTGCCGTTCCCGCTGGAGGACATCCCGCGCACCGGATGCGTGATCCTCGTCGGCTCCAACCTGGCCGAGACGATGCCTCCGGCGCTGCGCTACCTCACCGAGCTGAAGGAGAACGGCGGCAAGCTGATCGTCATCGACCCCCGGCGGACCAAGACCGCGGAGCAGGCCGATCTGCATCTGGCCCCGCGTCCCGGCACGGACCTCGCGCTGGCGCTGGGGCTGCTGCATCTGGCAGTCGCCGAGGGGCGCACGGACGAGGAATTCATCAGGGAGCGGACCAGCGGCTGGCCCGAGGCGCGTGCGGCGGCGATGGCGTACTGGCCGGAGCTCGTCGAGCGCATCACCGGTGTCGGCGTGCCGGAGCTGCGCGAGACGGTGCGCATGTTCTGCGACGCGCCGACCGGGATGGTGCTCACCGCGCGCGGCCCCGAGCAGCAGTCCAAGGGCACGGACACGGTCAGCGCCTGGATCAACCTGTGTCTGGCGACCGGGCGGGCCGGGCGGCCGCTGTCCGGGTACGGCTGTCTGACCGGCCAGGGCAACGGCCAGGGCGGGCGTGAGCACGGGCAGAAGGCCGACCAGCTGCCGGGCTACCGGAAGCTGGACGACCCGGCGGCCCGCGCGCATGTGGCGCGGGTGTGGGGCGTGGAGCCCCAGACCCTGCCGGGGCCGGGACGCAGCGCGTACGAGCTGCTGGACGCGCTGGGCCGGGATGTGCACGCGCTGCTGCTGATGGCCTCCAACCCGGTGGTGTCCGCGCCGCGCGCCGCGCATGTGGAGGAGCGGCTGAAGTCGCTGGACTTCCTGGCGGTGGCGGACGTGGTGCTGTCGGAGTCGGCGGCGCTGGCGGATGTGGTCCTTCCGGTCACCCAGTGGGCGGAGGAGACGGGCACCATGACCAATCTGGAGGGCCGGGTGCTGCTGCGTCGGCGTGCGGTCGATCCGCCGCCGGGGGTGCGCAGCGATCTGGAGGTGCTCAACGCGCTGGCCGGCCTGCTCGGCTGTGAGAAGGGGTTCTCCACGGACCCGGAGGAGGTCTTCGAGGAGCTGGGGCGGGCTTCGGCGGGCGGAGTCGCGGACTACTCGGGCATCACGTATGCGCGGATCGAGGCGGAGGACGGCGTGTTCTGGCCGTGTCCGGCGCAGCCCTCCGCGGAGGGCGCTGCGGTGTCCCCCGCGGAGGAGCCCGCCGGGAACGCGACCGAGGGCGGCGCACGGGGCGCCGCGGCCCGGGGGGCGCGGACCGACGGCCCCGGCGGGACCCCGGACGGGGGACGGGGCCCCGCCGGGGGGCCGGGAGAGACCGCCGCGAGCCCAGGAGAGCCCGCCGCGGAGGGAGAGCCCGGCGCGCGCGCCGCGGCCTCGGACGGCACGGCCGACGCGCCGCATCCCGGCACGCCGCGGCTGTTCCTCGAACGGTTCGCCACGCCCGACGGGCGGGCCCGGTTCACGCCGGTCGGCCACCGGGACGCCGGGGAGGTCGTGGACGAGGAGTACCCCGTGCTGTTGACGACCGGCCGGGTGGTGTCCCAGTACCAGTCGGGTGCGCAGACCCGCCGGGTCGAGGAGCTGACGGCCGCCGCTCCGGGGCCGTTCGTCGAGCTGCATCCGAAGCTCGCGGAGCGCATCGGCGCCGCCGAGGGGGACGCCCTCGCCGTGGTGTCGCGGCGAGGGCGGGCGGTCGGGCCCGCGCGCATCAGCCGCGGGATCCGGCCGGATGTGGTCTTCATGCCGTTCCACTGGCCGGGCGAGGGCCGCGCCAACTCCGTCACCAACCCCGCGCTCGACCCGGTCTCCCGCATGCCGGAGTTCAAGGTGTGCGCGGTGCGGGTGGAGCTGGCGGAGTCCTGAACCCGCGGCCTGGGGCCTTAGTTCAGCGGCCGGGGCGGGCCGGGCGGCTGCGCTGGAACGCGTCGCCTGGGCGGCGTCCTGCGCCCGCGGCCCCGGGCCGGAGCCCTGGGGCTCGCGGTTCAGCGGCCGGGGGCGGTGCGCCAGTCGCCGCCCGCGATCGGCACACCGGCAGCCCGGAGGCGCGCGGCGAGAGGCGGGGCGGCGAGGTACACCCAGGCGCGCCGGGCCGTGCCGTCGGGGCGGACGACGTCGCGGGCCACCCGCTCGTACAGATTGCGGGGGTGTCCTGGCGCGAGGTACTCCTCCAGCCGGTCGAGCACGGCGAGCAGCCGTGCGTACTCCCCCGGCGCCGCCGTCACCAGTTCGCCCGCCACCTGCCCGAGCGAGGGGTCGGGGGATTCGACCGCGTACGGGTAGCCGGGGCCCTCGTACAGCTCCGCACCGGTGAGGATGGCGGGCTCCTCGGCCGCCGTGCGGCCGGCGAGGAACAGATCGTGGTTGCGCTCGCCGGGGCGCAGGGTGCCGTAGACGAAGAACGGCAGCTCCGGGCCGTAGGCCGGGTCCGTCACGGGGCGGCGGTCTCGGCGGAGACCCACTCCAGGTAGGCGGCGCCGCCCCGCACCACCGGGGTCGCGATGATCTCCGGGGTGTCGTAGTCGTGGGCGGCGGTCAGATGGGCTTCGAGCGCCGCGTAGCGCTGCGGGGTCGTCTTGAACAGGATCTGCCACTCCTGTGCGGTCTCGATCGCGCCGTTCCAGCGGTAGACGGAGGTGACGGGGGCGGAGATCTGGGCGCAGGCGGCGAGCCGCGCCTCCACCGCCCCGCGGGCCAGCGACTCGGCCTTCTCGGCGCTGTCGGTCGTGGTCAGCACGGTCAGCACGGTCACAGCGGTCGGATCCGGGGTCACTCGGCGGGCTCCTTCGGGGCGATGGCCTGACGCGCAGGCGCAGGCGCAGGCGCAGACGTAGCCGTACTCGTACGGCGGGATTGCGTCATTCACCGGCCGGTCGCGCACCCTACCCACGGCTGTTACACAACCTCCCGGTATCCGTGATGATCTCTGCCTACCGTCTACGGAGTCCATGCCCGCCCCGCACCCTCCTCACCCGGCACTCCACCATGACGCCGTATGCGCGCTATCTCCTCTGGGCCCTGACCACGGTCACGGCCGTGGTCGGCGTGCTCGTGCTCGCGGAATGAGCCGTGCGCACGAGGCTCTTACTTAAAGCTTGGTTGAGGTCAAGTTACGCTGGCCCGCATGACGCATCTCGCCTGGAACGCCAAGGAAGCCACGATCGGTGAACTGGCCGAGCGGAGCGGCGTCGCCCCGTCCGCACTGCGGTTCTACGAACGCGAGGGCCTGATCGCCTCCCGTCGCACTGCCGGCAACCAGCGCCGCTACAGCCGCGACACCCTGCGCCGGGTCGCCTTCATCCGCACCTCCCAGCGCCTGGGCATCCCTCTCGCCACGATCCGCGAGGTCCTGGAGCTGCTCCCGGACGACCGCACCCCGACCCGGAAGGACTGGGCCCGCATCTCGGAGTGCTGGCGCGAGGACCTCGACACCCGCATCCGCACCCTCCAGCGCCTGCGGGACCACCTCACGGACTGCATCGGCTGCGGCTGCCTCTCGCTGGACAGCTGCGCGCTCTCCAACCCGGCCGACGAACTCGCCGAACAGGGCCCGGGGCCGCGGCGGCTGGTCGAGGACTGAGGCGGGAGGCGTTCCCCTGGACGGGTGAAGCCCGCCGGGATCGGCCCTTGGCCTGCGGCGCGTCCATACAGTGAGGGCGGCAATGTCCCGCGCACAGGAGCAAGGAGGACTACCGTGACCCTCATGGTGGAACGGCCGACATCGATAGACGCCGGGGACGCCGGGGACGCCGGGGACGCCGGGGGCTTCGAGGGGGACTTCGAGAGGGACTTCGAGAGGGATCTCCGGACCGTGGAGGAAATGGACACACCTGCCGGCTACAAGGCCGAACTCATCCGGGGGAAGATCGTCGTGTCGCCGTGGTCCAAGCTTCGCTACAAGATGCCGATGAGGCTTCTTCGCAAGCAACTCGAGGGACACGTTCCGGAAGGCCACGATGCGGACACCTCGCCGTTCCTCTTCTCCTTTCCGGAAGCGGAGCGCGCATTTGGGCCGGATCTCCATGTCGCGGAGCTCGCCGCCTTTGACGCGGACGGTCGGCACGCCGACGCCGAGGCGCTGTCCCTCGTCGCCGAGCTGACGTCCGCCTCCACCAGGGACGCCGACTGGCGGGACAAGCTGGAGACGTACGGCCGCCAGGTGCCCGTATACCTGATCCTGGACATGCAGGCCGAGGAGATCACCGCGTTCTGGGACCCGTCCCCCAAGGGCTACCGCTCCCACACCACCGTCTCCTTCGGCAAGCCGCTGCACGTGCCCCCGCCGTTCGACTTCGACCTCGACACGACCGGCTTCCTGGGCACAGCGGACACCGCGCACGAGGAGTGACCGGCAGGCCCCGTCACCCGTTCGGCGCGGCATGGCGACCAGCCCCCTGATGGGCCATCACCGCTGCTTTGACCTGCGACGACGGCTGACGTCCAGTGCGACGCGCCAGAGGCGGGGAAGGAATCTGATGTGCCATCAGCAGGCATGGGGCGCGCAGGGCGCATTACCTCGGAAGGGACGGCATCGCACCGCCTCGCTTCCGGAGGAACACCATGCGCACCACCGCTCGCCTGCTGACCGGCGTCGCGTTCGCTGCCGCCTCGATCGGGCTCTTCGGCCCCGGGGCGTACGCCGGGGAGAGAGATGCGCTGGAGGTGTTCCCGTCGAGCGCCTCGCCGGGCGAGAGCGTCACCGTGAGCACCACGGCCTGCGGCAAGGGCGGGCACGGTGTGGGCGAGGCGCGGGAGCTGGGCGTACGGGAGTTCCAGCTGACCCCCGCCACGCACAAGGAGGTCGCGACCGGGAGTTTCTCCGTGCCCCACAAGGCCGACTCCGGGACCTACAAGATCTCCGTGACCTGTGACAACGGCAAGAAGGCATCCGGTGACCTGGTGGTCCACCACCGCGATCAGCCGGACCATCCCACGCAGCCGACGCACCGTCCCACCCATCACGGCATGTGGCCCAGCGGCCATGTCCCCACCGGCGTCGGCGGCAGCGTGGGGCCGGACTACGCGCAGATGGCGGCGGGCGGGGCCGTGCTCGCCGGGGTCGCCGTCGCCGGGGCGCTGATGCTGCGCCGCCGGGCGAACGGCACCCGGAACCACTGACCTCGCCGGGCCGACCGTGTCCGCGCCCGAGACGGCACTCGAGGCGGCCCAAGGGACGGCGTCAGGGACGGCGTCGGGGGCCGACGACGCCCCCGGAGGCCGTCGCCGCAGGAGCTGGGGCATAGCCATGGCGCTCGTCCTGGGCGTCTGGCTGGTCCAGAACGGCTCCGAGGACGTCACCCCGCCCGTCCCCTCCGCCGAGCAGTCCTTCACCGCCGGGCCCGGACTGCACACCCGGGCGGCCGCCGATCCGCTGCCGCCCGCCGCACCCGTGCAGCTGCGCATCCCCGCGATCGGCGTCGACACCCCGCTCATGCGGCTGGGTCTGGACGGGGACGGCAGCCTGGAGGCGCCGCCCGCCGTGAACCGCAATCTGGCCGGCTGGTACCGGGACGGCACTCCCCCGGGCGCGAACGGCACCGCGATCATCGCCGGCCATGTCGACAATGCGCAGGGACCCGCCGTGTTCTACCGCCTCGGCGCGCTGGGGAAGGGCAGACTGATCGAGGTGACCCGGGCGGACGGCCGTACCGCCGTGTTCACCGTCGACGCGGTCGAGGTGTACGACGCCGAGGACTTCCCCGACGACAAGGTGTACCGCCCGCGCGGCCGGGCCGAGCTACGGGTGATCACCTGCGGTGGCGGCTTCGACGAGAAGACCGGCTACCGGGGCAATGTGGTGGCCTACGCGCATCTGACCGACGTCCGGGAGCCCGGGGCGGCACCCGGCCGGGACGTCTAGGGACACGCCCGGGGACACGCCCCATGACCGGCACGGCCCTCACAGCGGCCCGCCGCGGGCGCTGAGCGCAGCGTTCCCCACGGGAAACAAGCAGGTGCCAGTCGGGTAACACCGACGACGCAGGCTGCCTACATGGGATCGGAGATCGTGGTCATCGGCGGCGGGACCGCCGGGGTGCGCCTGGCACGGCGGCTCGGTGACGCCGGCATGGCCGTCACCGTCCTGGGCGAGGAGACCCACGCCCCGTACAACCGGGTCCTGCTCGCCGAGGTGCTCGCCGGGCGGTACGGCCCCGAGGTGATCGAGCTGCCCCACGCGGGCGTGCGGCGCGGCGTGCGGGTGACCGGCATCGACCGGGAGCGCCGGCGGGTGGCCTGCGCGGACGGCACGGCCGTCCCTTACGACAGGCTGGTGCTCGCCACCGGCTCCAACCCTGTGCTGCCGCCGCTGCGCGGCATCGGGCCCGGCCTGCCGCAGGGCGTCCACCCCTTCCGGACCCTCGACGACTGTCTGGCTCTGTCCGCCTCGGTGCGCCCCGGCACACGCGCCGTGGTCATCGGCGGCGGCCTCCTGGGCGTGTCGGCCGCCCGCGCCCTGGCCGCGCGGGGGGCCCGTGTGGTCCTGGCCCAGCAGGGTGAGCGGCTGATGGAACGCCATCTCGACCCGGCCGCGTCCCGGCTGCTGCACAGCCATGTGGAGGCGCTGGGCGTGGAGGTCCACACGGAGTGCCGGGTCCGCGGCCTGCGCACCGCGGACCGCCCGGGCCCGCACCGCCTGGGAGCGCCCGGAGCGCCGGGAGCGCCGGGGGCCGACGAAGCAGCCCCGCTCACCGCCGTGGAACTCGCCGACGGCTACACGCTCGACGCCGACCTCGCCGTGATCGCCTGTGGGGTGCGCCCGCGCGTCTCGCTGGCGCAGGACGCCGGCCTGGCCGTCGACCGCGGGATCGTCGTGGACGACGAGCTGCGCACCTCTGATCCGTACATCCACGCCATCGGCGACTGCGCCCAGCACGCGGGCGTCGTGCACGGCCTGGCGGGTCCCGCCCTGGAACAGGCGGACGTCCTCGCCCAGCTGCTGACCCACGAGTCCCGTGTGGCCCCGGCCCGGCCCGCCCTCGCCACGACCGGCGCCTCCGCGGGCGGACCGTCCGCCGCCGGCGGGGACACCCCCTCCCCGCGGACGGCCGCAGCCTCCGGCGGCCACACTCCCGCCGACAGCGGCGCGTCCCGCAACGGCGTCGCGTCCGCCGCCGGGAACGGCCGTGTGCCGTCCGCCGACAGCGCCTCCGGCGACGACGCCGAGGATGCGGCCTCACCTGTGCCGGCGCCCCGCTACACCGGCACCCGGGCGCTCACCCGGCTCACCCTTGCCGCGTTCGCGGGCGACTCAGCGGGCGACGCGGCGGGCGACCCGGCTGACGCCGGGAGCGGAAACACTCCCCCCGGTCCCCTCGACCTCGCCGCGTTCGGCGACCCGGTGCCGCAGCCCGGAGACGACGTCGTCCAGATCGCCGACGCCACGCGCGGCGCGTACCGGAAGGTCGTCGTCCGGGGCGACCGGCTCGTCGGCGGGGTGCTGCTCGGGGACCTCGCCGCCGTCGGCGAACTGGCCCGGGCCTGGGAGGACGACGAGGTCCTCCCCGAGTCCGCGCCCCTGCACCAACTGCTCACTGACAACGGAGGCCTGTGACATGGCTGAGTCCACCACCCCCACCATCGCGGTCGTCGGCCACGGGATGGTCGGCCAGCGGTTCCTGGAGGCCCTCGCCGAGCAGGGCGTGACCGAGCGGGCGCGCGTCGTCGTGCTGTGCGAGGAGCCGCGGGCCGCGTACGACCGCGTCCAGCTCACCTCTTACTTCAGCGGGCGCACCCCCGACGAGCTGTCGCTCACCGACCCGGAGTTCATCCGTGAGCACGGCATCGAGCTGCACCTCGACGACCCCGCCGAGACGATCGACCGCGCCGCCCGCACGGTGACGTCCCGCTCCGGCCGCACGATCGTGTACGACGCGCTGGTGCTGGCCACCGGCTCGTACCCCTTCGTGCCTCCGGTGCCCGGCAAAGACGCCGCGGGCTGCTTCGTCTACCGCACGATCGAGGATCTGCTCGCGATCGAGGAGTACGCCAAGACGGCCCGCACCGGCGTGGTCGTCGGCGGCGGACTGCTCGGCCTGGAGGCGGCCGGCGCGCTCAAGGGCCTCGGGCTCGCCACGCACATCGTGGAGTTCGCGCCCCGGCTGATGCCCGTGCAGGTGGACGACGGCGGCGGAACCGCCCTGCTGCGCACCATCGAGAACATGGGCCTGACCGTGCACACCGGCGCGGGCGCCCAGGAGGTCACCACCGCCGACGGCACGCCGCACGGCCCCGTCACCGGAATGAAACTGTCCACCGGCACGGAGCTCACGGCCGACCTGGTGGTCTTCTCGGCCGGCGTGCGCCCCCGCGACCAGCTCGCCCGCGACACCGGCCTGGAGGTCGGCGAGCGCGGCGGCATCGTGGTCGACGAGCAGTGCCGCACCTCCGACCCGGCCGTGTTCGCGATCGGCGAGTGCGCGCTCGCCGCCGACGGCCGGGTGTACGGCCTGGTGGCGCCTGGCTACGAGATGGCGCAGACGGCCGCCGCGGCCGTGGCGGGCGCGATCGAGCTCCCGGGCGAAGGCGAGCCCAAGCCGTTCACGGGCGCGGACACCTCCACCAAGCTGAAGCTGCTCGGCGTGGACGTGGCGTCGTTCGGCGACGCCCACGGAGCGGCGGAGGGCTGCCTGGACGTCGTCTACTCGGACTCCCGCTCCGGCGTGTACAAGAAGCTGGTGGTCGCCAAGGACGGCACGCTGCTCGGCGGCATCCTGGTCGGCGACGCCGAGTCGTACGGCATGCTGCGGCCGATGACCGGCACGGTGCCGCCGGTCTCTCCGGAGCAGCTGGTGCTGCCGGCCGGGGCCGGGGCGCCGGTGGCGCTCGGCCCGTCCGCACTGCCCGACGACGCGGTGATCTGCTCCTGCCACAACGTCACCAAGGGCGAGATCTGCGCCTGTTCCTCGCTGCCCGAGGTGAAGAAGTGCACCAAGGCGGGCACCGGCTGCGGCAGCTGCGTCAAGGTCATCGGCCAGCTGCTCCCCGAGACCGGCGACAAGGGCCTGTGCGGCTGCTTCCCGTACACGCGCAGCGAGCTGTACGAGATCGTCCGCACCCTGCGGCTCGGCTCGTACGCCGAGCTCCTCGACAGCCACGGCCGCGAGGAGGCGCGCGGCGGCGAGGGCTGCGAGATCTGCAAGCCGGCCGTCGGCTCGATCCTGGCGTCCCTCGGCAGCGGCTACATCCTGGACGGCGAGCAGGCCGCCCTCCAGGACACCAACGACCACTTCCTGGCGAACATGCAGCGCAACGGCTCGTACTCGATCGTGCCGCGCATCCCCGGCGGGGAGATCACCCCGGACAAGCTGATCGTGATCGGCGAGGTGGCGCGTGACTTCGGCCTCTACACCAAGATCACCGGTGGTCAGCGGATCGACATGTTCGGGGCGCGGGTGGATCAGCTTCCGGCGATCTGGGCGCGGCTGGTGGACGCGGGCTTTGAGTCGGGGCACGCGTACGGCAAGGCGCTGCGGACGGTCAAGTCCTGTGTGGGGCAGACCTGGTGCCGCTACGGCGTACAGGACTCGGTGCGCATGGCCATCGAACTGGAGCTGCGCTACCGGGGGCTGCGCGCCCCGCACAAGCTCAAGTCGGCCGTATCCGGCTGTGCGCGGGAGTGCGCGGAGGCGCAGTCGAAGGACTTCGGCGTGATCGCCACCGCCTCCGGCTGGAATCTGTACGTGGGCGGGAACGGCGGCGCGACCCCGCGCCACGCCGATCTGCTGGCGCAGGATCTGTCGGACGCCGAACTGGTGCGGCTGATCGACCGGTTCCTGATGTTCTACATCCGCACCGCGGACCGGCTGGAGCGCACCTCGGTGTGGCTGGAGCGGCTGGAGGGCGGCCTGGACCATCTGCGGGACGTGGTCGTGCATGACTCGCTGGGGCTCTGCGACGAGCTGGAGGCGCTGATGGCCAAGCATGTGGACGACTACCGCGACGAGTGGGCCGAGACGCTGAACGACCCCGACCGGCTGCGCCGCTTCGTCTCCTTCGTCAACGCGCCCGACGCGCCGGACCCGTCCGTGCAGTTCGTGCCGGAGCGCGACCAGATCAAGCCGGATCTGCAGATCCTCACCCTGGAAGGGGCCTCCTCGCGATGACGCTCGAACTCCGTCTCGATGACGACAGCTGGCTGGCCGTGTGCGAGCTGTCCCAGCTCACGCCCGGCCGGGGCATCGCGGCGCTGCTTCCGGACGGCCGCCAGGCGGCGCTGTTCATGGACCGTGCGGGCCGTGCGTACGCGATCGACAACCGCGATCCGTTCACCGGGGCGCAGGTCCTCTCCCGCGGGCTGCTCGGCTCGGCGCAGGGCCGGCCGTTCGTGGCGTCCCCGCTGCTCAAGCAGCGTTTCGATCTTGAGTCGGGGCGCTGCCTGGACGACGACGAGGTGACGGTGAAGATCTTCGCCTGCCGGACCTCGGAATTCAGCCCTGCCGGGGCCGCCTCCACAGGCTCCTCCGGGGGCGCCTCCCAGCAGTAGCCGGGGGAGCATGAGGCACGGGGTCCGGGGGCCGAGCCCCCGGCCGCTGAGGGCGTAGGCTGCCCCTCGCACAGGGCCGTCGCACAGACTGTCGACGCAAACGGCACCCACGAGCGAGGGGCTCACCCATGGCGGGCTGGAGCGCGGACGACATTCCCGATCAGCGTGGTCGCGTCGCGGTGGTCACCGGCGCCAACAGCGGCATCGGGCTGGTCACAGCCCGGGAGCTGGCCCGACACGGCGCCCGGGTGGTGCTGGCGTGCCGCAGCGAGGCGCGCGGCCGGGAGGCGGAGCGGCGGATCAGGGCGGAGGCGCCGCGGGCCGAGGCGGAGTTCCGGCGGCTCGACCTGGCGGATCTGTCCTCGGTGCGGGCGTTCGCCGCGGACCTCCCGTACGACCGGCTCGATCTGCTGATCAACAACGCCGGGGTGATGGCCTTGCCGTACCGGCGGACCGCCGACGGCTTCGAGACTCAGTTCGGAGTCAACCACCTCGGGCACTTCGCGCTGACCGGGCTGCTGATGCCCCGGCTGCTGACGACGCCCGGCGCACGGGTGGTGAGCGTGTCCAGCGTCATGCACGCGCTGGCCGACGTCGACACGGGGGACCTCAACAGCGAGCGCCGCTACCGGCGCTGGGTCGCCTATGCCCGCTCCAAGACGGCGAACCTGCTGTTCGTCCATGAGCTGGCGCGACGGCTGCAGGCGGCCGACGCCGATGTGGTGGCCGCGGCGGCGCACCCCGGCTACGCGGCCACCGACCTCCAGACCGCGGGGGCGAGGATGGAGGGCCGCAAGGGCGTCGAGCGGATCATGGAGCTGGGCAACCGCCTCGTCGCCCAGCCCGCGGAGTCCGGGGCGCTGCCGAGCCTGTACGCGGCCACCGCGCCGGGCGTGCGCCAGGACTCGTTCACCGGGCCGCGGCTGGCGATATGGCGCGGCGCGCCCGCGCCGTCCTGGCGGGCGCGCCGGACGCGCGACGATGTGATGGGCGAACGGCTGTGGGCGGCGTCGGAGCAGCTGACGAAGGTGACGTACCAGGGCCTCGGCGAGGCCGCCTGAGGCCCTGGCGCGGCCGGCGGCCCGCGCCCGGCCGCCCGGGTTCGGCCGCCTCCTCAGCCCTGCGCCGGGGCCTGGGCCGCGGCCTCGACGTCCATCCAGATGACCTCCCACAGATGGCTGTCGGGGTCCTGGAAGGAGCGGCCGTACATGAAGCCGTAGTCCATGGGTTCGTTCGCCGGCGAGCCGCCCGCGGCGAGGGCCCCGTCGGCCAGCTCGTCGACCTTCTCCCGGCTCTCGGCGCTCAGGGCGATGATGGCCTCGGTGGACGTGGCGGCGTCCGCGATGTCCTTCCTGGTGAACTCCTTGAACTTTGGCTCGGTGAGCAGCATGGCGAAGATCGTGTCACTGAACACCAGGCAGGCCGCTGTGTCATCGCTGAACTGCTCGTTGAAGGAGTAGCCCAGCTTGCTCCAGAACGACCGGGCTGCCCCGAGGTCCTTGACGGGCAGGTTCACAAAGATCATCTGGGACATGGTCTTCCTCTCGCTCCCGGCATGTGCGGCGTCCGTGCGCCGCGCTGTCGAGGGGTGGACCCGGGCGGACGGTCATACTCATCGCTCCGGCCGGAAGAATTTCCGCTCGCGTTTGCGACACCGCGGGCCCGGTCCTAGCCTCGCCCACATGAGCAGCGAAAACGCCGCCGGTGCGGCGCGCTCGGCCGGCAGGCGGATCACCGAGCAGCTGACCGGCGAGGCGCTGCGCGCGACCACCGGCCGGGACTGGGACGAGTGGTTCGCCCTGCTGGACGGCTGGGGCGCGACCGGCCGCACCCACGCCGAGATCGCCCGCCATCTGGTCGAGGTGCACCAGGTGCCGGGCTGGCACGCCCAGTCGGTGACCGTCGGCTATGAGCAGGAGCGCGGCATGCGCCAGGTCGGCCAGTCGTCCTCGGGCGACTGGCAGGCGAGCGTGAGCAAGATGGTGAACGCCTCGGCCGCGGCCGTCATCGACGCCTTCGCCGACGACTCCATACGCCGGCGCTGGCTGCCGGAGTCCGGATTCCGCATCCGTACGCAGCGGCCGGCGAAGTCGCTCACGGCCGACTGGGACGGCGGGGCCAGCCGGATCTCCGTCTATCTGACGATCAAGGGCGACGGCCGGATCCAGGTCGGCCTGGGCCACACCCACCTTCCGGACGCGGAGGCGGTGGCCGCCTCCAAGGCGTTCTGGAAGGAGCGGCTGGCAGCGCTCAAGAGGCTTCTGGAGACACCCTGACCCGGCGCTCCGCCCGAGAAGAGCCCGGCCGGACGCGGTGGAGGAGTCCGGCCCGTTGCGGGCGTCGGGGACGGTGTCGGCGCCGGGCGGGCGGCCCCCCGGCTCCGGGTCAACAGGCTCGACGGAGAACAGTGCTTGACGACAGTCGCCGTCCGCAGGTCACTGCTCGTTGACGCTGCGTCAATTCAGCCCCCATAGCTTTCGCTCTCGTCACCGCACACGTGAATGTCAGCGCGCCGCCCCGTGACGCCGCCCGGCCTCGTGGGACGGCACATTCCCCCCCATCCTGGAGTGACTAGTGGAACGTCGCAGTTTCCTGCGCGGAGCGGTCATCGGCGCCTCGGCCGCCGCCTTCGGCGGCACCCTGTGGCGGGGTGCGGCCCTGGCGGACCCGGCCCAGCCCGGGACCGGCCCCTACGGCCCCCTCGGCCCCTCCGACGCCAACGGGATCCGCCTGCCGGAAGGTTTCACCAGCCGTGTCGTCGCCCGTACCGGCGAGCAGGTCGGCTCAACCTCGTACACCTGGCACCGCGCCCCGGACGGCGGCGCCTGCTACGCCGACGGCAGTGGCTGGATTTACGTATCCAACTCGGAGGTGAACCCCTCGGGAGGCGCGAGCGCCATCGCGTTCTCCGCGACCGGAGCGATCACCGGCGCGTATCGCATCCTCTCCTCGACGCGGCAGAACTGCGCGGGCGGCAAGACCCCGTGGAACACCTGGCTGTCGTGTGAGGAGGTGAGCCGCGGCTATGTGTACGAGACCGACCCGTGGGGCGTGCAGGCCGCGGTGCGGCGTCCGGCCATGGGCCGGTTCAAGCACGAGGCGGCCGCGGCCGACCCGGTACGGAAGGTGATCTACCTGACGGAGGACGTCGGCAACGGCTGCTTCTACCGCTTCACCCCGGACACCTGGGGCGACCTGTCCTCCGGCACGCTGGAGGCGCTGCGGATGGGCTCCGGCACCTCGGGACCGGTCACCTGGGGCGAGGTATACGACCCGGACGGCTCGCCGACGGCGACCCGCTACCAGGTCTCGGGGGCCAAGCAGTTCAGCGGCGGCGAGGGCTGCTACTACGCCGACGACACCTGCTGGTTCACCACCAAGGGCGACAACCGCGTCTGGCAGTACGACGCGGCGGCTCAGACGATCGAGCTGGCGTACGACGACTCTCTGGTCCCGGGCGGCTCCGCGCCGCTGACCGGCGTCGACAACGTCACCGGCGCGACGTCCGGCGATCTCTTCGTCGCGGAGGACGGCGGCAACATGGAGATCTGCGTGATCACCCCGGATGAGGTGGTCGCGCCCTTCCTGCGCATCATGGGGCAGTCCGGCTCCGAGATCACCGGGCCCGCCTTCTCGCCGGACGGCTCACGGCTGTACCTCTCCAGCCAGCGCGGCACGTCCGGCAGTTCGTACGGGGGAATCACCTACGAGGTGACGGGACCGTTCCGCTCCTAGTAGTGCTTGGTCAGATCCGTAGCGGTGCGGGTATGTCGCGATGGCAGGTGGGGCAGGCACCGGTCCAGAGAGCGAGGAGTGTCTGCAGCTCGCGGACGACTTGGTAGAGGCTCAGGCCGGCGCCGCGTCTTTTGGGGCCCGGGCC
>NZ_JARWBG010000076.1:0-24791 GCF_029846775.1 Streptomyces chengmaiensis
CCCCGGCCCGAACCCGCCCCGCGTCCAGCAAGGCGTACGCCTTGACCGCCGTCGACCTGCAGCAACCCCAAAGCGAACCCGATAGGAGAAGAGGTGCAGTGTGATGAAACGCGCTTGTCGCCGGCCGCACCGACCCGCCCTATGGAGCCGACATGCGGTGACGTGCGAGAACGGACACGAACTGCCGTGAGCGGAACTGCGACCGGCGACCGGCGACCGGAACGAACAATGCATCCGGCGACCCCGCCGCGACGGGCACCGGCGGATTCCAGGGCTCTCACCGCGAGGCCGGACTCATCCGGGCGTCGCTGGAACAGCCCACGATGCGGCCGCAGTACACGTCCCTGACCACGCACAGACACAGCCTGCCCTCACCGGTGGCGTGCTCGGTGATGTCCGTCAGCCACAACCGGTTCGGCCCGTCCGCGGTGAAGTCGCGCCGCACCAGGTCGTCATGGACCGGCGGGCCGGACTCGGCATTCTTCTCGCGGCCCCTGCGTTCGCCGGAGGCACTCCACCAGCCGTTGTCCCGGCAGATCCGCCAGGCGGTCCGCTCGGCCATCGCCTCACCGGCGACCCGGGCCTCGTCGAGGAGGACTCCGAAGTCGGCGGCGATCTGTTCCAGCGTGACGCCAGGCTCGCGGTTGCGCGCGACCCGCACGACGTCCTCGCGGAACTCCTTCGGACACGGCTTGGGCACTGCGGCATCCTTCCAGGCCGCCTCTCAGCAAGCCAGGTCAGGCGTCACCGGCACCGGGTGCGCACCGACTGCCCCGAGGAACCAACCGTCACCTGAACCACAAGGCCGCTGCGATACCACGACGCGACGCAGCCAGGCCGAGTCCGCCGCTCACGCCATTCGGTGGGTCCTGCTGTTCACGGCCCAGATGAACTCCCGTCACGCTACCTTGTGGCATCGACTCAAGCTGAGATCACACGGTGACACACGATCGTCGTGCCCCGATCCCGATCACAGCCCTGCCCGGACACAGGGCCCTCCCTACCCGCCACTCGCGCCAGATCCTGCACTTCACGATGAGAATCGTCTATGGGAGAACGTGGTGACATGACCGACGACCGCAGCGATGTCGAAGGACACGAGCCTCAATTGATCACCGGCTGGGCACTTGCTCGTGCCGTGACCAAAGAGCTAGAGCCGGACTCCCTCCATGATCTCGACCTCACCTACTCGTCGTACGAGGCGAATCCGCGCAGCCTGCGTACGCGTCGGCAGGTGGGCGGGGCTGCCGACGTCGTGGTGGCAACGCTGGTTCCGGTGATCATCATTGGCGCGCAGTATGCCCTACAGGTACTGCAGGACGCCGTAACCCAGACAGCCACGGACAGGCTCAAGGACAAGCTGGCCCGACTCGTGGGCCAGCCGCCGCCGGACCCCGCACCGGCTCTGCCCGCAGGGGACACGTTCAGTGAGGAGCACTTGCGCGCGGCGCGCGCCGTCATTGTGGACAAGCTGACACGAAGGGAAGGGTTCCCGGCCGACCGCGCCGAGGCCGTTGCGAACGCCATCATCGCCAAGCTGGCTACAGGAGCCTGGCGGGACGACGGGCCAGTCGTACATGACGAAAGCAGCGGTGACGATCCCGCGGAGTAACGGCCATGAGGCGCAAGGCCCTGCGGTCAGTGCTGGACATCCCTGCCGCCTACAAGGTGGGTCCAGCGGTCATCCTGGCCGTCGCGTACACCCTGTCCGTCTTCGCGGGATTCTCACAGGCACCAAGCTGGCTTGACGACGGAGTGCGTTGCCAGGCCATGACCCCTTCGGTCCCCGCACTCGCGGCGGAGCGCTCCCCCGACGCGGCGTGCGATGAGGGACAGCAGTGGCGACTGGGACTCCTCGCGACCGTCGGCTTCGCCATCTGGTTCATCGCAGTCGATGCCTACGACCGGATCACTCTTGGGCACCGGAAGCCCGTGAAGAACATAGGCCCTTTGTCACAACGTCGCCCCGCGGTCGTGGAGGAGATTCGACGGATCGCAGACCGCACAGGGATGCGTGCCCCCGATGAGATCATCCACGGCGGTGGCGGAGAGCCCACTGCCACACTCCGAGGACGCCAGGGGAGCCCCTTCCTCTCGGTCGGCGAAAACCTGCTCACCTTGTTCCGGGCAGAGAATCGCCTGTTCGACGCACTCGTGGTCCATGAACTGACGCACGTCAAGAACTCCGACCCTCGCTGGCTGCACCTGACACGCGGCCTACTGATGAGCGCTGTCTTCGCTCTCCCTGTCTTCATCGTTCCGGTGCTGGCGCTTGAAGCGGCTGAAGCGGTGACTGCGGGGCACGCGCTCGGGTACGGCATCGCGCTGCCTCTGTGGCAGGCAACAGTCGCGATTGTCGTGGCCACTCTGGCCTACTGGTCCTTCGTACGGGACCGAGAACGATGCGCGGACGCGGATACCGCTCGTGTCCTGGGAGGAATCCGCGACCTGGCTGATGCCCTTCGATGGCTGCAGAAGAAAGACGAACTGAAGCAGCAACGGGCGACGGACAGAACCAGATCCTTCTTCAAGGGCCTGTTCAACACGCACCACGCGATATCCAGAAGGCTGAAGGACCTCGAATCGCCGGCCGCGGCTCTGCGGCTGACGCCCCTGCACGGGTTTCTGCTCGGATTCGCGGCAGGGCTCGTCGTCCCCATGGCGCAACTGCACATCGCCTACCTCGCCGCGGCAAGTCCGGTCAGCGACCACGCGGTAGAGTTGACGGCTGCGGCCGTGGGTTCCGCGACGGGATACATCCTGTTCCAAGGCATCCAGGCCAATACCCTCGCCGCTCACCGTACGGACGGTGAGCGAGCCGTACTCGCCTCCTGGGGCGCGACCTTGGCGATCGCCTTGGCCCTCGCAGGCGGCCTCCTCATCGGCAACGCCCTGTCATCGACGCCGTACGGGTTCCAGCGGACAGAGACGGCGGCACCGTGGCTGATGGCCCTCGGAGGGCTTCTGGCCACCGCCACACTCCTGTGCCTGTGGTGCCGCTGCGCTGCGGGGCTGATGTTCCGGGGTGGGCCCAGGCCGCTGGAATCGGGGCCTTGGCGCCGCGCGATCGATGTGACGACCGGCTTCGCCGCCGGTGTCCGGTGCGAAGTGGGCGGCATCACCGGCGCCTTGGCTTTCTGGCTCCTCTACACCCTGCACGATGCGGCCACTCTCAAGGATTTCGCGGACTACGTACTGGCCAGCCCGATGCTCTACGTTGGGCTCGCCTGCACCCTTCTCCCTCTGCGTCATATGTGGAACATGGGCCGAGACGCTGAGTCGGCCGTAGAGCAGCGACCGGCAAAGGAGCGTGCGTGGGGCCCCATCAACCACAACGCAGCGGAGACGCGGCCCCTTGTATTGCCCCAGCAGGGCGGCAACGTCAAAGACGGCGGGCCGGGGCGGCACTGCGCTCCAAAAATGTCGGTGTCGGGAATTGACCCCTCTCCCGCGGGATCCCCTATGCCATCGCCTCCCGGCCGCGCCAGAGATGTGATCGGGCCAGTGCTCCATACGCTGCTGTCCCTGGCACTCTGCGTCACCATGGTCGCACTGGAGGGCTTCACGACGCGTGTGGGATATGTCCTGCTCGCAGCAACGGTAATTGGCCTGATTTCGTTTCCTCCCGCCAAGGACCGAATGGTGTCACACCGCTGGGTGCTTGGCGCCTATTCTGTCGTGTTCTTGCCGCTCCTTTTGATGCCTCCGAAGCTGGGCATTCAGATCCACACATGGGTCATCCTCTTGGTGGTGTCGTTGGCGATCTACCTTGGACTCCGCTTCCATCCGGGCGGATTCTGGCGGCTCTGCGCCCATACCGCCGCCCTCAGTGTGGCCGTCGCACTGTGGCAGAGTCATTACACAGCGGTGCTGATGAGTTTCATATCCGTCATCGTCGTCGTGTCCGTGTCCTTGCCATTAGGACGATCCCCGGAGGACGAGGTCTACCCGTGGAGCTTCGGCTGGTCTGTGCTGGCGGCCATGGTGATCGGTGAAATTCTCGGCTGGTAGAGGCAGGTCGCAGGCGCAGGTGTGACAGCTGCATGGCGTGACAACTGAAGCGTTCAGCCGGATCTTCGTCGAGATCCACACGGGCCCGCTACCGTCACCGAGCCTTTTCCAACCTCACGCTGACGCGTGGTGAAGGACGAGGACGGCCTGGACGATCGCTGTGACGCGGTTGGTGCCGCAGCGGAGCTTCCCGTAGGAGACGCCAGCCCTTCAGGGTGGCCATGGCCTGCTCGCCGAGGCAGCGGATCTTGGCGTGTGTGCTGTTGTGGGGGCGCTGCCACCGCTTGAGGCGACGGCCGCGGAAGGGCACCCGGATGAGTCCGCCGACACCCTGGTATGCCTTGTCTGCCCCGCACTTGAGGTCGGCCTTGGCGAGCGCGTCGACGATGCCGTGGCTGCGGGCGGCGGTCAGGTCGTGGGTGGAGCCGGTCAGCGCGGGCGAGACCCACAACAGTCGACCGAAGGGGTCGGTGAGGACCTGGACGTTCATGCCGTGGCGCTTGTGTTCGCCCGAGCGATACGGGGTGTCAGCGGCGATCCGGTCGATCGGCAGCAGGGTGCCGTCGAGGATCACGAACGCCTTGGTCCGCACGACGTGCATCACCTCGGCCAGGGTGGGCGCGAGGCCGGCCAGCACCTCGACGGCCTCGTGTATGTGGCGGTATGCGGTCGCGATGCCGTTACCGAACCCGGCGGCGAGTTGGGTGTAGGTGTCACCACAGCGCAGATGGGCTGGCGAGTGTCCGGCGGATCATGCCGCTTTCCTGATGGGTGACGCTTCTCCTGCTGGTGAGCGGGGTCCGGTGCGTGCGGCTGCGAGGCGGAGGAGGCCGTCGGTCGCCGATGCGGAGCATCGGCGACCGACAACAACGCCGCGGACGGGCGTGCCGGACCCCGCGGCCCATGCATGATCCGCCGGACACGACCTAAGCCCGGTTTCAGGCCGCGCTACCCGGACGAGCTGTACGCGCTGCTCACCGACCGGTTCACCCTGAACGGCACGCAGCGCGCCCTCGACCTGGGCTGCGGCTCAGGCACCGTGGCCCTGGAGCTGGCCAGCCTCGTCGGCACCGTGTCCGCCGTCGACCCGGCGGATGGGATGCTCGAGCAGGGCCGGATTCTGGCCGACGAGCGGGGCGTGCGCAACGTCCGGTGGCAGCAGGGCGACTCCAGCGCCCTGCTTGCCCTGGGCCTGCCGCCGCTCGACTTAGCAGTTATGGCCAAGTCCTACCGCTGAATGGACCGCGTGCAAGTCCTGGCCGACTTGGACAAGCTCACCACCAAGACGGCCGGCGTCGTCATCCTCTCGGCCGGGCCGCCCGGCACCACTCCCCTTCCGGGCTGGGCACCGGTGGTCGCCGACGTCCGCGCCGCCTACCTGGGCACGGTCCGCCGGGCCGGGAGCGGGGTGTACCCCGAGCCGGAGGAGACATACCAGTCCACGGTGGAGCGCTCGCCGTTCTCGGCTGTCGAGGTCGTGCCGTTCGACCAGGTGCTGGTGCGCAGTCTGGATGAGCGATCGGGCTGCAACTGAGCAACTCCTATTCCACCCCCGCCCAGTCGGGCCGCGCCAGGGTGCGTTCGAAGAGGACCTGCGCCAGGCGTTGCTTTCGTTCGACCCGGCGGGCCGATACGAGGAGACGATCCACACCGACGCCCTCATCGCCACCCGCCCGTAGCCACAATTCAGCACCTCCCGCCCAGCGTGGCTCTGACGTCGTTCTCCGGCCCCGCCGCGACGGCCAGCACTGGACCCGGATCGTGAAGATCGATGACGGCTTGAGGTGGCCCCACTTGAGAGTCGGCGCAGATCCGCGGCACAAGAGGGTGGGGCCATCGCAAACCGTCCCTTCACAAAATGGGACCAGCTCAAGCCGTCACGGTGGGGCCGCTGAACAACGTCACGGCCACCCAGCGGGGGAACTCACGTGTGTGGGTGCTCGGTGGCTGCCTGCCACAGGGGACGGAAGTAGTCGGTCGATCCACCGAGGATGCCCAGCAGCAGAACCAGGGTGGGCCAGTCGCAGGGCTCGTTGCGTTCGAGGATGGCGGTGACCTGGTGAGCCTGAAGCCGCCACCGTGAGCGTATGCAGATCTCCTGCGGGGTTGGCTGTCCGGCCCGCACGTGCAGGGTCCGCAGGGCCGTGACCAGTTTGCGGATGGCCTGTGCTCGGTCGCTGACGCCGGCGAGCGAGTCGATGCCCCTGGAGTCGTCGACCCGGCTGCGCGGAGGGCGTCGGCGCAGCTGTTCAGTTTCCCATAATTTGCGCACTATGGCGGGGTCTGCCCCGCACGTTTGGGCCAGGCGCTCGGTGATGGGCCAGGAGGGGACACGCTGTCCGCTGAGGATCCGGCTGAGGTAGGAGGGGGAGCATTCGACGCGGTGGGCGAGGTCCTGAAGCGGAATCTCGGAGGCGCGAGCCAGCATGGACAGCACGGGGGCAAGGCTGTTGTAGGCGGGGCCGGTGGCCTCGGCTGCCGCGGGCACCGCGCCGTCATCCGGCACGGCTGCGTCGTAGTGCCGGGAGGGCTCGCTGTATAGGGCGCTCAGGGACTTGGGGATGGCACGCAGACGGGACACCTGGCGGAGGCGACGCAGGACGTAGTCGTCGGTGTACCGGTGCCGCGCAGTGTCTTCGCTGATGGTCAATGCCTGGCCGATACGGGACCAGGTCACCCGCCGCAGCCGGGCACGCCCGACCAGGCCGGCAGTCAGACAGTCCAGCCGTTCCCGCATCTGCTGCGCCTGGTGCAGGAACTCCTCCGGGTCGTCACCGCTAAGCTGACGGAGCAGAACACGGGCGTCGTCCTGCAGGTCCCGTATCACTTCGCCCAGTAAGTCTTCCAGCTGGCTAGGTGCAGAGCGCGATGGGCCTTCAGCGTGGGAGCACGCCGCGGACGGCTTGGGCCGAATCGGCGGCCGGGGCGGCCTGGGGGCGCTACCGGCGCGTGCGCGATGGGCTGACTTCCGGCAGCCGGCGGAACAGTACTTGTGCGGCCGTCCGACTTTAGGGGGCTCTGGCAGAGGTTCCGCGCAGAACTCGCAGTGGTCCACAGGGTGCTTCTTCCTGTCCTTCGCACGAGGTGTTCAGCGATTGCGTCGCTGGAAGGGGCAAACAATGACCGGTCCTTTTCGTCGCAGCGACCAGGCACGCCACGGTTTCGTCGGCCAGCCTTCTTGGGGCGGCAGGGGGGTGGTGTCGCCCGTTTGCGACACCACCCACTGGCGTGCTCAGCAGCGCAGACGTCGTGCTGGTGGGCAGGTCAGAACGCTCGTGATCAGGGTCACGAGCACGCTGGCCAGTACCTGCGCAGCTAGCTCGGCTTGGCCCCTTGCCCCCAGGCTCGTGCTGGAGATCAGCAGAGTCAGCAGTACAGGAATGGCCAGGAACCCAATGAGGATTGCCTTGCCCGTCCTGGCAACAGGGTCGGCAGTTTCGTCGCCCCTGTTAATCTGCTTTCCGGGCGCCTGACGGGCCACGGCACGCTTGCTGCTGTGGCACCGGGATGATCGAGACATGTGAAGTCCCTTCAGGTGTCGGTGTTCGGCGACGCGCGCAGGTCTCGGATGTGGTTTGGCGACCGTGTGAGGATCTGCGCGCGTCCGAGCGTGACACTAGCGACACTCTGTGCTAAATCCGAATCATCGTAGACCGTCATAAAATCGCACCTTTCGCAGGTCAACGGCTTGCAGGCTTCCATCGCGCCGCCTGCCCAGTCGGAAGATTCGCCGGTACAGGGAAAGTGCCAGCTGCGCTTGCCAACTTCGTGGTAGGAGAAGGAAGTTGAGAGACCAGCTGCGAGGCTGTTGTTGGCTTTCGGTGATGTACGACCGTGTCCTGGCCCGGTGACGGCGAGGGATGATCCGCAGCCGGCCGGGTCGGGTGACTGACGGGGCGGTCCTGCCGGATGGTCGGTCCGGCACCTCGCCGCCCCGTCACCGCTGAGGATTTCACCGTCCATGAAGTCCCGAAGGCGGTCCTGGCAGTCTTTGGCGCCCCTCCAGCGGCGGCAGTCTGGCGGCCTCCCCGGCATGCCACATCGGCAACCAGTATGACCAGCAGTCGGCACCGCTACCGGCCACCGCACCCCGCTGGTGATCCCGCCTGCGGCCCTGATGGCCCGTTCGAACAGCGCGGCCGCGGGGAGCCAGCGGTGAGCGTCGACACCGCCGCGCTCGCGGTCGAGGCGCTGGTGCGGGTGACCGGGCGGCCGCGCGAGGAATGCGCGCGCCGTGAGGCCGAGCTGGATCGGGACCTGGGCGTGGACAGCCTGTCGCTGCTCGAACTGGTGGTGATCCTCCAAACCCGACTCGCGATCTCTGTGCCGGATGAAGTCACCGCGCGTATCCGAACGGTCGCAGACTTGCAGGATGCGGTGGCCCCACCTGTGGCGGCCGCGTCCTCGTCCGAGCCGACCCCAAGGACTCCCTCGTGAGCGAACGCGTCATCAACCCCCGCAGCCGCGGGTTCCTCTTCCTCGACTCCCACCCGGCCGGCTGCGAGCGGCTCGTCGAAGACATGTGGCAGGCCGTCACGCCCCCGTCGTCCGCTCCGGGCGGGGACGGGCCGGTGGCGCTGGTCATCGGCTCCTCCGCCGGGTACGGCCTCGCGGCCACGATCGCCGGACTCGCCCGGGTCGGGATCCGCGGCATCGGCGTGTGCTTCGAGAAGGCACCCACCGAGCGGCGCACCGGCACGGCCGGCTGGTACCGGACCGCTGCCACCGCCGAACTCGCCCGCACCCACGGCCGGGACATGGTCTTCCTCAACGGCGACGCGTTCAACAACGCCATGAAGGACCAGGTCGCCGACCTCCTCGCCGAGCGGCTCGGCGGCCGACTGGACTACCTCATCTACTCCGTCGCCGCGCCACGGCGTACCGACCCGGACACCGGCACCACCTACGCCTCTGCACTCAAGCCGATCGGTCGCACCTACCGCACCAAGACCCTCGTCTTCGACGACCAGGGAGCCCCCGAGGTCAAGGAAGTCGAGACCGCTCCGGCCGAGGGCGACGACATCGAGCAGACCGTGGCCGTGATGGGCGGCGCGGACTGGGAACGCTGGATCGACCACCTCGCCGACCGCGGCCTGCTCGCCGACGGCTTCGCCACCGCCGCCCTGTCCTACATCGGATCGCCGCTCACCGCCGCGATCTACCGTCAGGGCACCATCGGCGCCGCCAAGGCCCACCTGGAAGCCACCGCCCGGACGTTGGACGAACGACTCGGCAAGCTCGTCGGCGGCCGGGCGGTGACCTCGGTCAACGGCGCGGCCGTCACCCAGTCCTCCACCGCCATCCCCGGCATCGCCCTCTACATCGGCCTGCTCCGCGGCGTCCTCGGCCAGGCCCTGGTCCCGCCCATCGGGCAACTGGTCAAGCTCTGGGACCAGCTCACCGGCGCCCACCCGCTCACCCTCGACGACGAAGGCCGCGTACGCCTCGACACCTGGGAACTCACCGACTCTGTACAAGCCCAGGTGGCCGAGCGCTGGCAGAAGGCCACCAGCGACACCATCGCCGGCCTTGCCGACCTCGACTGGTTCCACGCCGAAGTGCAGCGCCTGTACGGCTTCGCCGTGCCCGGCATCGACTACACCACGCCGGTTGAGACCAACGTCCCCTGGCCCGACCTGACCACCTGAACCCCGGCAGGCCCGGCACACATACCGCCCTCGGACGACGCCCGATCCGTCGTACGCGGCGCGGGCGAGACCGGGCTCCAGACCAGCCGCCGCCGCGACCGGCACCTCGATCACGCGCCTGGTCTTCCGGTCCCACGCCCTGTCACCCATGCCATGTGATCATGCCGGTAAGCCCGTATGCGGCCAGGCCCTTTCCCGCCCCGCCCCCTCCGGAGCGCCTCACTCAGCTCGTCCCCCAGGGAGACCCACGGCGGAGAGCCCCCAACTCCCGGGACGGCAGGGCTCGACGAGGCCCGCCACAGTACTGATCATCGTCATGGCGCGAACCCGCGCCGCAGTGGATACGAGCGAGGTGACGAGATGAGCGACGTCGGCTGGGGACTGGCAGACCCGAACTGGGGCTGACCGGCTGGGCCCGCGGATGCGTTCGTGAACCCGCCCATCAGGGGCCGCTCCGGCACGCATCCGCGCGGCCACGGCACTGGCACGTCCCGGCCCCACCGGCCGTAGGCTCCGTTAGGCCGTCGCGGAACAGGCGGTGCGCCAGGCTGACCGCCGCCGGGGCGGTGGTGAAGAACCCCGTGGTCACCCGCTTCTCGGGGTGGCATGCTCTGCCTCCACGCGAAAAGGGAGGCTCGCGATGAGCGATGACCGTCCGGAGACACGGCTCCTCGACTGCACCGAGTGCTTCGCCCTGCCGGGCCCGGGCCCCGACAAGGTCCGTGTCAGGTTCTGCGGTCCGACAGGCCCTATCACGGAGATGTGGCACACGCGGGACTGCCCTCGGCGCGACATGACGGAGATCATGAACGACGAGAGCCGCCGGCAGGCCGCCCAGGAAGCCGAAGCCTGGGCCGAGGGCGTCTTCCCCGGCGTGTACGAGCGGCTGAAGCGTGCCGCCGCCGCGCTGCCCGTCGACACCCCCGAGCGGCCGTTCGTGGCGGCCCTGACCGAGCTGGTGCAGGCACAGGCCGAGGACACCGGCGGCTCCGTCACCCTGCCCACCTGGGTGAAGATCCTTGAGCGGCACTTCCCGCCCGACCTCCCCGACTCCAACCACACCACCGAATAGCCCGGCCACCGGGCTATCCCGCGCTGTGGTGACGGCGGACGTCCGCGTACACCCGCGCCCGCACTCCCGGTTCCCCTGGCATGCGCCAGACCGGGGTGATCCCTGAGGTCGCCCACCGCTGCTGGAGTAACTCCATCACCGCACTGACGGTGTCCTCGTCAGCGGCGGCCACGTCCAGGACGACCAGCCCCGGCTCACTGATGTGCTGCTCGTCGATGCGCATGACCTGACCGACGAGGGCGGGACGGCGTCTGGTTCGCTGGCCGTCTCACTGTTACACGGACGGGCGACCCAGCATCGCCCCGGTTGACCTGCCCTGCGGGCCTACCGGGCCCGGGCCGTCGACGCCGGGTGCGCCTGGGGTAGCCACCGATCGGCAACCTGACACAGGTGATGCGCGTCGGTCCCGTCCAGCACGCTGGACGGGACCGCTCACTGTGGCGGGCTGAGAACGCTCATCCGGCGGATGGTGAGCTCGCCAGGCAGCACGGCAGCGAGTTACCGAACGAGACGGCTCACCATGGCGGCCGCACCCCTCTCTGTCAGCCTTGGGTGAGACGTCCCGCTTCGCCGGGTTAGCCTGAGAGGGCACGACAGGAGAACCATCCCCTCATGACCAGCACCAACCCCGCCGAGTCCGATCCGGCCCCCAGGCCGAAGCGCCGCACTTTCAGCCCCGAGTACAAGCTGCGGATCGTGGCCGAGTACGACGCCGCTCCGAAGAACGAGAAGGGCGCGGTCCTGCGCCGCGAGCGGCTGTACCACTCGCACGTCAAGGAATGGCGGGCCGCTCGGGATGCCGGGGCCCTGGAGAAGCTGGTCGACAAGCGCACCAGTCCGGCCCGGCCGAAGAAGCCGGCTGCCGAGGCGGAGAACGAGAAACTGCGCCGCCAGGTGGAACGGCTGGAGAAGGAACTGGCCCGGAACAAGGCCGCGTTGGAGGTCATGGGAAAAGCTTCCGCGCTCTTGGAAATGATCTCCGAGGGCGCGGACTGAACGCTGCCGCCGACCCGGTGGTCGACGACGCGTTCACCGGCGTCGAGTACGAACTCGGTGTCACGGCGGCCTGTCGGCTGACCGGCCGCTCCAGGGCCACCCACTACCGCCGGCTGCGGCCCCCATCGGAGCGAAAGCCCAGGAAACCGCAGGTCCAGCCCTCGGCCCTCACGCCCGAGGAGCGGGCGGCGGTCCTGGAGCTGATGAACAGCGGCGAGTACGCCGAGCTGCCGCCCGCGCAGATCTGGGCCCGCGAGCTGGATGCCGGGCGCTACCACTGCTCCGTGTCCACGATGTACCGGATCCTGCGCGAGAGGGGGCAGTCCGGCGAGCGCCGCCGCCAGGCCACCCACCCGGCCAGGGCGGTGCCCGAGCTGGTGGCCACCGCACCCTCGCAGGTGTTCACCTGGGACATCACCAAGGCGGCCGGACCGGTCAAGGGCGTCTGGTATCACGCCTACGTCATCATCGACATCTTCAGCCGCTACGTCGTCGGCCACACCGTCGAGCGGGCCGAATCAGCGGTGCGGGCAGAGGAGTTGATCCGCGAGACCATCATCCGCAACGGCATCGTGCCCGAGACCGTGCATGCCGACCGTGGCACGTCGATGACCTCGAAGAAGGTCTCGCAGCTGCTGATCGACCTCGGCGTCACCCGGTCGCACTCGCGGCCGAAGACCTCCAACGACAACCCCTACAGCGAGGCCCACTTCAAGACCACGAAGTACATGTCCGACTACCCCGAACGGTTCGACTCGCTGGCCCACGCCCGTGAGTGGTTCGACGCGTTCATCGCGTACTACAACCACGAGCACCGGCATTCGGACATCGGCTGGCACACGCCCGCCAGCGTGCATTTCGGCACCGCCCAGGAGGTCCGCGACCAGCGGGCCGTCACCCTCGCCGAGGCATACGCCCGCCACCCCGAACGCTTCGGCCGCCGCCCCCGACCACCCCGGATACCCCAGCAGGCATGGATCAACGACCCGGCCAAGCGCAGGGAACCCGCACCACAAACCTCATAGCGTCATAACCGTCTCACTGGACTTGAAATCTTCCGCACCGGCCATCGCCCCCAAGACGGCCGCGCCGACGCCCAAGGGCTCGGCCAGCGAGGGATGAACACGGGCAACGTAGACCGCGGCTCCTGTGATCACGAGGACCATCACCAACCCGAGCAGCAGCAAGGCAGTACGCAGAGAGCGCTTCGGGGGATCGGGTGCTGGCTGTTCCTGCTCGCGCGTCGGCGGGGCCGCGCGCGGTTGGGCAGGGAGGCGGGTGGCGTGCAGCGAGTTGGCGCCTGTCTTCTGGCCGATAATCAGCAAGTCCATGGTGTTGCCCGGGTTGCCCCGTTAGCGTCCCGGTCATGACGCATCGCTGCCACGACTGCATCGACTTGGACCGGCTGCTTCGCCTCATTGGCATCCTTGGCTCCCCCACAGAGAGAGACTTCTGGGCCAGTTGGCGTACCGACGTGGACGGCTACGGCTACAAGAAGATCAAGTCCGGGATCGAGGGCATCGCCAGGTCCGCCGAGATGTCCGACATGCACGACCACGACTACCGGGCCCATGACTTCGCCGACTACGTCCTCTTGCTTTTTGCCACCGACTCTCCGGAGAAGGAAGCCGAGCTGGTGGATGAGATCGGTCGGTCCATCACTTCCGGTGACTCGCAGGCCGTCGGTACTCAGTTCCTCGCTGACCTCCGCAGCACGGCGTGGCGTGTGTGGCGGGACCACCACAGTGCCGACGCGGCCACCACGATTCAGCAGTGGACGGATGCCCCGTACGCGCACGAGACGGAGAAATGGCGGAAGCTCAGGGGCGACTGAGCTGTTACGGCGAACTCAAGCGCTGATCCTGGGGCGTAAGCCGCCGCACCGGCCGCCCGGTCGGCAAGTCCGCCGCTGGGCCGCTGGCTCAAGCAGCACCCCACCACCGGACGGCTGTCCATCGACGCCGCCAAGGTCGCCGCCGAGGCCCGCCTGGACGGCAAGTACCTGCTGGCCACCAGCGACCCGGACCTGTCCGCCGAGGACGTCGCGCTCGGTTACAAGAACTTGCTGGAAGCCGAACGCGCCTTCCGCACCATGAAATCCACCCTCGACCTGCGGCCGGTCCACCACCGCCTCGACGAGCGGATACGCGCCCACGTCCTGCTGTGCTGGCTCGCCCTGCTGCTGATCCGTGTCGCCGAACGCCGCACCGAACAGACCTGGCCCACGATCAACACCGAGCTCGGCCGCCTCCACCAGGTCACCCTCTCCGGCCCGGCCGGCAGCCTCCAGCAGACCACCCGCCTCACCGCCACCCAGACCAAACTCTTCAAGGACTGCGGCGTGTCATCCCCACCAAAGATGAGCGGCCTCAAGACCCCCGAATAGCCACTGACCTGGGAAAACGTACTCCGGAGCCGTGGGCAAACGGCCCCGGAGCCTCCCCATGCCCATCACCGCAGGTCAGCCCCCAGATCCGCCACCGCCGCATGCCCACCAACTGTCGAACCCGGGCGAATGCTCCAGACTCACGCAGCTCTCTCCAGATCCCTCGGGGCCGCCAAGAGACCCAGCACATGATGCGTACCCCGTGCTGATCCGTATCGTTGGTAGTAGCTCCGGATAAAGCGCCGAGATCGCATTCAACGGCAGTACGCGAGGAGACACGAGAAGGCACCCAAAGCGTCTGCGGCTCTAGCCGCTACAACTGCCAACGCCGTAGTGCAGGCCACAGCAGGAGTTCGTTCCGGTCAGGATTACTACTTGGCCAAGACGCCTTGGTGTCCCGCCAGCCAGTGCTTCTTCCCCGTACTGTCTGGACAGGTGCACGGTCTACGCGGCCCAAGAACAGTTTGAAGCAGCCCGGTCCATGAGGGCTGTCGCGCCCCAAGCAACCGCATCCCTCGGCGTCGTTCGGTTCACGGTGAACTATCCAGGAGCAGCCCGCAGCTTCCTGCAGGACGTGTGGGCGAACCCTCGATCGAGCCCTGAGGAGACGCCATGACACAGACCACCCGCCCCCGCTCCGAGACAGCTCAGGTGGACGCTCAGGCGACAGCCGTCGGGCCTGTGGTCTTCGCCGCATTCATGCTGATCATCACCGGTGTCATGGACCTCCTCCAAGGCATCATGGGCATCGCCAAGGACGACATCTTCGCGAAAACACCGAACTACACGTTCCAGTACGACGTGACCATCTGGGGCTGGTTCCACCTCATCCTCGGAGCCATAGCCATCCTCGTGGCCCTGAGCCTGCTCAGGGCCTCCCCCTGGGCACGGAGCACCGGCATCGCGATCGCGGGAATGCTCATCATCACGAACTTCCTGTCGCTGCCGTACTACCCGATCTGGTCGGTCATCTGCATCGCCCTGTACGTCTTCGTCATCTGGGCGATGACGGCCGCCGGTGCCGGGAGCACAGGGAGGACCCGGAGCAGGATGGACGAGCTCGCCAAGCTGTCCGAGATCAGGGCAAGGGGTGATCTGACCGAGGAGGAGTTCCAGCGGGCCAAACTCAAAGCCTCGGCCGAGATATCGGTCTCCGCCGCAGAGGGCAGCATCGCGAGGTACAACATCCAACAGGGGAGAGATATTCAGGTCGGCGCGGTGGGGGACAGAGCGGCGACACTGAAGCCGAGAGCGGATAAGACCAATCACTCAAACGCGGGCGAGCCAGAAGCCCGCCGACTGGTGGCGCGCCTTGCGGAGCAGACCGATGTGGGGCGGAAGATTCCCTTGCACGTGCAGGTAGTATGCGGCTCTGAATCTGACCTCGGCTCGTCGCTCCGCCCATTCCTGATACCACCGGAAGGCGCTCGCGTGACGGTCACCGTCGATGCCCCTGGCTTGCTGGCCCTCGATGACATGCAACAGGAGCTGACGATCCTCCTAGGCGAGGACTCGGACGTGCTGCGGTTTGGATTCCAGGCGGCCATCCCGGGCCTACATCAGGTGACGGTCCGCGCGTACCGGGGAGGGACATTCCTCGGCGAAGTCCAGTGCCAAATCTCCGTCGAGCCCGGTGGTGTTACCAGGGACGGTCCGAAGCGCTCTGCCCCCCTGCCGTCGGTGGCATTTGACCCTGGTGAGGTCACCCTGCAGGTAGTGAGGGGCACCGAGGCAGGCACCTTCAGCTTCCAGCTGTTGAGCGAGACGACCCATGCCCCAGAACCCTTCCGCTTCCGGGCGGGCGATCCCCGCGCAGAAGCGAACCAGATCTACGCGGAACTCAAGGGAACGGCCCGCGGCGATGGCAACCGTGACGCTGCCCAGCTTCGGCGCCGGCTACGCGCCTACGGCATTGGGCTGTGGAGCTCAGTGGTCCCAGAGGCAGTGAAACGCCAGTTCTGGGAGGTGGCCGACCGCATCTCCTCGTTCACCGTGGTGGGCGAACACGATGCGGTGCCCTGGGAACTGCTCTATCCGCTCGACCGAGAGCACGACGACCATGGGTTCCTGGCCGAATGGGTTCCCGTCGTGCGCCGTGTCTTTGGCCAGGCCCCGGTCCGCGACCTCGACCTGCCTGGCGTCACCTTTGTAGTCCCTCCCGATTCTCCCATCGATTCCGACGAAGAAGTCCGCAGGGTGCGTGCTCAGTTCGGATCAGGGGTGCGGGACGGCGGGGTCCTGACCAAGTGCGCCGAGCTCACCCAGCTGATCAAGGAGGGCCATGCCGGGGCGCTGCACTTCGCCTGTCACAATACCTTCACGGCTTCTAGCGGCTCCCGCGTCAGGATGGACGATGGGGACTTCGACCCGGTCGACCTCAATGACGCCGCCAAACTACGGAGCCTGAGCTCGCACCATCCGCTGGTGTTCTTCAACGCCTGCCGCTCAGCTGGGGAGATCGACTGGTTCGGTGAGAGCCTCGGATGGGCCCCTCAATTCCTCAAAGCGGGTGCAGGTGCATTCATCGGCACACTGTGGGCGGTGCGTTCGAAGTCCGCTCTCAAGTTTGCTGACGCCTTCTACAACAGCCTCCTCGCCGAAACGCTGTCGCTCGGCGAGGCCTCGCTCGCAGCACGACGAGCCATCAGCGGCCAGCAGGGGGACCCGAGCTGGCTGGCCTACGCCGTCTACGGCAGTCCCGCAGCGACAGCCCACATCACCCGTACGTGAGGGAGCAGCACAGCATAGACGCTCCGGTGTTCGTCATCCACGGGGTCGCCAACCGCGACCGGGACAGCTTTGTGAATGCCGTCGCGTCCCTTAAGGCCGCCTCCGGTGTCGAGATGGTGCCGGTCTACTGGGGGGATCTCGGAGCGGAAGACCGATTCATCAACCTCACGCTTCCTCCCGCAGCCGCCGGCCGCATCGAGGCGACCGGTATCGAACTGCGTGATCGTGGTGAAGCAGGACCCGACCAGGTAGACGCCTCGGTGCTGCTGTCCGTACTTGCGGCACCGACAGACCGCCGGGGGCAATGGAACACGCTGGAAGCTGCCGTCCGCGCCCGCCTGACCGAGGACGCGGAGGTATCAGGTTTTGACCTGCGGGACGGCGACGCTGAGAGGCCCGACCCCGACGAGGTCCTGGAGTACCTCGAAGAGGAGTGGCCCGAAACCCAGTGGTTGTGCCGCACGGACGACGCCAGACTGCTGCTGGAGACCGGACGGTCCCTCGCCGAAGCCCTCATTGACTCCGCAGACCTCAACGATGGCCACGAGGAACTCCGCGACGGCGCCGGGAAGGGCAGAGGTCTTCGGGCCCTGGTTCGCCGCCGTCTGCAGGACCTGGACCGAGTGGTCGGCGCCGCCATCCAGGCCACTGCAGGCAGGATCAACCACGCGCTGCGAACCGGGTTCGGGCCCGGCACCACCCGCTTCCTCGGCGACGTCCTGGTCTACCAACGTCACCAGGCCGCCATCCACGCCCGGGTACAGGAAACCATCGCAGCGGTTGACCCCGCCCTCGGCCGCACCCCCGATCGACCCGTCCGCATCGTAGCCCACAGCCTCGGTGGAGTCATCGCCGTCGACATGGCCACCGCCACCCACCCGCTATGGACCAGCTCCCTGCTCACCTTCGGCTCCCAGCCAGCCTTCTTCCACGCCTGCGACCCACGCGGCGGACAACTGACCCCATACGCCGGCGACGGCGCTGTAGTGCTCCCCGAATCACTACGCCGGTGGACAAACCTCTGGGAACCCCTCGACCTGCTCGCCTTCATCGCCTCCACACTCTTCCGCCTTCACGACGGCACACCCCCCGACGACATCCCCGTGTCCCACACAGCAAGCTCCGGCCTCTGGACACACTCCGCCTACTGGGAAAATCCCGACGTCGCAGCGGCCATCAACACCGCTATGAACACTCCGTGAGGGAGTTCGTCCCGGGCGGCCCGGGCCAGGGGGATGACGGTGTCCAGACCGGGGCTGACCGGCAGCCCGCACGCGGCCAGATACGCGGCGGTCACGGTGGCAGCGAACAGCAGGCCCGGCCCGGGCGGGTCGATCCTGTCCACGTTGCCGGGCTGGCTCTCCGGGTACGCGCGGGTGCTGCTGACGGTGACCGAGGACGGCACCGCTAAGAGGCAGCCGCTGCCCGGCACCGCGTCCTGCATGTCGGCGCGTACGTGCGCGGCGCCGACGTTCGGCCACCCGCACACTGGGCCCCAGAAGTCCCGGACCACGCGGCACAGCCTCGAGCGGCTCACCGCCGCCGAGGACGCGTTCCACCTGCGGTTCCTCCCCCAGAGTGCGATGCCCGACGCGCAGATGACCACCGTCGGCGAGGTGCCTCCTCACCGCTGTAGTACTCCCAGAGGGTGTTGGCTAGTGAATTGCGCCGATTAATCTGACCAGTCAGCTTGAGGTCGTCCCGTCGAAAGGATGAACCCAACGTGCAGGGCTGGGTGTTCAGGCACAATGCCCCTCGGGTTCGTCGCCAGAGTGCCCCAAGAATCCGAGAACCCGTCGGTTTCTAGTCGTCGGCGACAGCATGATCGAGGCCGCCATCTGCGACGGCGACATCGTCACCGTCCGACGCCAGGACTCCGGCGACCACGGGGACGTCGTCGCCGCGATCCTGGACGGCGAGGCCACCGTCAAGCGCCTGCGCCGCGAGAACGGCCGGGTGTGGCTGATGCCCCACAACGCTGCGTATGAGCCGATCCCGGGCGACGACGCGGCCATCCTCGGCAAGGTGGTCGCCGTCCTGCGCACTCTCTGAGGACCACGAAGAGCGGTCCGCCCGGTCGACGTGCGAAGGACTCCCGGGCGGACTCCGCTCCCCACGCTGCCCTGCCGCCGACCGGGACACCGTGAACACGGCCGCAGTCTGGGCCGAACGAGGCAGCCCCCGACCGCTGCCGCGCGATACGCCGTTCCGGCCCGGAACACCTCGCCCGCTGCCAGACTCTGGACCATCCCGCCGAGGCGAAGAAGGGCCTGTTCGTGACCGAAGACGACAAGCGCGTTGAGCAGTACGCGATGGACGCCGCCCAGGCACACACCGAGCTGGCCCGGCGGCTGGTCGACGCGCCGCTGGAGTACCCGCTGGAGGCGTACCGGATCCTCAGCGGCCTCACACGCAGCGCGCACGAACTGCCCCAGCCGCTCGAGCTCCTGGAGGGCGGCATCTACCGGCTGCGCGCCGGCGACCGCCTGGAAACAGATTTCAGGGGCACATCGCTGGAGGAGAAGCTGCAGGACTTCCGCGCCGGCCTCGCCGAAGCCAGCGAAGCCGTCCAGGCCGTTGAGGGCCTGGACAAGGCGTACCGCGCGATCGGCCACGTCTCGTACAAGGAAGCTGCCGAGCCCCAGCCCTAGGTGCGCCGCCTCATTCACGGTCGAATTTCTATAACCGCCGCAGGTCAGACGGCGGCGCAGCCCGCCCCGTCAGCCCATGGCGCCGTCCTCGCGGGCCGTGTGCACGGTCTGCCGCAGCTCCCGCTGCCGGCTCCCGTCCGCCGGCACCGTCCGGCACATCGCCCCCGCAGCCGCAGCGCATCGCGGGCACGGGTGGCCGAGAGCCTCCCGGTTGCGCTCCATGTCGTACGACGTCAGGTTCGCGTACCGCGCCGCGTGGGCACCTCGGAACCGCCGCGCCCGGGCAAGTGGCAGGCACAGCTCGCCGACCGGCGCTCCGCACTGCCAGCACGGCCGTACGTAGACCACATAGCTCTCACCAGTGACCGGCCCTTCGCCGGGCCCCAGTCGGCCGACGACGTACAGCTGCCAGTCCGGCGGATCGGGACCGTCCCAGTCGTTCATGTGCTCAGCATGAAGTCCGGGCCGCGGGCGTCGAGACAATCCGCCGGCCGCTGAGGTGGCCGCTTCGTGGATGCCCGGAGCCTACCCGCCCCTCGGTCAATGCTCGCCCGTCCTGTCACCGCCGCGAGTGACGCATGTGCGCAGCACCTTCGTTGACGGGGCGGTCCGCCGCGCGGCGGACCACGGCGGCCGGGGCTGGCCCGCTTCGCGGCCCTCGCCCCTTGCTGCGTGCCGGCGCTCCGGCTGCGCTGCGCCCCGGACCGAGCGCTGCGCGCTCTCACGCACTGCGGAGGCCAGGGCTGTTGCAAAGTTAGTTGATCTACGGTTTCTGCTGGTCAGGTTGGGTGTGACTGGAACGGGCGAAGCTCCGTTGTGCGGGTGACCTTCCCAAGTCGCCTGCAAAACAACGGAGCTTCGTGTGTCCGAGCCTGCCATGCCTGGCCTGTGTGCGGAGTGTTGTGGCGTTGTGTCGGGGGTGCAAGGCTTCGCCGGGCGCCTGGCGCGGGTGCGGGACCCGCGGATAGCGCGTGGGCGCCGGTTCGGGATCCAGACGGTGCTGCTGGTTGCTTGTGTGCGATGGCCTGCGGTTTCGATACCTTCCGGGCGATCGGCCAGTGGGCCCGGAGGGCGGATCAGGACACGCTCGCACGGCTGGGCTGCCGGCCGCGCGGCCCGTTCGGGCTGCGGAGGGCGCCGTCGGCGGCGACGGTCCGCCGTGTGGTGGCCGGCGTGATGCCCGGCGGGCTCGAACAGCTCCTGCGCGTGCTCGAATTCGGTGATGACCTGCGCCTTCTTGCCGTGGATGGGAAGACGCTGCGTGGTTCGTTCACTCGTGACCATGGGCCGGTGCAGGTGCTGGGTGCGATGAGCGAGCGCGGGCACGTCCTCGCCCAGCAGGCCGTGCCGGACAAGACCAACGAGATCCCCGGGTTCGCGCCGCTGCTGCATGTTCTCGACCTGGCCGGCACGGTGATCACCGCGGATGCGCTGCATACGCAGCGTGGGCACGCGCAGGTGATCGTCGAGGAGTTCGGGGGTCACTACGTCTTTACCGTGAAGAACAACCAGCGCGACCTCTACGCGGCCTGCCAGAAGATTCCGTGGGACGAGGTCCAGGGTGAGTACAGGAGGACCGATCGCGGCCACGGCCGTACCGACACGCGTGCTGTCAAGGCTGTGACCTGGGAGGGTCTCGACTTCCCGCACCTGAGGCAGGTGGCCCGGATCATCCGCTGGCGCTACAGCCGCATCACCGGCCGCCGGTCGAAGGAGACCGTCTACGTGATCACCAGCCTTCCCTCGCGGCTCGCCGATCCCTGCCGGATCGGTGAGATCGTCCGCAGCCACTGGGGCGTGGAGAACAGCGGCCACTACGTCCGCGATGTCACCTTCCGTGAGGACGCATCGAGAGTTCGTACCGGCTTCGGAGCCCAGAACATGGCCCTCCTCCGCTCCATCACACTCAACTTCCTGCGACTGATGGGCATGCCGATCGCCGACGCCCGCCGCGAACTCGCCCTCCAACCTCACACCGCCCCACTTGAGCTCTTCGGACACCACCTGTGACCAGCAACGTCATCCCGAGAAAAGGACTTTGCAACAGCCCTGCTGCGGAGGCCGGTCAGCCGGTCGCTGAGGGCGCTGCGCGCCCCGCTCCCTTGCTCCGCACTGCCCGCCTCCTTGCCCGCGGCGCTACGCGCCACGGGGCACCGCCGACGCCCGCCGCGCAGTGCCCCGCCCCGTCACCCATATGCCAGGCGACCAGCGGAAATTGACCCCAGAAACCGCCGCGAACCACCCCCCTTCAGTGACTCGTGAATGGTATAGTTGTCTTGTTGATCGGCGGTGGCAGCCGGCCAACGAACCGAAGGCACACCCAACCCGAGGGAGAGCTATGTCCCACCCCGAGACTCAGGTCACCGCCGAGAAGACTGCCGCGAAGAACGAAAAGAAGCCCGTCAAGCCGACCGCGCACTTCGCCGGAATGCACGCGCAGATCACCGAGGCGCTGAGCATCGCCGAATTCGGCGTACCGACCCAGGCTCAACCGCTCGCACAGCGCGGCGTGCTCATCCAGACGAGCCACAACCGGCTCACCCTCAGCACCTTCGATTTCTGGACCGCCGTGTCGGTCACGGTGCCCGTGGGCACTCCCGTCGCGAAGGGATATTCGCTGCTCGATTTCGTTGAGCTGAAGAAGGCGCTCGCCGCGATGGTGGCGGGCGAGACTAAGACGGTCGCTGCCCGCACGCCGGTCTCGCTCGCCGGGGACCTGCTGGCCACCGAGCACATCACCGTGCCGATCACCGCGCTCGACATCCACGAGTTCACGCACCCGCCGGAGGCCGTGCCCGCCATGGCCACCATGGATGCGCAGACGTTCCTCGCCCAGCTGAACCGCGTGCTGCCCACCGCGGGCCGTGACGAGACCCTGCCGACCCTCACCGGTGTCCAGATGACTCTGGAGGGCGAGACGCTCGCCATGGCGGCCACCGACCGCTACCGCTTTGCGGTCGCGGAAGTCCCCGCGACCGCCACGGTGCAGCCGCTGGAGAAGCCGCTGACCACCCTCATCCCCGCTGGCATCCTCGCCCCTCTGGCCAAGCGCCTGAAGTCGTACGAAGGGCCTGTAGGCATTGGCATCATCGAGAACGGCGAAGGCGTCATCGCCCGGGCCGCCCTGTCGATGGGCGACACCACCATCACGATGCGCCCGCTGGAGGGCAGCCTGCCCAAGCACGGCAGCCTGTTCCCGACCGAGTGCGACACGTCCGTCCGCGTCGACCGCGCCACGGTCGTACGGGCCGCGAAGAAGTGCCAGGCCCTCATCAAGGCCAAGGGCGAGAACGGTATGCCCGTCAGCTTCGGGTGGGACGCAGACGGCACCCTCACCCTCGCCCCGCGCATCGGGACCGCTGACGAACAGGCCCGCACCAAGGGCATGACCATCCCGTCCACGATCACCCACGGAAGCGCCGACACCCTGCAGGGCAACCTGCTCGCCCTCAACCCCGGCTTCCTCCTGGACGCGCTCGGCACGTTCACCAGCAACACCGTCACCCTGCACATCCGCGAGATGAAGGACGGACTCACCACCAAGCCGGTGCTGCTCACCGAGGGGCCCGACATGGTCGGTCAGGACTACCGGCACCTGCTGATGCCCATCCGGCTCGACCTGAGCAAGTAGCCACCCCTGCGGGGCGGGACACAGTCCCGCCCCGCCCTGCGGCGGGGAGTGGCACCCCGCCGCACCGGAGACACCACACGAACAGGAGGCACCCATGCAGACCCCGCTGCTCGACTGGAGGGGCACACCGATCGCCCCCGAATCCCGAGTGCTCTTCCCGCGGAAGTGGGGGCGCAGCGCCCACTCCACAGAGATGGCTGAGGGAAGCGTCAAGGGCTTCACCCCGGCAGGACGGGTGACCGTGGAGATCCTGCGCCACTCCCGCCCTCGATCGGGAGGAGGCACCGCCAGCGCCTGTTACGGAGTCCCGGCGCACAGTGTGACGGTCGTCCCCGCCGAAGAGGGGCAGCGGCCGGCCGCCGTCCACCGCAGTGAAGGATCGCCTGCGGCCGAGATGAACGAGTACGCGTTCGAGCTCGAACTGAGCGCCGTGGTACGGGTCAAGGCCCCGTCCTACAGGTGCGCACGTGAGGTGGCCGAAGCCATCCAGAGCTACGACGTCAACGCCCCGCTTACAGTGCTCGGAGAGTCCGCAGAACTGACCGAAGTGTCTGTCTCCTTGGAAGACGGAGATGCCATCACTCTGATCGAAACGAACGGTGAGCCGGTTTGATCACCATCACCCTCGCCGTTGCTGCTGTCGGTGCGGCCGTCTGCCTGTTGGTCGGTCGACTCAACAGGCCGCCCAAGCCGTTCGCGGCCGGCACAGGCAGGAGTGGGCCGATCGCCGCCGTGCGCGGAGTTCCCAGCCGCGTGCGGCAGGCCAGGCGGGCACGGGCACTCACGCCCAAAGTTGTAGAGCGTCAGGTGCTGGAGGGGGAGCACGATCAGATCAAGGACGCGTACGGCCGCTACCTGACGGATGGTTGGGCGATGTCCGAGCGCCCGCGCCTCAGTGATCTTTCAGTAAAGGAAACGGTGGCGTTCCTGGATGCCATGGCAGCAGCGAATGAGGCCCGCGAATCGGCCGACAACGCCGCTTATAGAGAGGCGGTACTTGCCCTCTACAAAGCGTGGAGAGAGGCGGATGAGCGCCCTCTATAACAGAAGCGCATTCCGAGCGACAGGGCCCCGATAGGGACCCTGTCTGTTTTTAATACTCCGGAAATAGCTCCATGACACCGCGTCAGTTTCGGCGGGTGCGTGATGGGGCGTCAGGTGGTGGTGTGGGGAATTGTTCGGGCGGGTGTTGCGCCCCCTCGGTCGGTATTTAGTGGCTCTGGATTGTCGGCCGTGAGGCCGTGTGTGAATTTCGGGGCCGGCGTGTCTGTGTGGGGGAATTCCGGTGCGTGCTGGAAAGGGGGGAGTGGCCCGCCCGTCAGGGCGGCGGGGAATCATTCCGCGCCGTGCCCCGGGACGGGGCGGCGGCTCCCGGGCACGTACCGCCGTACCGGTACCGTCACCCCACCCCGGCCCCCTCGGCCCCGACAGGGCCCCCACCTACCGCCCGACACCCCGTCACTCTGCCTAGCAAGCAGGGGACATGGGGACAGAACCCAGACTCTAGCCACGCCCTCACTACGAAACACCCCCGCACCCCCCGGCCCCGACAGGGGCCCCACCCCCACCCCCACCGTGTCCGCCACCGGCGGACACCCCGTCACCTCACACACCATCAATTCCCGCAACGCGGGAATTGAAAGAAAGCCTGAAAGGCTTTCAAAAC
>NZ_JARWBG010000077.1:0-24372 GCF_029846775.1 Streptomyces chengmaiensis
CCTGCCCCGCCCCGGCGGCCGGTCCGCGGTCGAGCGGCCGGGGCGGCCGGGAGCCGCGCGGAAGCCCCCGGGCCGGGGCCCGACCGCACGGGGCCGGTCGCACGGCCCGTCGGCACGGGGCCGCCGTGCGGATGGCCAGGACTGCACGCGGGCTCCGCCGCACGGTCCGTCCGCACGGGGCCCGGACGCACGCGGGCCCGGCGCGTCGGCGACTCGGCCGTCGGCGATGGGCCTCGGACGGCCGGGACCCCACGCGGGCTCGGCCGCCTCTGCCAGGAGGCCGTCGGCGATGGGCCCTGGACGGTCGGGACCGCACGCGGGCCCGGCGCGTCGGCGTCCCCGGCCGACGGCGTGCGCACCCCGCTCAGAACGCCGGCCGCTCCGGGTCGAGTGCCGCACGGCCCTCGGCCGGGGACGAAGCCTCCGCGAAATGACGGCGCGGAATACGGCCCGCCCGGTACGCCAGCCGGCCCGCCTCCACTGCGTGCCGCATCGCCTCCGCCATGAGCACCGGCTCCTGCGCCCGGGTCACCGCCGACGCCAGCATCACCGCCGAGCAGCCCAGCTCCATCGCCAGCGCGGCGTCCGACGCCGTGCCCGCGCCCGCGTCCAGCACCACCGGCACGCCGGCCCGCTCGGTGATCAGCTGGAAGTTGTGCGGATTGCGGATGCCGAGCCCCGAGCCGATGGGCGAGCCCAGCGGCATGACCGCCGCACACCCCACGTCCTCGAGCTTCCGCGCCAGCACCGGATCGTCGTTGGTGTACGGCAGGACCGTGAAGCCGTCGTCGACGAGCGTCTCCGCGGCGTCCAGCAGCTCGACCGGGTCCGGCAGCAGCGTCCGCTCGTCCGCCACCACCTCCAGCTTCACCCAGTCGACGCCGAGGGCCTCGCGCGCCAGACGCGCCGTCAGCACCGCCTCGCCTGCGGTGAAGCAGCCCGCCGTGTTGGGCAGCACCCGGATGCCCAGTCTGTCCAGCACGGACAGCACGGACCCCTGGACGGTCGGGTCGAGACGGCGCATCGCCACCGTCGTCAGCTCCGTGCCGCTGGCGACGAGGGAGCGCTCCAGCACATCGAGGCTCGGCGCCCCGCCCGTGCCCATGATCAGCCGCGAGGAGAACTCTGCGCCCCCCAGGAGGAAACGGTCGTCGGACACGGTCGCTCAGCCTCCCTGCACCGCGGTGAGGACCTCGACCCGGTCGCCTTCGGCGAGCACCGTGCCCGACCAGGCGCTGCGCGGCACGACGGTCTCGTTGACGGCGGCGGCCACTCCGGACGGGGCCGTCGTCAGGGTGGCCACCAGAGCGTCGAGGGCAGTGGGCCGGTCCAGCAGGCGCGGCTCGCCGTTCACCGACACCGACACCGACACGGATGCGGACACGGATGCGGACACGGATGCGGAGGCGGGTTCGCGGGCGGGTTCGCGCGCGGAATCCGAGGCGGTCATGCGGGCTGCTCCAGACGTACGGAGGACTGTACGGGCCCCTGTGGGGGAGAGAACCGGCTCGGGCTGAAGTCCCGGGCCTCCGGCGGAAGTTCGCCCGAGACCAGGACCTCGGCCAGCACGTCGCCGGTGACCGGGGTCAGCAGCACTCCGTTGCGGTGGTGGCCGGTGGCCAGCGACAGGCCGTCAAGGGCCGTCGGACCGAGCAGCGGAGCATTGTCGGGGGAGCAGGGCCGCAGCCCGGCGCGGGTCTCGGTCAGCGGCAGCTCCGTGATGCCCGGCACCAGCTCATGGGCGTCCCGCAGCAGTTCGTACACCCCGCCCGCGGTCACCGTGGTGTCCCAGCCCAGTTCCTCGCTCGTCGCGCCCACCACCAGCTCCCCGCCGGCGCGCGGCACCAGGTACACCTGGCTGCCGCGGACCACGGCGCGCACGGTCCGGGAGAGGAAGGGCGCGTACGCCGGGGGCACGGTCAGCCGCAGCACCTGCCCTTTCACCGGCCGCACCGGAGGCCGCACCTCGTCCGGCACCCCGGCGAGCCTGCCGCTCAGGGAGCCGCCCGCCAGCACCACCTGGCCGGCGGCCAGCGTCATGCCGTCCGCCAGCACGGCCCCGGCCGCCCGGTCCCCTACGACCTTCAGCCGCTCCGCCCAGCCCCGGCGCAGCTCCACCCCGGCCCGCTCGCACGCCGTCACCAGGGCGGCCGCGAGCCGCCGCGGATCGACCTGGTGATCGCCGTCGACCCGCAGTCCGCCGCGCACCCCAGCAGCGAGCATCGGCTCCAGACGGCGGCACTCGCGCCCCGTCAGCCACACCGACTCAAGCCCCGACCGCTGCTGAAGCGTGTGCAGCTCCCGCAGATGGGCGCGGTCGTCGGCGTCGAGCGCCACGGCGAGCGTGCCGCAGGCCCGGTAGTCCACGGTCTGCCCGCTCGCCTCCTCCAGCTCCCCGACGAACGACGGATAGCGGCGCGCGGACTCCAGATTGAGCCCGAGCAGCGTCTGCTCCCCGTGGTGCAGCTCGGTGACGGCGGCCAGCATGCCCGCCGCGACCTGCGCGGCCCCGCCGCCCGGCCGCGGATCGACGACCCGCACCCGCAGGCCTCGCTGCGCGGCCCGCCAGGCCGTGACCAGGCCGATGATCCCGCCCCCGACGACCAGAACGTCCGAGGCGTCCTTCGACATACGCGACATGGGCGTTCAGCCCCTCCCTTCGCCGGCATGACCCGGATCAGGTTCGTACGGTCGGAGGCCGCCCAGCCTCCCTCTCAGCCCGGTGCGTCCGGGCTCCCGCGAGTGCTTTACGGTGGCCACCCTAACCCCAGCCCGCGACGCGCTGTAAGGCGCAGCAAGGGAGCAGCCTCGGTGGCACGCTCGCTCGACGGTCTGGTCCTCGCTCCGGTGGCCGATCAGGCCCCAGGTCAGGTGGGGACCGGCACCCGCTTCACGTACCACGAGCAGGACGGCCGGATCTGGGCCGAATACGCGGGCGGCGACGTGGTCCGCGGGCATCTGGTGGGCACCAGGGAGGGCGATCGGCTGGACTTCCGGTACGTCCAGCTCAGGACGGACGGCAGCACGGCCTCCGGGCACTGCGCGTCGACGGTCGTGGAACTCGCCGACGGCCGGGTGCGGCTGGAGGAGGCCTGGCAGTGGGAATCGCAGCCGGGCAGCGGGACCAGTGCGGTGGAGCAGCTTCCCGGGGCGTCTTCCTGACGTCTTGTCAGCTGCGTAAGGTGATCGGGTGAGCGAGCAGAGACAGCGGCCGGAACAGCGGCCGGAGCACCCCGAGCGGCCTGCTCGGCGGGTCGTCGTGTCCGGGGCGGGCATGGCGGGGGTGCAGACGGCCGTCGCCCTGCGGGAGCGGGGCTTCACCGGACCGGTCACGCTGATCGGCGCGGAACCCCACCAGCCGTACGACAGGCCGCCGCTGTCCAAGGCCGTTCTGCTCGGCAAGGCCGAGGGCTCCGCCTTTGACGTGGACTTCGAGGCGCTCGGCATCGAACTGCGGCTCGGCTGCGAGGTGACCGGAGTGCGCCCTGAGGCGCACGAGCTGGATACGGAGGCCGGGCCCGTCCCGTACGACGTCCTGGTCATCGCCACCGGCGCGGAGCCGGTCACCCTGCCCGCGACGGAGGGCGTGCCCGGCGTGCATCTGCTGCGCACCCTCGACGACGCGGCGCGGCTGCGGCCCGTGCTCGAACAGCGGCACGACATCGTGGTGGTCGGCGCGGGCTGGATCGGCGCGGAGTTCACCACGGCCGCCCGCGAGGCGGGCTGCGCCGTCACCGTCGTGGAGGCGGCGGACCGGCCCCTGGCCGGCGCCCTCCCGGCGGAGGTCACCGCTCCGATGGCCGCCTGGTACGCCGAGCTGGGCGCGGAACTGATCACCGGCGCACACGTGGCGTCCGTGGAACCGGGCGCGGTGATCCTCGCGGCAGACGCCCCAGCCTCCGGCCCGCAGCCGCGGCCCGCGGCGGCAGGGCGGGGGCCGCATGGCGCCGAGCAGCCGCCTTCGGGAGCCGGCGGCCCGGCCCGCGAACCCGGCCCCGAAGGGGGCCCGGGGGTTTGGCAGCCGGGGCCGGAGCCGGGGCCGGAGCCGGAGCGCAGCGGGGGCCGCCGCATCGCCGCCGACGCAGTGGTCGTCGGAATCGGGGCGCGGCCCGCCACCTCCTGGCTGGCGGGGTCCGGCATCGCACGCGACCCGGACGGCGCGATCACCGCAGACGACCGGCTGCGCACCTCGGCGCCCGATGTGTACGCCGTCGGGGACTGCGCCTCCTTCCCGTCCGCCCGCTACGGGACACGGCTGCTGGTCCACCACTGGGACAACGCCCTCCAGGGGCCGCGCACCGTCGCCGCCGCCATCGTGGGCGACGCGCCCGGCGAGGCGTACGATCCGGTGCCGTACTTCTGGTCCGAGCAGTTCGGGCGGTTCGTCCAGTACGCGGGGCATCACGCGGCCGCCGACACGCTGCTGTGGCGCGGCGACCCGGCCGACGCGGCCTGGACCGTGCTCTGGCTGCGGGACGGCGTGCTCGTCGCGCTGCTCGCCGTCGACCGCCCCCGTGATCTCGCACAGGGCCGCAGGCTCGTCCAGGCCGGCGCACGGCTGGACCCGGAGCGGGCCGCTGACCCGTCCGTCCCCCTGAAGGCGGCCGTCGACTAGGGTCCGGCTACCGGCTGTCAGTCCCAGATGGCACGCTTGTCCTGTGACCGAGATTGACGCGAAGACCGATGCTCTCGTCCCCGCCTGGCTCCACCTGCCCGACATCGCGGAAATGCTGGACGTCGAGGTGACGCGTGTGCGGCAGCTGGTCAAGGAGGGCCAGCTGATCGCCGTGCGCCGCGGCGAGAACCGCACACTGCAGGTGCCGGCCGCCTTCATCGACGGCGACCGGGTGGTCAAGGGCCTCTCCGGCACCCTGACCCTCCTGAGGGACGACGGCTTCACCGACGAAGAGATGCTGGAGTGGCTCTTCACCCCCGACCCGACCCTGCCCGGCACCCCCGCGCAGGCGCTCGGCGAGAATCGCGGCACGGAGGTGAAGCGCCGGGCCCAGGCGCTCGCCGTCTGACGTCCGGCACACTCCGGCGTCATCCCGCCGCCGCATGCGTATGCGGCGGCCGTACAACCCACCACACCAGTCGCGGTGTGCGGGCCCGAGCTGTGCGCTCCGGCCCGCACACCGCCCGCCCTACGGGGGGATCGTGCCCATGTCTGCCGCTCGTGCGCTGCTGTCCGACGCCCGGCTCTATCTGTGCACGGACGCGCGCAAGGAGCGCGGTGACCTCGCTCCGTTCCTCGACGCGGTGCTGTCCTCCGGCGTCGACGTCGTACAGCTGCGCGACAAGGGCATGGAGGCGGCCGAGGAGCTCGACCATCTCCAGGTCTTCGCCGACGCCTGCCGCCGCCACGGCAAGCTGCTCGCGGTGAACGACCGCGCGGACGTCGCCCATGCGATCGGCGCCGACGTGCTGCATCTGGGCCAGGGGGATCTGCCGGTGCCGGCGGCCCGCGCGATCCTCGGCGACGAGGTCCTGATAGGCCGCTCCACCCACGCGGGCTCCGAGGTGGACGCGGCCGCGGCGCAGCCGGGCGTGGACTACTACTGCACCGGCCCCTGCTGGCCGACCCCCACCAAGCCCGGCCGGCACGCACCGGGGCTGGATCTGGTGCGCCACGCCGCGTCGCGCGGCGGTGACCGGCCCTGGTTCGCCATCGGGGGCATCGACGGCGGCAATCTCGACCAGGTGCTGGACGCCGGAGCGCGCCGGATCGTCGTCGTACGGGCGATCACCGAGGCGGACGACCCCGGTGCCGCGGCCGCCGAACTCGCCAAGAGGGTCCGCGAGCGTTCTGCCTCATAGTGCGGGGCGGTGGCGGCACGGCGCGGTAGCCCGAGAGAGGTGTCTCGCATCGTGGGCATCTGACGGCCCGTAGGTCGGAAAGAAGCTCGTCAGCAGTGGCTTGGTGACGGAAAGGTGTCCAAATGATGGACAGAGGTCGGACAAAAGCCGCATATTTCCGTGGTCCGGTTGGGGGACCGCCGCGGCCTGGATAACCTGCGGGTATGGCCCTCGGCACAGCTTCGACCAGGACGGACCGCGCACGCACCGTGCGTGAGCTGCTCACGCCCGGAAAACCCTCGTACTCGTTCGAGTTCTGGGCGCCCAAAACCGAGAAGGGTGAGCGCAACCTCTGGAACGCGCTGCGCAGAGTGGAAGCGGTGGCCCCCAACTTCGTCTCCGTGACGTACGGGGCCGGCGGCTCGACCCGGGCCGGCACAGTCAAGGCGACCCAGCAGATCGCCGCCGACACCACCCTCACCCCCGTCGCACACCTCACAGCGGTGAACCACTCGATCGCAGAGCTGCGCAATATGATCGGCCAGTACGCCGACGCCGGGATCCGCAACATCCTCGCCGTGCGGGGAGACCCGCCCGGCGACCCGATGGGGGAGTGGATCAAGCACCCCGAGGGAGTGGGGTACGCGGCGGAACTCGTTCGGCTGATCAAGGAGTCGGGTGACTTCTGCGTCGGCGTCGCGGCCTTCCCCGAAATGCATCCGCGCTCGACTAACTGGGACGCGGACATCCGGTACTTCGTGGACAAGTGCCGGGCGGGTGCGGACTATGCGATCACCCAGATGTTCTTCCGCCCCGAGGACTATCTGCGGCTGCGGGACCGGGTCGCCGCCGCGGGTTGCGAAACGCCCATCATCCCCGAGATCATGCCGGTCACCAGCGTCAGGCAGCTCGAGAGATTCCCCGAGCTGAGCAACGCCACGTTGCCGGACGGTCTGAAAGAGCGGATCCTCGCGGTCAAGGACGATCCCGCCGCTGTACGCTCCATCGGTATCGAGTTCGCGACGGAGTTCTGCGAGCGCCTGCTGTCCGAGGGTGTCCCCGGGCTGCACTTCATCACGCTGAACAATTCCACGGCGACACTCGAAATCTACGAGAATCTCGGACTGCACGAGCAGTCGTGACCGGCCGCACCCACCCCGACCCGGGACTGCGGCCGTAGGAGAGGGGCGGGGATGGGCTGGACGGTCCTGTACATCGCGTTCGGCATCGTCGCGCTGTGGCTGCTCGGTGAGGTGCTGCTGCAGTACAAAGCCCGCCTGCGGTGGCGTGTTCTCGCCTTCATCGGCTTCCTGGTCGTGGTCTTCGGCGTGCTGACGGCGAACCGCCTGGTGATCGTGGCCGGCGCCCTCGCCTTCGCCGTCGGCCAGACCTGTGTCACGCTCTCCTTCCGCCGCGGCTTCTCCACGGGGTGGGCGCTCGGCGGCCGTCCGGGCGTCAGCCGGCGGCGCAAGGCAGGCCCGGACGCCGAGGCCCGGCGCGAGCCCACTCTGGAGGTCTCGGGCCTCGCCTATGAAGACGCCTATGAAGACGACGCGCACGCGGACACCCGCGTCGGCGCCTACGACGCCCCCCGCCGGGACCCGGACCACGACCGCGCGGACGGCCCGGCGGGAGCCTCCGACGACGACAGCCCCCGCAGGGACGCCCCGGACCCGGCCCACGCCCCCTACGGGTCCGGTTCGGGTGCCGCGGTGAACGGCTCCGGCGAGCAGTCCTCCACCGTCTACGAGCCGCAGCCGATGCCGGAGGACACCGGCCGGTACGGCGGCTACGCCGATCCGGTGCAGACGGCGCATCAGGACCCCAGCCACGGCTACGCGGCCTACGAGGGCGGCTACGGCTTCTCCGACTACGGCCAGCAGCACACCGGACAGGACGCCTACGCCGGCGCATACGACTACGGCGCCGGGGGCCAGCAGTACGCCGCGTACTCCGACCCCTATGTGGGCGGTCAGCAGTACCAGACGTACGACCACTACGACAGCTTCGGCGGCCAGCAGCAGTTCGCCCCGGACGCCTACACCCAGCAGCCTTACAGCGAGACCCCGCCGGGCGGGGTCTGGGTGCCGCTCCAGCGCGACGACGAGCAGCAGACCCCGCCCATGCCGGCAAACCCGCCCGAGTCCGCCTCCCCCTACGGCTACGACCCCGGCTACAACGAGCAGCAGTACCGTTACTGAGCCGGCTTCCGGCCGGCCGGCCGCGCGCGGGCGCAACAAGGCCGGGCGCCCGCTCCCTCCGGTGGCTGCCGGCCCCGGCGGCGCGTCACCGGGAGCCCCGGAAGTCCGGGCCCTCCACGATCAGCCCGGCGACCAGCGCACCGGACATCCCCGCATGCGCGAGGCCGCCGCCCGGGTGGGACCAGCCGCCCGCGAGATACAGCCCCGGCAGCCGGGTCGCGTTCCCCTGGTGCAGCCAGCCGCAGCCGCCCCCCGCGAGGGCGGGGGCGGGCACCGGCCCCGTCTCCGCGGGCGTCAGGACCTCCTGCCACAGCAGACGCTCACGTATCTCCGGCACAGCGGCGGCCGCCTGGTCGATCAACGCCCGGGCGCAGCGCTCCCGCAGCGCCACATCCGTCCAGTCGGCCCCGTACCCGCCGGGAGCGGCATGGGCCGTCACCGTGGCGGTCAGGGTGACAGCCTCGTGCGCGCCGTCGGGGCGGGTCCGCGGATCGTCCGGCCGCAGCACCGTGACCGTGGGCCGCTCGGCCGCACGCCCGCCGAAGACGGCCGCGGCCTCGGCTGAAGCGTCGGGGGAGTGGACAACGGTGCGGTGCGCCGCGGAGGCGCTCCGCGCCCCGCGCAGTGCGGCCAACACGGTGAACCGTCCGGTCACGGGACGCTGCGGCGGCACATCGCGGTCCTGCCACACGCGTCCGCCCAGCAGCCCCGCCACCGGGGCCCCCGCCACCACATGCGCGGCCTCGGCGAACGAGCCGTCGGCCAGCTCGACGCCGACCGCCCTGCCGTCCTTCTCGACGACACGGGTCACTTCGGCGTCGAATTCGAACTCCACCTTCCTGGCCAGACACCGCTCGTACACGGCCCGGGCCAGCTCCCGCAGGCCGCCCTCGACATACCAGCTGCCGAAGGTCTGCTCCATGTACGGCAGCAGCGCGGCACTCGCCGGGGCGTCCCGGGGATCGAGACCGTAGGAGAGCGCGCACCCGTCGAGCAGCGCGGACAGCCGCGGGTCCGCCAGCTCCCAACGGCCGATCTCCCGGACCGTCGCGGCCTCCCGGACCCGCAGAAGTCCGCGCCGCCGCAGGGACGGATAGGGGTTGCGCCCCAGCACCTCCCAGTTGGGCCACAGCGGCTCCTCCAGCAGCGGGCGGCGGGAGCGGTCCCAGGCGTCCCTGGCCCGCACGAGGAATCTTCCCCAGCGCTCCCCGGCCCCCGCTCCCAACGCCTCCTCCAAGGCGGAGACGACCCCGGCGCGCGAGGCGTTCGGCAGGGTGGCCGCAGTGCCGTCGGCGAACAGATGGCGGCTCGCCGGATCGACCTGGACCAGCCCGACACGGCTCTCCAGCGGCTCCTTGCCGGTCTTGAGGAACAGATCGCGCCAGACGGCCGGCAGATGCAGCAGTCCCGGACCGGTGTCAAAGGCGAAGCCGTCGCGCTGGAACCTGCCCACCGACCCGCCGTAGGTCGCCGAGCGCTCGTACACCGTCACCCGGTGGCCTGCCACGGCCAGCCGGGCGGCCGCCGCCATGGCGCCGGCCCCGGCGCCGATCACCGCAATCCGTGCCATGTCCGCGACTTTATCGACCGCCGCCGACAACTCCGCCGTGCGGGTCTGTGAACGGCGGTTCCTCCGCCCGGAGCCGCTCGTGCGCCGGGCGGACGGCACAGGCTCCCCCGGGTGGACGGCACAGGGGTTGAGTATCCGTACCTAGTCGGCGAGATGAGTACGGATGCGGATGGGGACCGACCTGGGCAGACGGAAGAGTAGGGGGCACGGAAGGGGAGCAGCGCCGGCACCGCCGACACGGGGCGGCGGAACGGCACGGCTCCCCGGACGCAACGGGGGCACGGGGGGACGCGCCGGTCCTGCGAGGCTCGGGGGGATCGAGCCTCGCAGGACCGGCGCTTTCTGTGCGCCCCTCAGCGGCGTCCGCTGACCCGTCCGTGCAGCAGCAGCGAGAGCGCCGAGTGCACATCGTCGAGTGAGCGCTCCCGCTGGAACGCCTGCCAGTCCAGCGCCGCCACCAGCACCATCCCGACCAGCGCGGCCGCCGTCAGCGGGATGTCGAGGTCCCGGCTCAGCTCGTCGCTCTCCACGCCCTCCCGCAGCACCGTCTCCACCACGGCCACCGCCTGTTGCCGTACCACCAGCAGCGTCGACTGCCAGGCCCGGTTGGTGCGCCACAGCTCGGCGACGTACAGCTGGGTGAACGCCGGATAGCGGTCGATGAAGACCAGACCGGCGCGGATCATGGCGTCCAGCGCCTCGACGCGCGTCCCGCCGCGCTCGGCCGTCTCGTCGGCGGCGGCCTGGAGCGAGGCGGTCAGCAGGCCCACGCCGTACCGCAGCAGCTCTTCGAACAGCTCGGTCTTGCTCTTGAAGTTGTAGTAGACGGTGCCTTTGGCGACCCCGGCCCGTTCGGCGATCTCGTCCACCGTGGTGGCTGAGAAGCCCTGCTCCGCTATGAGGGTGACGGCCGCCTCGTAGAGCTTGGCCCGGGTCGCCCGCCGTCTGGTGCTGCTGCTGTCCATGGCGTCGATTCTCACAGGTCCGGACCGCATCACAGGCTCAGTTCGGGATGCAGTCGGTCCAGCGTCCACACCTGCTTGCGCCGTGCCGAGACCGCGGTGAGTGCCAGCGCTCCGGCGGTGAAGGCGGCGAGCACCGCGCACGCCTGCCACACCGGGCCCAGCCCGCCGCCCGTGATGAGCCTGCGCAGCGCCTCGACGACATATGTCATCGGCAGGTACGGGTGGATCGCGTTGAAGAAGCCGGGGCTGGTCTGCACGGGGTATGTGCCGCCAGCGGAGGTGAGCTGAAGCATCAGCACCGCGAGGACGAGGATCCGGCCCGCCGCGCCGAAGCGCGCGTTCAGCCACTGGATGATCGAGGCGAAGCAGAGGGTCGTCAGGGCGAGGAAGGCGATCGTCCCGGCCGCGTACGCCGGCTGCAGATCGAGCCCGAAGCGCAGCACCGACATCAGGGCGGCCACCTGGAGCAGGCCGATCGCGGCCACCGGAAGCCAGCCGGCCAGCGCGACCCGCCAGGCGGACGCCCCGACGGCGAGCGCGCGCCGGTTCAGCGGCTGGATGATCATGTACGCCACCATCGACCCCACCCAGAGGGAGAGCGGGATGAAGTACGGGGCGAAGCCGGTGCCGTAGTTGGGCGCCTTGTTCAGGGACTGACTGGCCAGCTGCACGGGGTCGGCCATCACCTCGGTACGCCGGTCGCGGTCCTTCTCCTCGTAGTCGGGGATCTTCTCCACGCCCTCGTTCAACCCGCCGGCCAGCTCGGTAGAGCCGTCCTTGAGGCTGATCAGCCCGCCGTCCAGCTCCTTGGCGCCCTTCTTGAGCCTGCCGACGCCGCTGTCCAGCTCGGCGGAGCCGGACTGCGCGCCGGTGAGCCCGGTGTGCAGCTCGTCGGCGCCCTTGGCGACCTTCTTGGCGCCCTCGTTGAGCCGCTTGATGTCGGCGATGGACGACTCCAGGTCCTCGTCCAGGTGGGGAGCGCGCTCGGCGAGGGCGTTCGCGCGCTGCTGGACCTTGGCGAGTTCGGCGTCCAGCTTCTCGAGCTGGCCGCTGTTGCTGTTCGCCAGCTCCTGTACGTCGTCGGCGACCTCGGCGACGCCGGCGGCCGACTCCTTGGCCTTCTCCAGCGCGGTGCAGACCTCAGGGTCGGCGGCCGGTTTGTCCGTGCAGCGCTCCCGGTGCAGCGCCGTCAGCTTGTCGGCCTCCTCGTGCGCCTTGGCGCGGGCAGCGGGCGCCTGCCGGACCACGGCCTTGAGGTCTTCGCGGATCTTCCCTGAGACATCGGCGACGAGCCGGGCCGAGACCTCGATCACCCTGCCGTTGTCCTTGAGGTACGGGCGTACGTCCTCGGCGAGCCCGTCGACCTTGTCCGCGAGCTGTTGGGTGCCGGCGGCGACCTGGCGTGCGCCGGTCTCCAGCTTCCCCGCGCCCTTGTTGAGCTCGACCAGGCCCCCGGCCAGCTTGCCGCTGCCGTCCTTGGCGTTCTTCAGCCCGTCGGCTAGCTCCTTGGACCCCTCCTTGGCCTTTCCGACGCCGTCCTTGAGCTGGTCCGCGCCCTTGGCGGCCTCCTCGGTGCGGTCATGGATGTCGGAGAAGGAGATGAAGATCTTGTCGAGGAAGGAGCGGGAGGCGTCGGTCGAGGCGGCGGTGCGGACCTCCGAGAAGACCGTCCGGGAGATCTGCCCGACGATGTAGTTGTTTGCGTCGTTCGTGCGGACCTGCAGCGCTCCGGTCTCCGGGGAGTCCCCGGAGCTGGAGGCGATGCGCTCGCTGAAGTCCGCCGGCATGGTCAGCGACAGGTAGTACCTGCCGTCCTCCACGCCCTTGCGGGCCTCGGCCGCGCTCACCTCGTGCCACTCGAAGACCTTGCTGTCGAGCAGCTTCTCGGTGATCTCGTCGCCCGCCGAGATCTTCTTGCCGTCGGCGGTCGCCCCCTTGTCGTCGTTGACGAGCGCCACGGGCAGCCGGTCGAGGTTGCCGTAGGGGTCCCAGAAGGACCACAGGTAGAGCGCGCCGTACAGCAGCGGCAGCAGCAGGATCGCGACGAGTGCGGCGCGCGGCAGCTTCCCCCTGCCGAAGCGCTTCAGCTCAAGCGCGGCCAGTTTCGGCGAGCGCATCCGCGGCCCCCTCCCTCTTGTCGTTCTTGTGGTTCTTGTCGTTCTTGCCGTGCCGGTCGTCCGCCTTGTCGTGCCGGTCGTCCGCACCCTTCGCGTCCTCGTCGGCTTCGGCGCCGGGGCTCTGGTCCGCGTTCTCGTCGGTGCTCCTGCTCGGGCCGGTCGACTCCGCGGCCTTCTCGGCCTTCTCGGCCTTCTCGGCCTCCTCAACGTTCAGGGGCTTTGGGGGCTTTGGGGCCTGCCGGGTCACCGGGGGCTGCTCGGTCTCTTCCGGAACGTCCGTGCGTACGACCGTCGCCCCCTCGGGAGGCTGGCTGCACACGGCGAGCACGGTGGTGCCGCTCGCGGCGACCGAGGCCAGCAGCCGCCAGGCCTGGGCCCGGTCCGGGTCGGAGAGCTTGAGGTCCGCGTCGTCGACGGCCAGCAGACGGGGGCGGCCCATCAGCGCGAGGGCGGTCGAAAGCCGCAGCTCCTCCAGCCGCTCCAGGTCGCGCACTGCGGTCCGCTCCCCTCTGGGGAGCGCGGAGAGATCCAGCTCCACGGCCTCGAGCGCCTCGTCGACGAGCCGCCTGGCGGTGTCGGCCCGCTCGGCGCGGGGGCGCAGCAGGGCGCGCAGAGAGCCGTCGAAGCGGCGCTGCAGCAGTGCCCGCTCGCGCAGGTGCTCGGCGACGGTCAGCGCCGGGTCGAGGTCGCTGACGCCCGGCACCGGGCCCAGGGCGCAGAATCCGCGCACGGCGGCCATCTTGCGCGGCAGCTGCGCCCCGCCGACCTCGGCACGGCCCTCGGTGGGGCGCATCCGGCCGGTGAGCGCGAGCAGCAGGCAGGTGCGCCCGGAGCCCGACGGGCCCGTGAGGGCGATGAGCGAGCCGGGCGCGGCGTCCATGTCCACCGAGCGGAACGCCCAGCCGCGCGGGCCCTTGAGCCCGAAGTCCTCAGTGGCGACCGCCGCCCCGTGCGGGCTGTCCACGTAACCCTCCCTTTTAGACTGACCAGTCAGTGCAAAAGCTACCCCCGAACCTGCGACCGAAGCAAAAGCGCAGGTCAGGACCGATTGTCAGTGGCTGCCCCGACGATGGACACATACGGCCACAGCGCCGTCACACGACGACAGGAGGCTCGTCATGGCCAGTCATCACGCAGCAGCCGCACCCCGGCGCCGCGGCGCCGGCCCTGTCCCCTCGCTGACCGGACCGGCACACGACGTCCACCCCGTGCTGCGGCGGGCCACCGCCCCGCCCGCGGCCCTCGACCTGCTCGCCCAGGCCCGCAGCGGACTGGACGAGGCCGCCGCCCTCGAATCGTCGAACGAGCAGTACGCCACCGCGCATCTCGCCGCCCTGCGCACCGCGGCGGCCGTCCTCGCCGCCCGCGGCCGGCCGGAGACCGACCCCAGGAAGCGGCGGCGTATACGCAGCGCCTGGGAGGTGCTGCCGGAGGTCGCGCCCGAGCTGACGGAGTGGAGCGCCCTGTTCGCCTCCGGCGCACCCCGCAGGGCCCGGGCCGAGGCGGGCATCCACGGAGCGGCGAGCCGCCGGGACGCCGACGACCTGCTGCGGGACACGGCCATGTTTCTGCGCCTGGTCGAGCGGATGCTGGTGCTTCAGCCGGTGCTGCCCCAGCCCGCGCCGGAGCAGTCGGGGCCGCCTGAGCGGGACCGGCGGCCCGGCGCGGGGGACCCTGCCGGCTGAGCCGGTCTGGCGGCACGGTCCAGGGGGCCGAGGCAATAGGGTGGGCAGCAGCTGTACCGTCCATGCCGAGGAGTCATCACCGTGCCGGACCCGTCCCCTGTCACCGGTGGGGAGAACCCATCGCGCCCATCACGCGCCTCCGTTCGCACGGCCGTGGTCTGGGACGTGCTCAAGGACGCCCTCGACAGCCGGGCCAAGGCCACGGGCACGGACACCCTCGACGTCCTCGACACCGGCGGCGGCAGCGGGAACTTCGCCGTGCTCGTGGCCGGGCTCGGACACCGGGTCACCGTCGTGGACCCCAGCCCCAACGCTCTCTTCGCGCTGGAGCGGCGGGTCGCGGAGGCGGGTGTCGCCGACCGGGTCCACGGCGTCCAGGGCGATGTGCACGGCCTGTTCGACGTGGTCGAGCGCGCCGGCTACGACGCGGTGCTCTGCCATGGCGTCCTGGAGTACGTGGACGACCCCGCGGAGGGCGTGCGCAACGCCGTCGAGGCGCTGCGGCCGTCCGGCGTGCTCAGCCTGCTCGCCGCGGGCCTCGGCGGGGCGGTTCTCGCCAGGGCGCTGGCCGGGCACTTCAGCGAGGCCCGGCAGGCGCTGAACGACCCGGCGGGCCGCTGGGGCGAGGGCGACCCCGTGCCGCGCCGCTTCACCGCGGAGCAGCTCACCGATCTCGTCTCCGCGGCCGGGATCGAGGTCGGCGCGGTCCACGGTGTGCGGGTCTTCGCGGACCTGGTCCCGGGCGCCCTGGTCGACGCCGAGCCAGGCGCCCTGGACGCACTCCTCCAGCTGGAGGCCGCGGCCGCCGAGCTCCCCGCCTTCCGTTCGGTCGCCACCCAGCTCCACGTACTGGGCGAGAAGCGGCGCTGATCAGCGGCGCAGCCGCAGATGGAGTACGCCACAGGGCCCCCGCGCCACGCCGCCGCCCCGTATGATCGGGGGACACCATCCGGCATGACGGATCGGAGGTTGGGGAATCAACGCCTCAGCAGCCGTGCCGGCATGGCGGCCCGGACGGCGAAATGGCGTTCAGGGCGGGTTTCACGGGGGCGAAACCCTGCCTATCCTGAAAGGGCCGCATACCGGTCGCCCCCGCGACCGACAACGAGGAGGACTCCGTGCCGCTCTCGGAGCACGAGCAGCGAATGCTCGAGCAGATGGAGCGAGCGCTGTACGCCGAAGATCCCAAGTTCGCTACAGCGCTTGAGGGAAGCGGGCTGCGTACGTACACCCGGCGACGGGTATACCAGGCAGTCGCGGGCTTCCTGGTGGGTATCGCGCTCCTCATGGCCGGAATGGTCGCGCAGCAGATCTGGATCAGCGTGGTGGGATTCCTCGTCATGCTCGGCTGCGCGGTTCTCGCGGTCACCGGCTGGCGCAAGGCGCCCAAGCCGGGTGAGCAGGCCCCTGGGGACGCGGCCGGGCGCCGACAGTCCCGACAGCGTAAGTCGATGATGAACAGAATCGAAGAGCGGTGGCAGCGCCGCCGCGACGAACACGGCGGCCACGGCCACTGACCGGGGCTCCGCCACGAGGCCCGGGGGCTTGAGCGGCTCGCGGCTGCATCCGAGCCGCGGCACACAATCCAAGACGGCACGGCGGGCGACGCGGAAGGCGTCGCCCGCCGTCGCATGCCGCCACCCCCGTCGCCCATGACGACGCCCCGTGGGCACGGTGCAGGGCGTGCGTCACGCCCTGCACCGTGCCCGGCCGGGGCCCTCCGCACGACGCGCCGACGACGGTCGCCCCGGCCTCAGTCCGAGGCATGGTCGCGGACGGGAACCCCGCCAACTCGGCGTGCATGCGGCTCCGCCGCGTGGACGGGAACCGGCCACGACGCGCCCGCACGTGCCCGGCGACCGGATCGTGCGGCATCTCCCGCGGAGCGCTGGGCATGCCGTCGGTGTCCCATGTGTGCCGTTGGCATGGCGCGGCGGGCCGCACCGCCCCGGTGGCCTGCCGGCTGGCCGGTCGTCGCGTGCGTGGGCCGGCAGCCGGTGCCGTGTCCGGGCCAAGCCGGGGTGGAGGTTGCCCGGTCGTCCTCGGCGTGTGTCGGCAGCTGGTGCCGGACCGCGCCCGGCTGGGGAGCCGGCGCGAAGCCTCCGCCTCCGGGGCGGGCGGCGGCCCCGCTCACCCCTCCCGGAGGGGGCCGAGCCCCCGGCCCCTCGGGGGGAGGGCCGGGGGAAGGGAGGGAACCGGCACACAGGCCCAGCGGGCCCCTCGCCGCTTCAGCCCCGCTGGCGGGACGGGCGGCGCAGAGCCGCCGCCCGGCGGTCCGGCCGCATACGCTGCATGCGCCGGCCCCAGCGGTCCGTGACCGCACGCCAGCGGTCCAGCAGGGACCACAGTGCCCGCACGGACGAGCGCGGCAACAGCAGCGCCCGCAGCCGCGTCCAGCGATCCGCGTTCTCCAGGAGCCCGGCCCGGATGAGCGACGCGTCCTCCGCCAGGCCCGTGCCCGGCCGGGGTTCCGGCGCGTAGAGCACCTGCTCGACCGCGCTCGCCGCCCGGTGCACCGCTTCCGCCGGCTCCTCCTCCAGCTTGCCCATGCGGACAATACGGGCCGCGGCCCTGCGGGGCGTCTGCGACTCGTCGGGCGGAATGCCCAGGTCCCAAGCGGAGTCGATGATCTCCTGCCAGGCCGCCAGCGTGCCGGCCGCCGCCCGGGCAGAATCCACGCCGTCCGCGTCGAGCAGGCGGACGCCCGCACCGTCACCCGGTCCCGGAGCCCCCTGGACACCCGGAGTGCCCTGAAGACCCGGGCCGCCCGACGCGGCCAGCCGCCGTGCACGGGTTCTGAGCCGCCACAGCAGCGGGAGCAGCGGCAGCAGCACCGCCGCCGCCACCGCCGGCGCGACCCACAGCACCGTCCCCAGCGGGAAGCCCTCGTCCGACGGCGGGGTGATCTCGGCCGGCGCGGCCGCGCCGCACTCGCCGAGCCGCCGCTCGTGCTCCGGGCACCGGTCGCTCTCCGCAGGCGCCGCAGAGGGTGCGGCTGAGCTGTCGGGCACCGGCTCCGCCGGGGTGGACGGACCGCCGGACGGCGCCTGCTCCCGGGTGTACTCCGGGACGTTGCCCCGGTCCGGAGTCGGCTCGAACCGCGTCCACCCCACACCCTCGAAGTACAGCTCGGGCCAGGCGTGCGCATCGCGCAGCCCCACCGACATCGTCCCGTCGGACTGCAGGGAACCGGGAGTGAAGCCCACCGCGACCCGCGCCGGAATCCCCAGCGTTCTCGCCATGGCCGCCATCGAGAACGAGAAGTGGACGCAGAAGCCTTCCTTCTGCTTCAGAAAGCGGCTGATCGCCGTGACTCCGGTGCCGGACTCCACGTCGGTGTCATAGGTGAAACCGCCGTCGTCGGCAAACCACTGCTGGAGCTTGACCGCACGCTCGTAGTCGTTCGCCGAGCCCCGTGTGACGTCCCGCGCGGTCTGCGACACCACGTCGGGCAGCACATCGGGCACCTTCGTGTACTCGCGCTGCACCGCGGACGGCGGCCGGGGCGCCCGGATCAGCTGCTCACGGGTCGGCTCCACGATCAGGCTGCTCACCGAGTACTGCGCGCCCTTGGTGGTCTGCCCGCGGTCGCCGACCAGCGTCCGTCCCTCGGGCTCGAACCGCCAGCGCCCGTCGATCTTCACCGACATCGCCGGATAGGGCAGCGGCAGCCAGTTCTGCCGGTAGGAGTCGGCGGCGGAGAGGTTGGTGATGACCTCGGTGACCCGTACGTCCGGGCTCAGCCCGTCCGGCTGGGGCAGCCGCCCGGGCACATCGGTGACCTTGCGCTCCGACGACTTCCAGGCCGTGCCGTCGAACTGGTCGAGGGCCACGATCCGCAGATACAGGTTCCGGGTGTCTTCCGCGTTGGTGCGGTAGCGGATGACCTCGCGGTCCTCGGGCTGGTTCAGGCTGTCCTGGAGCGAGACCAGCGGATTGACCGCCGAGATGGTGCCGCCCCCGCCGATTCCGGGCCCCGAACCGCCGCCCGGGCCGAGGAGCAGCCCGCCGTCCAGCGCGGGCAGCGCCGCGGGGACCGCCAGCGCCACACCCAGGGCGAGTGCCCCTATGCGGCGTCCCGTCCGCACCGGCGCAAGGGCACGGCCGCCGCCCGCGTCCAGCCCGGACGACATGCGCCCGCGTGCCGGAGACGCCCCGCCGAAGACCCTGCCCCACTGGGACAGCCGCTCGCGGCCCTCCGCCAGCAGCAGCACCAGATAGCCGGCGCCGGCGAGCAGGAAGTACAGCCAGCCCGTGCTGCCGCCGGACAGGCTCGCGGCCACCGAGTACAGCGCGAGCAGCGGCAGCCCTGCCGGCGCCGCCATGCGGAACGTCACCGCAAGGGCGTCCACCGTGAGGCCGATCAGCAGCACCCCGCCGATCACCATCAGTCTGATCCCGTCGGTCGCCGGGGCCGGCGACGCATACCGCGCCACGTCCTCCGCGCCCGAGGACAGCAGCTCGCCGAACCCCGCCAGCGACGAGGGCGTGGGAATCAGCGCGCCGAACGCCTGCTGTCCGGTGAAGACGGCGGTCATCAGAACCAGCGCGACCAGCGCCTGCAGCGCGACCGTCAGCATGCGGCCCAGCGGCACGCGCCGCGCGATCGCCCCCGCCCCGGTCACCAGCGCCAGCAGGAAGGCCGCCTGCACGATCCAGGTGGCCGGATCGACCAGCGGCAGCAGCGCCGCCGCCGCCAGCAGAGTGGCCGCATAGGCGCACAAGGCCATCCGCTCGCGACCGCTCATGACCACACCCCGCTCATGACCACACCCCGCTCATGACCAACCCCCAGAGAATGCGTTGGACGGCCCTTGGGACTCGGCGCGCTGCCGCCCGGCCAGCTGCCACAGCTCGGTGAGCGAGGCCCCGGACGGCACGGCGAGCGCGGTCCAGCCGGACTCGCGAAGCAGCCGCAGCCGCTCCTCGACCGCTCCGGTCACCTCGCCGGTCAGCCACGCCCCGCTGTCCAGTACAAACGCCATGGCCGCGGCGGAGCGCTGACGCATCCGGGCGGCCAGCGCGGCCTGTTCCTCGTCCAGATCGCCGAAGAAGGCGATCAGCAGTCCCTCGCGGCCGCCGCGCAGCGCGTCGTGCGCACGGGACAGCCCGGCCCCGTCCGAGTGGTCGGCCACCGCCAGCGTGTCCATCATCAGCCCCGCCGCGTCCGCCGACTCCTGGGGCGATCCCGCGAAGCCGTCGCCGCCGCCCTCGCCCGGCACCGCGCTCCCGGTGTCCGTCAGCAGCCGGACGGCGAACCCGCGCTCCAGCGTGTGAACCAGCGCCGAGGCGGCCCCCGACACAGCCCATTCGAACGCCGAGTCCGGGCCCGCGCCCTCGTAGGCGATCCGCCGGGTGTCCAGCAGGACCGTGCACCGGGCCCGCTGCGGCTGCTCCTCGCGGCGCACCATCAGCTCCCCGTAGCGGGCGGTGGAGCGCCAGTGCACCCGGCGCAGATCGTCGCCGTGCCGGTAGGCGCGCGGAATGATGTCGTCGTCGCCCGCCAGGGCGAGCGAGCGCTGCCGTCCGTCCCCGTATCCCGACGCGTCGCCCGCGAGCTGCGTCGGGGGGAGCGTCTCGGTCCGCGGTATCACCGTCAGGGTGTCGTACGCGCTGAAGGAGCGGGTCAGCTCGCACATCCCGAACGGGTCGCTCAGCCGAAGTTGAAGCGGTCCGAGCGGATAGCGCCCGCGCAGATCGGAGCGCACCCGGTAGGACACCTCGCGGCGGCCGCCCGCCTCCACGCGGTCGAGCACGAAGCGGGGCCGGGGGCCCAGCACATACGGCACATGGTCCTGGAGCATCAGCAGCCCGGTCGGCAGCCGGGAGACATTGTCCAGCCGCAGATGCACACGCGCCTCGGAGCCCGCCGCCACCCGCGAGGGGGAGAGCCGTCTGCTGGCGGCGACCCGGTAGCGGGTGCGGTAGAGCACGGTGGCGCACACCAGCGGCAGCACGGCGAGCAGCAGCCCGACCCGTACGAGGTAGTCCTGCCCCAGGACGTAGGCGCATCCCGCGGCGGCCAGCCCGGCGGCCAGGAACGACCGGCCGCGGGTGGTCAGCCCGCCCAGCGCGGCCCGCACCCCGCCGGCCTCCCCGCCTCCCGAGCCGGGCCCCTCGTCCCGCGCGCCGGCCGGCACGGAGGGCATCACAGCCGCCGGCTGCCGGGCTGCTGCCCGAAGAACGACGGCTGGGCGGCCCTGGCCTGGGCGTAGGCGCCGTCCGTGCTCCCGGTCGTGGGCACGGGTACGCGCTGCAGTATCTCCTGCACGACCTGCTCGGCCGTGCGGCGGTTCAGCTGGGCCTGCGCCGTGGGCAGCAGCCGGTGGGCGAGCACCGGCGATGCCAGCGACTGCACATCGTCCGGCAGCGCGTAGTCCCGTCCGGCGAGCGCGGCCGAGGCCTTCGCCGCCCGCAGCAGATGCAGCGTGGCGCGTGGCGAGGCGCCCAGCCTTAGATCAGGGTGACTGCGGGTGGCCGAGACCAGCTCCACCGCGTATCTGCGCACGGAGTCGGCGACATGGACGGAACGCACCGCGTCGATCAGCTTGACGATGTCATGCGCATGCGCGACCGGCTGGAGGTCGTCCAGCGGGGAGACCGAGCCATGCACGTCGAGCATCTCGAACTCGGCCTCCGCGCTGGGATAGCCGATGGACACCCGTGCCATGAAGCGGTCGCGCTGGGCCTCGGGCAGCGGATAGGTGCCCTCCATCTCGACCGGGTTCTGCGTGGCCACCACCATGAAGGGGCTGGGCAGTTCATAGGTCTGCCCGTCGACGGTGACCTGGCGCTCCTCCATCGACTCCAGCAGCGCGGACTGAGTCTTGGGCGAGGCGCGGTTGATCTCGTCGCCGATCACGATCTGGGCGAAGATCGCACCCGGCTTGAACTCGAAGTCACGCCGCTGCTGGTCGTAGATCGACACACCGGTGACGTCGGACGGCAGCAGATCCGGGGTGAACTGGATCCGCCGCACGGAACAGTCGATGGACCGCGCCAGCGCCTTGGCCAGCATCGTCTTGCCCACGCCCGGAACGTCTTCGATGAGCAGATGCCCCTCGGCGAGGAGCACGGTCAGCGAAAGCCGTACGACCTCAGGCTTGCCCTCGATCACATCCTCGACCGACCTGCGGATCTCCTCCGCTGTGGACGTCAGATCTGTGAGGCTCGCTCGATCGTCATAGGTCGTCACCCGGCCCTCCTCGGCCCATCCCCACGCTCCTGTCGAGCAGGGGCCCTTACCGGGCCGAGACGCGTCCTGCCGCCCGGCCCACCCCGACACACGGACACCCGCCCCGGAAAGTTCCCGAAGGGCATCCGCGGGGTGTCACACACGCATTCTTGTTGCCGGTAGTCCGCGCTGTCACTCGCCTGTGGATAACTCCGGGTGATTTGTCGGCGTTGCCGTGAATTCCCGCCCGCTGAGCTGGCCATTCGCCTGCTTCGACGGGCCGCGTCGGGTCACTGGGCCGGGTCGATCTCCCGCAGCACGCCCTTGGTGACGTCGAAGACAAAGCCGCGTACGTCGTCCTTGTGCAGCAGGAAGGGCGAGGTGCGCACCCGCTGCATCGACTGCCGCACGTCCTGGTCGACGTCCCGGAACGCCTCCACCGCCCACGCCGGACGCTGGCCGACCTCGTCCTCCAGCTCATGCCGGAAGTCCTCCGTCAGGGACTCCAGGCCGCAGTTGGTGTGGTGGATGAGGATGACGCTGCGGGTGCCCAGCGCCCGCTGGCTGATGGTGAGCGAGCGGATCACGTCGTCCGTGACCACGCCTCCCGCGTTGCGGATGGTGTGGCAGTCGCCCAGCTCGAGGCCGAGTGCCGCGTGCAGGTCGAGCCGTGCGTCCATGCATGCGACCACGGCGACCTTCAGCACGGGCCGTGCGTCCATCCCGGGGTCCTGGAAGCCGTCGGCGTAGTGCCGGTTCGCCTGGACCAGCTGGTCGATGACCCTGGCGTCGGGGCCGGCCGTGGCGTCGGAGGCGGGGGAACCTCCGGTGCTGGCGGCGTCAGCGGTGTGGTGCGGGGAAGTCGACATGGGACCGACGTTAGTGGGCACACCCGTTTAAAGCTCGCTGTGAGAGCGGACAAAGAACGTCAATGGCGCTTGTTGTGAGGCAGCCCACAGACAGCCCGCAGGGGTGTACGGGGCAGGCCCCGCAGGGGTTGCTCGGGGCGGGGTGCGGAAGGACCCGGCGGCGCCCTCGCGACGCGCCGCCCGATGCCCGGCCGGTTGATTGACCGCAAAGGACCGTGGACTAAAGTGACGCGCAGTTCACGGACACAACCTGCGCATCCCGCAGATTTTCCACGATTCCCCGCGAGTGCGCATGTCCGCGCCGTTCATGGAGAGGGCGCATGAGCCAGACCCGACACGTCCCGGTGATGCTCCAGCGGTGCCTGGACCTGTTGGCCCCGGCGCTGCGGCAGCCGGGCGCGGTCGTCGTGGACTGCACCCTCGGTCTCGGCGGGCACAGCGAGGCCCTGCTCAAGGCGTTCCCCGAGGCCCGGCTGATCGCCCTCGACCGGGACAAGGAGGCCCTGCGGCTCTCCGGCGAGCGGCTGGCCCCCTACGGAGAGCGCGCCGCCCTGGTGCACGCCGTCTACGACGAGCTGCCCGAGGTGCTCGGCCGGCTCGGCGTCCCGCGCGTCCAGGGCGTCCTGTTCGACCTCGGCGTCTCCTCCATGCAGCTCGACGAGGCCGACCGCGGCTTCGCCTACGCCCAGGACGCGCCGCTGGACATGCGGATGGACCAGACGGCCGGCGTCAGCGCCGCCGAGGTCCTCAACACCTACCCGCCGGGCGAGCTGGTGCGGATCCTGCGCACCTACGGCGAGGAGAAGCAGGCCAAGCGCATCGTCTCCGCCGTCGTGCGCGAGCGGGAGAAGGAGCCCTTCACCACCAGCGCCCGCCTCGTGCAGCTGATCCGCGACGCGCTGCCGCAGGCCGCCAAGCGCACCGGGGGCAACCCCGCCAAGCGGACCTTCCAGGCGCTGCGCATCGAGGTGAACGGCGAGCTGTCGGTGCTGGAGCGGGCCGTGCCGGCCGCTGTGGAGGCCCTGGCCGTCGGCGGGCGGATCGCCGTCCTGTCGTACCACTCACTCGAGGACCGGCTGGTCAAACAGGTCTTCGCGGCCGGCGCCGCCAACACCGCGCCCCCCGGCCTGCCCGTCGTCCCGGAGCAGTACCAGCCGAGGCTGAAGCTGCTGACGCGCGGCGCGGAACTCCCCACGGAGGAGGAGGTCGCCGAGAACCGACGTGCCGCGCCCGCCCGGCTCAGGGCGGCGCAGCGCATCCGGGAGGACGTGTGAGCGGAGCGGGCAGGCAGCTGCGGGGGCGGGCCGCCCGGCTCGCCCGGCTGCTGCCGTCGGGGCCGAACACCGCGGCCCGCACCCCCTTCGTGCTGCTGATCGTCCTCCTCCTGGGCGGCGGGCTGATCACCCTGCTGCTGCTGAACTCCTCCCTCAACCAGGGCTCGTTCGAGCTGAGCGAGCTGAAGAAGAAGACCACCGAGCTGACCGACGAGCAGCAGGCCCTCCAGCGGGACGTGGACAGCCGCTCCGCGCCCGACGCACTGGAGCGCAGGGCCCGCGAGCTGGGCATGGTGCCGGGCGGCAACCCGGCCTTCCTCGACCCGGACGGCAAGGTCAGGGGCGTCCCCCGCAAGGCGGCGGCCCCGCCTCCGGAGCCGACCCCCACCCCCACGCCGACCCCCACCCCCACGCCGACCCCCGCCCCGGACCCGACGCCCGCGGCGGAGGCCACGACCGGGGCGGAGCCGCAGCTCACGGCCCCGCCGTCCGGCGCCGGCGGGACACCAAAGAGCCCCGGCGGCCAGGAATCCTCGCAGGAGGCCCCCGGCCCGTCCGACGCCGCCGCGGGCGCCCGCGCCGCTACGACGGCCGCGAACCCCGAAGCCCCCGAGACAGACTCCGCAACCCCCGGCAGGTGATGTGTGCCGCCCCAGCAACCGCCCCGCCGCCGGGTGCCCGGCCCCGCCCGCCGCCCCGCCCAGCGCCCCGCGTCCGGCAG
>NZ_JARWBG010000078.1:0-36814 GCF_029846775.1 Streptomyces chengmaiensis
CGCGGCCGCCGCGCTGCTGCTGCTCGCGGGCGCCGCCGCGGCCAGTCGCGCGGTCGGCGACGGCGGGGCCGGCGCGGCCCTGGGCCTGATGGTCGCCCCCTGCCTGGCCCTCGCCGGCTGGCTGCTGCCGGGCGGTGACATCACCGGCCCGCACGGCCAGGAGGTGCTCGCCTCCCGCATGCTCGCCGCGTCCGCCGCCGGAGCGGGCGGAGCGGTGCTCGCGCTCGCCGCGGTGGCCGCGTACGCCGCCCTGTTCCTCGCACCGGCGGTGCTTGCCGTCTTCGGGGCACTGGCCGCCGTCGTGATGCTGGCCGCCGGCCTCGACGTACACGAGGTGGCCGGCATCACCGCGCTGGCCGCCGTGCTCCTCGGGGCGTTCGTGCCCACCCTCTCCTTCCGGATGGCCGGACTGCGCATGCCCCCGCTGCCGACGAACGCCCAGCAGCTGCAGGAAGGCATCGAACCGCACCCCACCGCGGTGGTCGCCTCCCGCTCGGTGCTGGCGGACGGCTGGATGAGTTCGCTGTACGCAGCCGTCGGCCTGGTCTGCGCCGGCTGCCTGACCGTTCTGGCCCGCCGGCCCGGCCTCGCCGAAGTGGTGACGTCCCTGGCGCTGGCGCTGCTGCTGCTCCTGCACGCCAGGGGGCTGGGCAACGTCTGGCAGCGCTTGTTCCTGGTGCTGCCCGGCACCTGGGGACTGGCCCTGCTGGTGTTCTCCCAGGCTCAGGCCGCCGGTCCCTTCGGGCGGCTGCTGACCGTGGCCGGACTGCTCGCCGTGACCGCCGGCATCGCCATCGCCTCATGGACGGTGCCCGGCCGTCGGCTGGTGCCGTACTGGGGCCGCGGGGCCGAACTGCTGCACTCGGCGACGGCGATCGCCCTGCTGCCGCTGGTGCTGTGGGTGCTCGGCGTCTACGGCGCCCTGCGGGCCCTGAACGGCTGAGGAGGACGCGATGCAGTCCAAACGCGACCAGGTCCAGGCGCATATGTTCGTCATGGGTCGCCTCACCTCCGCCATGCTGCGCGGCGATCCCGACGCCCCGGAGAGCCCCCAGGGCAGAACCAACCGAGGAGTCGCCATCGGCGTGGTGATCGCCGTGCTGCTGTCGGCGGGCGCCTTCGTGCTGGGCCTGTTCATGCCCGGCACCCAGGACTCGTGGAAGGAGCCGGGCGCCCTCGTCGTCAACAAGGACACCGGGTCCCGCTACCTCTACCTGGACGGCCGGCTCCGGCCGGTGCGCAACTACTCTTCGGCGCGGCTGCTGGCCGGCGTCGACATGACGGTCGTCTCGGTCGGCTCCCGTTCCCTGGCGGGCGTTCCGCACGGCGCGCCCGTGGGCATCAGCGGCGCGCCCGACGCGCTGCCTGCCGCGGACGGCCTCGACACCGGCCCCTGGCAGGTCTGCTCCGGCACCGCCTCCGGAAGCGTGACAACGGTCCTCGCCGTGGGCGCGCCCGCCGACGGGGCCGGTCTGAGCACCGCCCAGGCCCTGGCAGTGACCGGACCGGACAAGGCCGACTACCTGATCTGGCGGGGCAGCCGGCTGCGCCTGGACGATGAACGCGGCGCCTCCCGCTCCCTCGGCTACGACGCCACGCCCCGGGTGAAGGTGTCGTCGGCGTTCCTCAACTCCGTCCCGGCGGGCCCGGACCTGTCCCCGCCGAGCGTGCCCGGCCGCGGCGGGAAGGGCCCGGACCTCGGCGGCCTCGACACCCGGATCGGCCAGGTCTTCCAGGTCACGGCCCCCGGTTCGGAAGCCCGCTACTACCTGCTTCGCAGAGAGGGGCTCGTCCCTCTTACGGCGACGGGCGCGGCCCTGGTGCTCGGTGATCCGGACACCCGCAAGAAGGCGTACGCCGACGGGACGCCCACCGCGAGGCAACTGGGCGCCGACGCGCTGGACGGCCATACGGCCGGAAGCCGGACCACGGATCTCGCGGACATGCCGGAGGCCCCGCCGAAGGCCGTGGAACTGGAGCCGGAGCAGACCGCGTGCGTGCGGGTCCAGGGCGGCGGCACGGGCACGGGCACCCGGGTCAGCGTCGCACTGTCGCCGCGGTCCGGGCTCGGCCCGGCCGCGCAGCCCGCGCCGGAGGGGCTGACCCCGGCCTGTGTGCCGGTTGACCGGATCACCGTCCGAGCGGGCGGCGGCGCGCTTGTGCATGCCCTGGGCGCGGGGGGCGGGGCCGTGGGGAAGACGGTCTATCTCGTGACCGACAGCGGCATGAAGTACCGGATCGTCACCGAGGAGGGCCTGGCGGCGCTCGGATACGGGGCCGGACAGGCCCGGGGGCTTCCCTCCCCGCTGCTGGCCATGCTGCCGACCGGCCCCGACCTCAGCCCCGAAGCGGCCGTGACCGGACGGGGCAGGACCACGGCCCCTGCCTGCGGGCCCAAAGCGGACTCCGCCTCCTCACAGGGGCCCACAGCCAAACCGGATGGGCCGGGCACCACGGGAGATTTCGCGACGCCCGGCGAGCCGACCAGGAAACAGTGAGATTTCCCGCATGTGAATCTCCCTCAAATTAACCTCAGATGACGGAAGTTGACCGAACGGCATGCAAGCATGGCCGGGTTGCTTTCGCTGTTGTCTGATTAACTGATCCAGAATTGGCGTCAGTTGCCCCCGCCGAGCGGATGACCGTCATCCGCGTCCGGCCGCAGGTCGGGCCAGGTGTGCGGGCCAGACGGCGTGATCACCAGGAGGTGCGGTAAGTGGCAGGCTTCCAGCAGTCAGAGGAGCAGGCGACACGGAACGGCATCCAGGCCCTTGAAACGGCCTTCACCGGAGTTCAGAACTGCCGGCAGGATGTCGAGAACATGAAGTTCAACCTGGCCTCCGGGCTCAAGGGCTCGGATGGAAAGGCCTTTCAGGACCTGCTGAAGCTGTGGGACGACCAGGCCGAGATCATCTCCAGGAATGTCCGGGACATGGTGGACACCCTCAATGAGACCCTCCGGGTCCAGGGCATGACCCAGGGTTCCAACAACGAGTCCATCAACACCGCGTACACCCAGTCGCAGAGCATCTTCGACGCGCTGCAGGGCTGATCCCGGACGGCGTTCCGGCATCGGGCCGGGACACCGGCCGTCGACTTCCCCTTCCGTACCTGTTGCGAGACGAGGCCCCACGATGAGCGATTTCACCGACGGACAGATCTACGTCGACTACCGGCACATGTCGAACGCGGCGGACGACATGGTGCAGCAGACCAGGGCGATCGCCAGCATCCTGGTCAACCTGGACGCCGAACTCCAGGCGCTCAAGCAGACCTGGGAGGGTGAGGACCGCCAGGTCTACAACGACAAGCAGGCCGCCTGGAACAAGGCCGTCGAGGCGATGCAGAACCTGCTGGAGAACCACTCCCGGCTGCTCACGGACGTCTCCGGCAACTACCAGTACAGCGAGCGGTCCCTCACCCAGCTGTGGAGCGAGGTCCGCGTCGGCCGCTGAGCCGGTCCGGACCGACCCCTTGAGGCGGGGCGGCGGCCCGCCGCGACATACGGCGGGCCGGCCGCCCGGCAGCCCCGCAGCCACAGCCCCGGCAGCCACAGCCCCGGCAGGAGAAGGACATGGCGGACAGCACGACGGTCAACCTCGACAAGGCCTGGTTGGAGAACTTCCTCAACCACGACATCCTCAACTTCCGCAACGAGCTGAAGAAGATCCTCCAGGACGGGATCGCGCCGAGCGGCCAGATAGTCCCGGCGGTGGCCAGCCTCCTGAAGAACGGCCGCAACCCCGACGACAAACTGCCCGGAGCCGAACTTCCGCTGACCATCGGAGGGATGGTCGGCGACGAGCGGACCAACGGAAAGGCGCTCGTCGAGGCCGTCGTCGAACTGATCGAGGCGATCGATCTGATCCTGGAGAACCAGAAGACCCTCTTCGAGGACATCGACGACAACCTGCGCACCTCCATCGACAAGCTGTTCAAGACACAGGGCGAGAACCTCGTCAACATCGAGGGCGACAAGCTGCTCGACATCTTCGAGGACGTCGACGATTCCCTGGGCGGCAGCGACGACGACTGAACGAGGGCGGCGCCTCCTCGCCCGGGGCCCGCCCGCACCGCCGCCCGACGCCCACGTGTTTCCCTTCCCCCAGCCCGGCAACGGAGTCCGCTCGTGCCCGAAGACAACGTCATACCGCTCACCTCAGACAATGACGCCTGGCAGAGGGCGGTACAGCTGTTCACCGGATACAAGGCGCCAGAGCGGCACACCCTCTTCGACACCCTCCTCGGCAACGAGGGCATCAAGCAGATGAAGGTGGAGATCAGCAAGCAGGGGAGGGTCGACTACGTCGATCCGGACGACTTCAACTGGCGTGTCGACAACGCCGGATACCGCATCGAGAACACCGACTTCGTCATCCCCTTCTATATGACGAAGGGCGACGACCCATCGGCCGGCGACGGGGTCTCGATGTACAAGGCCCGCATCACCATGCTCGGCAACAAGAGCCATGACGGACCTCCGGCGGGCGGTGTCGTGGAGGGCGGGGAGTTCAAGAGCCAGTACGAGAACCACCTCGACCTCAAAGGTGACAAGGCGACCTGGACGACCGCACCGCTCACCCAGTACGCCTACGGCACCGGCCGCGCCCTGGAGGCACTGCTCAACAACGAGAACGGCACCTACGGCTTCTCCTGGAACAGCGTCAACGTCGTCGAGGAACAGGCCGTCACCCTGAAGTCCTTCGACACCGCGGCCGCAGCCTTCGACCGGGTCGCCCAGTTCTTCGCCAACCGCCAGCAGACCATCGCGGAGTGGCAGCGCCGGGTGGGCACCGAGCAGGACGACGCCTGGCGCGGCCAGGCCGCCGGCGTCTTCTGGCACCTGATCGACACCCTCAACCGGCAGTACGAGGGCTTCGCCAAGGACATGGGCGCCGACAACGGCAGATCCAAGCAGGGCAACGAACTGCGCGAGGCCCGCTCGGCGTTCCGCAACGCCGTTCTCAAGCTGCACTCCAGCTGGGCGCACTGGGAGCTCTACATGGGCAACCCGCTGCGCTGGCTGCACGACCTGCTCGTGGAGATCACCGACCACGTGTGGGAGAACAACATCAAGCAGATCACCTACAAGGTGAACCCCGGTTACGGCCCCTACTCGAGCCCCTACACGACCTACCACGCCCAGGGGGGCTTCGACCAGACGGCCACCCGGTTCGGCAAGAGCGACAACTTCGGACCGCTGGACCAGCTCGACACCTGGAAGGCGGTGGGCGACCGGGCCGTCGAGAACTGGCAGGCCTCCGTCATCGAGAACCTGGTGGATCCCGCCAATGCGGCCCTGGAGGAGATCCACAACAAGTGGAGCAGCAAGAGCATCGACCTCGGCTCGGTCAAGGTCCGCGGCGACGAGGACCTCACCAGCTCCTACACCGAGGACAAGAACGAGAAGGAGAAGGAAGAGGCCGACAAGGCCATTGAGGAGGCCAACAAGAAGAACGACGAGTTCATTGCCTGGCAGAAGGAGCAAGCGGAGAACGCGAAGGCCGAGCAGGAGGAGAAGGAGAAGGAGGCCAAGGAGGAGGCGGAGAAGGCGAAGGCCGAGCAGGAGAAGAAGGAGCAGGAGGCGAAGGCCGAGCAGGAGGCCAAGGAGAAGGAGGCCAAGGAGGAGGCGGCCGCCGCCAAGGCCGAGCAGGAGCAGAAGGAGCAGGAGGCGAAGGCGGAGCAGGAGGCCAAGGAGAGGGCGGCCAAGGAGGAGGCGGCCGCTGCCAAGGCCGAGCAGGAGCAGAAGGAGCAGGAGGCGAAGGCCGAGCAGGAGAAGAAGGAGCAGGAGGCGAAGGCGGAGCAGGAGGCCAAGGAGAGGGAGGCTGAGGCCAAGCAGGCCGAAGCGGAGGAGAAGGCCGAACAGAGGCAGGCCGAGCAGGAGCAGAAGCAGGAGGAGGCGCAGCGTAAACAGGAGGAGGCCCAGGCCCGTGCGGAGCAGTTGCAGATAAGCCAGTTCAACCAGGCCCGCGCTGACCAGGAGGCCGCCCGCAAGAGGCAGGAGGAGAAGGAGGCGGAGGCGAAGGCGGAGCAGGAGGCCAAGGAGCAGGAGGCCGAGGCCAAGCAGGCCGAGGCAGAGGCCGAAGCCGAGCAGAAGGAGGCGGAGGCCAGGGCGGAGCAGGAGGCCAGGGAGAAGGAGGCCGAGGCCAAGCAGGCCGAGGCAGAGGCCAAGGCAGAGGAGCGGCTGAAGGAGCAGGAGGCCAAGCAGGCCGAGGCGGAGGCAAGGGCCGAGGAGGAGCAGAAGAAGCAGGAGGAGGAGCAGCGCCGGCTCCGGACCGAGCAGGAACTGCGCCAGGAGCAACTGCTCACGGAGCAGGAGAAGCGGGAGGCCGAGCAGCTGGCCCGGCAGGAGGAGGCCGAGAAACGCCAGGAGGAGGCGTGGCAGCAGGCCCAGGCCGCCTACCAGCAGAGCACGGAGGGGCTGCTCAACCCGGGCGGCGTCGACCTGCCCGGCGCTGGCGGCCTTGACACCGGCGGCCTTGACACCGGCGGCCTTGACACCGGCGGTCTGAACTCGCAGCCCCTCGACCGGATCGCCGCGAACCCCTACTCCGGCGACACGCTGGCCAACCCCGGCGGCAGCACCACCACCCTCGACGAGACCGGCCGACTGGTCACCGAGTACCCCGACGGCAGCTCCGTGCGGATCGACCCCGATCTGCGCACGGCGACCGTCACCCAGCCCGACGGCACCGTGCAGACCGGTCCGCTCAATGTCGGCGACCTGCTCCCCAACCCCGACGGCAGCGTCACGCACCTCGACTCCGACGGGAACATCGTCACCGAGTACCCCGACGGCACGACCACCACGGTCAACCCGCACACGGGCGCCGGCACGACCACCCGCCCCGACGGCACCGTCAGCTCGGGCAACCTCAACGACGCCCTCGGCGACCTGCCCTCCGGCCTCGGCTCCGGCTCCGGCTACGGCTCGTACGGCTCACCCTCCTCCAGGTCTCCCGCCTACGACTACGGCTCCTACGAGGAGGAGCTGTACGACGACTCCCCCTACGAGTCGCCGTACGCCACTTCGGCGTCCACCGGCGCCGCGGCTTCGGCGGCGGACATCGGCACCCCGCTGAACGCCGGCTCGCTGCCCGGCGGCGTCGGCATGGGAGGCGCGCCGACGGGAGGCATGCCCATGGGAGGAATGCCGATGGGAGGAATGCCGATGGGCGGCGCGGGCGGCGGCGGCAACCAGGGCCAGTCCGAGCGCGTCCGCAACGTCATCGACGACGCACAGGCGGTGAGCAGCCGCGGCGGACGCTACGGCGGGAGTCCCGCGCCCCGGACCGTCCAGGACGAGAACGACGTACGGGTGTCCGCCCCCCGTGCCTCCGCCACCACCGGCTCCAGCCCCTTCCTCCCCATGGGCGGGGCCGCGGCACCCGGCGGCCAGCCGCAGACCCAGAGCGGCGACCGCGCCCGGGAGGTCTGGGCGCAGGAGGACGACGACGTGTGGGGCACCGACGAGGGCGGCGCACCCGCCGTCATCGGCCGGTGACCCCCAGCGCGGCGGAGGAGAACGCACCCGTGACAGAACCGATGGAGCAGCGCATCGCCAAGGCGATGGCAGAACTGGAGTCCGTTCAGGCCGCAGTGGCGCGGGCCGAGGAGCGGCTCGCCCGCGCATTCGCCACCGTGCGGTCCCGGGACCGGGCCGTCGAGGTGACGGTCGGAGCCGGGGGAGAGCTGACCGGACTGAAGTTCCTGGACAACAAGTACCGCTCGATGAACGCCGCCCAGCTGGCCGCCTCCGTGATGGAGGCGGTCGGGCGGGGTCGCGCGCAGATGGCCCGGGAGGTGATGGACACCTTCGCCCCGCTGACCTCGCCCAGCGCCGAGGTCCCGGAGCTGCGGGGAGTCGACGTCGACTGGGACCGCATCTTCGGGTCGGCGCTGAGCGGGGAGGCCGGCGGCCGGTACGGCCGGCGCGGCGGGGACCGGCTGAGGGACGAGATCCACGAGGACACCGACGACGTGCGGACACGCGGAAGGGGCCGGTCATGAGCGGCGTGTACGAGGCGTACCCGGATGCGCTGAGGTCGAGCATCGAACGGATGAGGCGGCTGCCGGAGCTGGCCCGCAAGCTGGGCGAGGACTTCACCGGCCAGGAGCGGTCCTATGTGGAGTGGCCCGGCTGGACGGACGACTTCGCCCACGAGGTCCGCCCCGTCTACGAGAGCAACAACGAGTACTGCCTGGGCATCAGCAGCACGCTGTTCCAGGCCCTGGACGGTCTGGTCTCCGCGACTCTCGCGAACCTGGAGAACATCGAGCAGACCCGCACCGATTCCACGGAGCGGATCCGCGAGCACAGGCTCCGGACCGAGGAGGCCGTCGAGGGCGACACCGGCGGACGCCACTGACGTGACGGCGGTGACGCGACGAAGGTGACGCGAGGCGGTGACGCGACGAGGGTGACGCGACGAAGGTGACGCGACGAGGGCGTGCGCGGTCGACAGTTCATGGTGAGCGGAGCTTTGGGTGCAGGAGATCGTATTTCCTGAAGACGTCAGGAAGATGCTCTGGATCCTCATCGGCGAAATGCCGTTGCAGGCCAGGGAGAACCTCGCCTACGCCAGCAAGGACCTCTACCTGGACTTCGGCCGGGGCATCCGTGAACTGAGCGACGAGATCCAGCGTTCGATCGTCGACGCCTCCACCTCCCTGCCCAAGGACGTCGGCGACCAGTACGTCCAGGGGCTGTCGCTGCTCACCAACGACGGCGGCGTCAACCACCTCAACTCGATGATCGACCAGCTCGAGGACATCGCCCGGGGCCAGGTCGACCACTCGATGAAGATCCAGGCGGCGAAGTGGGAGATCATCGCCGAGATCGTCATGCTTCTCATCGAGCTGGCGCTGATGGCGGCGCTGGCCGCGATCACCGGCGGCACCTCCATCTCCGAGATGGCCCTGGCCCGGGCCCGCAGCAGGCTGGCCGTGCTGCTCATCATCGACCGCCTGCTGAGGTTGACGCACCTTGCTCCGACGCTCACCGAGGCCTTCACAGAGGCCCTCCAGACCCTCGCGGTGCGGCTCGCGCAGATCGCGCTGAACCCGAGGGACCGCAAGCCCGACGGGATCGACTGGAGCGACGTCGGCAAGGCGGCGGCCTTCGGCGCGGTCGTCGGCCTGTTCGGGTCGGTCCTGGAGGCCGGCGGCGACTTCTTGAAGAACTGGATGAAGAAGTCCTTCGACGACTTCGACACCTTCGCCAAGAACCACCCCAAGTGGAACACCACGCTGAACGGCGTCGGCGAGTTGGGCGGCGCGTTCGTCGTCGGCGCGGTCAGCGAGTCCTTCGGCGAATACCTCGTGCAGGGTGCCTTCGAGGGCGACTGGGACTTCAAGTGGGAGACGTTCGTCGGCTCCGGCACGAGCTCGATGTTCGACGTGGTCGCCGGCGGGGCCGTGGGGGGCGGCGCCCTGTGGCTGCACAACAAGTGGAGAACGCAGACCGACACCGACTCCGACGTCGTCAACGACACTGCCACGCTGTCCGGCGGCGGCGGCAGCGGCGGATCGAACGCCTCCACCACGTCCACGCCGGCCCCGGATCCGGCCCCCGCGCCCTCGCCGCGGCCGACGGCCGCCGACGGCCCCCCGGCGGTCACCACCCCCGCGCCGGACACCACGACCACCGTGCCGCCGCCGGTGGCGTCCGCCCCGGTGGGAGGCGTCCCGACGACATCGACGTCCACCTACACGTCCTACACGTCCCCCGCCACGACCTCCTCCACGTACGACGGCCACGACAGCGCCTCGGATGTGTCGTCCCTCGACGACGACTCGCTGTTCGGTTCGGACACCGACTCGATCGCCTCCGACACCACGTACGGATCGACGTCCACTTCACACACACCCGTCGGCGCCGACCCGGCGACCACGTCCTCGCCGATCACCGCCAAGGGCTCCGGCGCCCCCGCCTCCCGCACCGGCGCCGACGGCGACAACGCCTGGATCGGTGACGACGCCACGGAAGACCTCGACGGCGCCGGCGACGGCCTGAACCCGACCGCCGACCTCACCGGGACGCCCACGCAGGGCGGCAACACCTCCGCCACCGGCCCGCGCACGGCGCCTGGCGGCGCCGAACGGACCGACGTCCGCAACCCGTACGCTGCCGACGACCTGGCCGACCAGAGCACCGACGGCAACACTCAGCAGTCCTCCGCCGACCAGCACACCGGCAGTTCCGTTCCGCGCGGCGCCGGCGCCCCACCCCGTGCGCAGGACGGCGAAGAGATCCGTACCTTCGTCCCCGAACAGGACGCACCGCAGGGGCAGTCCGAGGACGAGCAGGCCGAAGTGCAGCCCGCCGGGCCCCGCGCCACGACGCTGGGGGACGCCCCCGGCACGCAGCTCCCGGCCCACACCCCCCAGCAGGGCAACACACTGCCGGAGCAGCGGACCGTCCCGGACGGCGAAGCGTCACAGGACACCGACGTCCGGCCGGAGACCGGCGACATGCCGGGCGCGATCGCGCCGCCCGCCCCCGCCGTCACCGTCGCACCGGCCACGCTGACCGGCAACCCCGGCTTCGAAGCGGCACGGTCCGCCGTGCCTCCGGTACCCCGCTCGCACACCTGGGTCGACCCGATCTCCACGCCCGCCGACCCCGCACGGCCGGGCGAGACGACGCAGTACACGGTCCGGTCGAAGTTCGACGCGCGCCGCATCGCGTACGACGGTCAGTGGATTGCCGACCTCACCGTCCAGGTCGCCGCCGCCCCCGACGGCCTGCCGGGCGACGTATGGGACAAGGTGCGCTCCGGGGTCGAGGCGTACTTCAACGCGCCCGGCCACCAACTGCCCAACGGCGACCTGCTGCACATCACCGTCGTACAGGCGCCGGGCGACGCGCACCCCGACGCGCACTCCGACGCGCACTCCGACGTGCTCAACGTCGACCTCGTCGGCCGCGACCAGCAGATGACCCGCACCGCCTGGTGGGCGGACGCCGATCCGGTCGACTACGCCCACGAGATCGCTCACCAACTCGGCCTGCGGGACGAGGCGCGGGCCGGCGACCCGGCCGCACCCCAGCGGCCCGACATCCCGGGCAGCCTGCTGGGCGACTACACGCGCCCCGCTCCTGCGGGGCTCGCGCAGGGCGGCCTGCGCGGCCGGCACCTGGCCCTGCTCGGCGCTCTCGTCGGCGACCTCACGGCGACGCCCCCCGAGCGGCCCGCCGCAGGACCTGCCGGACGTCGGCCGCCCACGGTCTCCGACACACCCCCCGGGGCCGAACCGCACGCGCCCCGACCGCCGCAGCCGACGGCGACGACCTCCTCGTACGTGGCCCCGCCGGTTCAGACGACCGGCGACGCCACCGCGTCGGACACGCCCCGGAGCGCCACGGCGGACGTCCAGGGACCGGCGGCGTCCGGAGGGGCTCCGAGTCCGGAGCCAAACGCCGACGACCGCGCCGTGCCCGCTGTGCACGCCGCGCCCCCAGGCCCCGCCAAGCAGATCACCTCCGGCGTCATGGACGCCTACTACCGGGCGTACGCCGACTTCTTCGAGACCGACGACTCCGCCGCGGACTTCGCGAGCGGCTACTACGTCTTCGCCTACGCCCAGGACGTCGTGGCCCCCAAGCTCGCCACGCACGCCTCGATGCTGAACCAGATGCGGGCCTTCCACGATCAGTTGACCCGCATCCGCGACGAGCAGGCGGCGGCTGCGAAGCCGATCGTCCACCGAGCCGGTGAGTCGATGCGGTTGTATCGGAAGATGTCGGCGGCGGAGGCTGCGCAGATTCTGGGGAAGGGGCCTGCGGCGGGGATCGGTGCGGCGATGGCGTACAACCAGAGTGCGGAGTACCGGANCGGATGATGAGGTGGTGGTGGAGTTCGCGTTGCCGTGGGATGGGTACTGGGGCTTTGTGGGCCGGTTCGGGACGCCGAATCAGCAGACGGGCGCGTATCAGGTGCGTGACTCGGCGTTGGTGCACCAGGAGCGGCTGCGTACTGGAGCCGCCGCCAACTTCCGTTCCCGGGAGGACGTCGACGCGGTCCTCACCGAGCGGACGCATCACAATGTGGGCATCGGCCACGGCAACGTCCGTGACTTCGGCCGGCTCGTGACCGCGACCCGCCAGGTCCCCGCCCAGGAGGTCGACCAGGCCGCCCGGGACGCGGTCGCCGCCGCCCGGGAGTCCCGCCGCCCCCGGATCGACGCACTGATCACCGAGCGCGTCGCGCCGCTGCGGGAACGCGAGGCAGCCGGCCTGCACTCCGCCCCCACCCCGGTCGCCCCCGCCGGGCCCTCGGCGAGGTTCACCCCGGACGTCATGGCGGCGTTCCACCGTGCATACGTGGACCACTTCTTCTCCGCCGACCGGACGGCGTCGGACTTCGACAGCGTCTACTACGACTTCGTCGACCGGCAGAGCGTCGTCACCCCGGAGTTGGCCGTCGACAGCCGCCTGCTGCCCCGCATGGAGAAGTTCCACACCGAGCTGCTGGGCGTCGAGGCGGAGCAGGCGGCGGCTGCGAAGCCGATCGTCCACCGAGCCGGTGAGTCGATGCGGTTGTATCGGAAGATGTCGGCGGCGGAGGCTGCGCAGATTCTGGGGAAGGGGCCTGCGGCGGGGATCGGTGCGGCGATGGCGTACAACCAGAGTGCGGAGTACCGGANGAGCAGGCGGCGGCTGCGAAGCCGATCGTCCACCGAGCCGGTGAGTCGATGCGGTTGTATCGGAAGATGTCGGCGGCGGAGGCTGCGCAGATTCTGGGGAAGGGGCCTGCGGCGGGGATCGGTGCGGCGATGGCGTACAACCAGAGTGCGGAGTACCGGAAGTTCTTCACCACCTCGTTGTCGCACACGAGTGTGTTCAGCAATGCGAATGCCGCTTCGGATGATGAGGTGGTGGTGGAGTTCGCGTTGCCGTGGGATGGGTACTGGGGCTTTGTGGGCCGGTTCGGGACGCCGAATCAGCAGACGGGCGCGTATCAGGTGCGTGACTCGGCGTTGGTGCACCAGGAGCGGCTGCGTACNGCCGCTTCGGATGATGAGGTGGTGGTGGAGTTCGCGTTGCCGTGGGATGGGTACTGGGGCTTTGTGGGCCGGTTCGGGACGCCGAATCAGCAGACGGGCGCGTATCAGGTGCGTGACTCGGCGTTGGTGCACCAGGAGCGGCTGCGTACCGGAGCCGCCGCCAACTTCCGTACGCGGGATGACGTCGACGCGGTCCTCACCGAGCGGACGCATCACAATGTGGGCATCGGCCATGGCAACGTCCGTGACTTCGTCCGGCTCGTGACCGCGACCCGCCAGGTCCCCGCCCAGGAGGTCGACCAGGCCGCCCAGACCGCGCTGAGCGCCGTCCGCGAGGACGGACGGCGTGCGGCCCACGCCCTCGTACAGCAGAAACTGGACCGGGCCGCCGGTGTCCACGGAGAACCGTTCGGCCTGGAAGGGGGAGCGGACGGGCTGATCTCCGACGTCGCCGTGGACGTGCCCGAAGCCGTACGGCCACCGGACCCCGAGGCGCTGCTGGCGGAACTGTCCGCGCTTGCGGCCCCGGAACTGCTCGACGGGCTGTCCCTGATGCCGGTCGGGCATCGGCGGTGGCTTGCCGGCCGGCCGGAGTTTGTGGAGCAGGTCCGGTCGCGGTTGTCGCCGGAGGACTTCGCGGGGTTTGCGGCGCGGTTGCTGGTGGTGGTGCCGGGTGGGTCGGCGCGGCCGGTGTCGGCGCGGGGGGAGGCGTCTGCCCAGGTGGCGCGGATGCTGCGGGATGCGGATGCGGTGACGCGGTTGTTGCTGTCGGGGGCTTCGGTGGTGGTGCTGCCGTTGGATGTGCCGTTGTCGGCGGTGAGTTCGTTCGCCGGTTTGCATGGTGTCGACGGTCGTGGGCTGGATGAGCTGCGGGGTGCGCAGAGTGGTCTGGTGGCGGCGGTGGCGGAGGAGAACCTGCTGGGGGAGCAGACGCCGGTGGGTGGGGTTCCGCATCAGCCGGAGGGGTACTCCTCGGCGACGCACGAGATGGCGCACCTGCTGCACACGGCGGGGCTGACGGATGGGGACCGGGAGCTGATCCGGCGCGTCTTCCATGCCAGGGATGCCGCGGGACATGATGTCGAGGGGCCGGACGGTGTGCGCAGGGACATCGCGGGCCGGCCTGTGGACACCTACGCCTCGGTGGACGAGTTCGAGTTCTTCGCGCAGTTGAGCAATGTCTATCTGGGTACGAATCACGGATTCGACGCCGCGACGGGCAGGCCTCGGAACAACGGCGTGGAGTGGGTGCGTGAGCACGAGCCTGAGCTGCTGCCGCTGCTGAAGCGGTTGTACGGGACGGATCCGAAGGCGGTCCACGATGCCGCGGCCAACCCGGTCGCGGCCACCGCCGCCGACAACGCGATGTACGAGGCGTTCCTCGACTTCATGACCGCTGTCGGCGAGAACGGCGACGAAGCACCGACCGGCCCCTCCCCGGACGGCCGCCCGACGCCTCCCGGGACCGGCGCGGCGGAGCAGGTGCACGCGGCGCCCTCCGAACCCGCCAAGCGGATCACCGTCGAGGCGATGGAGGCCTATTACCGGGCCTACGCCGACTTCTTCGACACCGACGACGCGGCCCTCGACTTCGCAAGCGGCTACTACGTCTTCGCCGACAGCCAGACCGTCTTCACTCCCAAGATCGCCCTGCACGACACGCTGCGGGACCAGCTCGGCGCCTTCCACGCCGAACTGGTCCGCATCCGCGACGAGCAGGCCGCCGCGGCCCCACAGATGACCGGCGCCCCGGACGCGCCACTGCGCCTCTACCGCAAGATGTCCACCGCGGAGGCCCGTGTCTTCCTCGGGGCCCGCACCGCGCAGGCCGGCTTCCGGGCGGCGATGTCCCACAACGACAGCCGGCAGTACCGCAAGTTCTTCACCACCTCGCTCTCCCACACCAGCGCCTTCACCAACGACAACGCGGCCTCGGACGAGGAGACGGTCGTCGAGTTCACCCTGCCCCAGGACGGCTACTGGCGGTTCGTCCGCAGCCACGGCACCCCCAACCAGCAGTCCGGCGCGTACCAGGTCCCGGACTCCGCACTCCTCCACCAGGAGCTGCTGCGCACCGGAGCCGCCGCCAACTTCAGGTCCGGCCAGGACATCGACGCCGTACTGACGCAGCGCGCCCATCACAACATCGGCATCGGCCACGGCAACGAGAACGAGTTCGCCCGACTGGTGACCGGCATGCGCGAGGTCTCCCCGGCCGAGGTCGGCCGTGCCGCCCAGGACGCCACGGCAGCCGCCCGCGCGGCCCGCCGCCCCCTGGTGGACGCCCTGGTCCGGCAGCGCATCGACGGCCTCCGCCAGCGCGCCGCCGTGCACGCCGCACCGGCCGCCGGAACCCCGGCCGCCGGCAACCGGGCCACACCCCTGTCCTCGTACGTCACCGGCTACGGTTCCCAGTACGACGGACACGTCGGCCTGGTCCACGTCGAACCGCTGCCCGCTCCCGTCGTCGACGGCCTGCACCGGCAGGTCCTCACCGCGCTCGGCATCACCGGCCCCGTCGCCGACGACCACCCGGCGCTGCTCCGGCTCCGGGACACGCTCACCGCCGAGGAACTCGCGCGGCACCTGCCCTATCTGCGCAGCAGCCGCGGTGCGCGGTTCACCGTCCGGCACGAAGGCCGCGATCTCACCGTGGACGTACGCCTGGCCCTGCGCGACCCCGTCCGCTCCGAGCGGTACGGCGCCCACAGCGTCACGGACCCCGAGGGCCGGGTCGAGCGGCGCGGACTCGGCAATCAGGAGTCCTCCGCCGCCAGCGGCTCCGGAACGGCCCGCACCGTCCCCGTGGCCTGGTCCGGCCGCTTCCCCATCGACCGGGCAGGACCGGTCCGCCGACTGGACGCGGCGCTGTCGCTCGCGATCACCCACAACCAGTATTCGGCCTCCACCACCGTCAGCCACGTGGTCCAGACGATGACCGCCCAGCGCAGCAGCGAACTGTCCCAGCCGATCGAGTTCGGCACCGCCTGGCAGGTCCGTGTGGACCCGACTGAGCAGCCCGCGGCCGACGGCTGGGACGCCGCCCGCACGCACGGACCGGTCACCGTCTGGTTCCCCGAGCACCTCGCCGTCGAGACCGGCGGAGGACTCGCCGTCCCCGCCGGTCTGGACGAACTCCCGGTGTGGGGCGTCGACACGGTTCGCGAACCCGGCCGTCTGGCGGCCGAGGTGCGCCGCGACTTCGCTGCCGAACTCGCCGGCCTGTCGGACTCCTCGGCCGGGGAACTGGAGGCCTTTCTGTCGGAGCCGGTCCTGCGCGGCACCCTGCCTCTGCAACGCGGCGGCGGTCTGTTCTCGCCCGTGCTGCTGGACGGCGACGGCCACGCCATCGGCATGCTGAAGCTGACCACCGAGGTGGAGCCCGACGACCCGACGCACCGCTCCGTCGACGGCAAGATCAACCTGGAGGCGCATGTCGCGCACACCGTCAAGGTCGACAATGCCGCCAAGTTCACCAGCGGCGCCGCCCTCGACGGCAGCCTCGGCCCTTCGTTCACCGGTGACCACGCCGAGCAGCACCCCGACGCGTCCTCGCTGGCCGCCGGCAGCCTCGTCGGCAAGGGCGGGCTGAGATGGCAGACCAACGCCACCCTGTCGTCCGGTGGTTCGGCCACCATGACGCACTCCGTGCGCAGCAACCGCAGCCACCTCCTCGCCCCGGCCCGCGTCACTCACCGCGTCACCCTGATCCGGGCGCGCGGCGGCAGCAGCACGCACACGTTCGGCCCGTGGGACGACGGGATGCGCCTGCGTGTCCTCCCCGCCGCCGAGGCCCGGGGCGAGGAACACCAGCCGGGCTCCGGGCAGCGCCGACTCCCCGGGGAACTGGAGAACCTGCAGAGCCTCGGCGTGTCCGCCGCCCCCCTGGACGTCGCCGGAACCGCTCCGCTCTTCGATCGGGCCGAGGCCTGGCTGCGGGCACAGGGCTTCCTCCCACCGCTCGAACCGGTGCCCGCCACCCTGTTCGACGAGGCCGCCGCCCAGGCGCAACTCGCCAACATGCGGCGCTTCGAACAGGCCCGCTCCGGGGTCGGCCTGCGGGCCGCCGCCGATGCCATGCTGGACGGCGGCCACGCGATGTGGTTCGACCTGCCCGACCGCACCGGCGGCGCCCGCCGCGTCCAACTGAGGCTGTCCGCCTTCCGCGACACCGGTCCCGGCCCCGCCAGCACGCCCCGGCACCGCCGCACCCTGCCGGACGTCCAGGTGATGGGCATCTCCTCGTTCTCCGTCGCCGGCACCGAGGCCGCGGGCTACGCCTACGGCTGGCAGGCCGGCTTCGGCGGCGGCCCCGCCGGCCCCCTCGGCAGCGGCGGCCCGTGGCGTCTGGGCGGCACCGGCGACTACACGTACGCCCAGCAGACCGCCCACACCACCACGGCCGGCTCCGGCGTCAACCAGGACCAGTTCTTCATCGGCAGCGGGCAGCCTGCCGAAGTCTTCGACGTGCCCGCGCAGTTCTCCCTCGATCTGTACGAGGGTCCCGGCGTCGAACCCGCGGTGCGCTTCGCCGACCCCGCCTCGCACCCCGACGCCCGGCCCACCGCCCCCGCCGACGTCGAGCGTCCGGCCGAACCCGCGGAGGACCCGCCGCACAGTGTCGGCGGGCACCTCACTCTCGCCGTGCCGCAGCACCGCACCGTGCCCGTCGGCACGCCGGTCCAGACGATCCCCGAGCACCGGGTGCGGGCCGTCGACGCCGACGACCGTGCCCGTCTGGCGCTGACCGGCCCGGACGGCAGGCCCGCCGACGGTGTCGTCCGGCTGCCCGACGACGCCGTCATGGACGTCGTCCGCGGCTCCGGGCCGATCCTCGACGCGTTCGAACAGATCGTCACCAACACCTACCCCGGCCACCCCGAGCAGGGCCTGCTCGACAGGATCGCCCAGACCGTCACCACAAGCGTCCCCGGCGCCGTCGCCAAGGCCGGCAGTCATGTCCTCGACACCTTCGCCGGAGCCGACCCCACCGACCAGAGCACCACCTTCACCGAAGCCCTGCGCGGCGCCCTCAGCCCGGCCGGTCTCGTGGCCCGCTCCCACCAGATCTTCAAGGGCGGCTATGTCATCGAGGGCCTCACCCTGCCCGGACTCGGCGCCGACCACGAGTTCTCCGTCGAGATCCAGGGCTGGCTGCACGACGCCGAGCACCTGCACAGCGGCAAGCAGTATCTGGAGACCGACGTCGGCGCCACCGACACCGCACAGCAGCGGGTGACCACCAGCACCGGCCACCAGGGCGCCCTCACCGCCACCTCGCTCCAGATGCCGCCCGACGTGCCGGAGGGCACCCCGACCCCCGCGCCCACCGCCGCGTTCAACCCGTCCGGCCGGTACGCGTACACCCGGCGCACCGACGAGACGCACACCCTCGCCTCCAGTACCGGAGTGACCCGCACGCCGACCGAGAGCGGCACCCTGCACCGCATCCGCACCGGCGCCACGTTCCTCGTCACCGTCCGGCACGGGCGCCGCAACCTGGTCGGCAATGCGCTCGGCCTGACCACCGCCGACCCGGTCACGGTCGCCGTGGACGTGCCGCGCGGCGCCCAGTTCCTGATGAGCGACCCGCAACTGGCCCGCGACGCCGAATGGTTCACCGGGACCGGCTCGGGCACCGGGACCGGCTCGGGCACCGGCACCGGCACGCTCGCCGCGCCCGCCCGGCCCGAGCCGACGCTGCCCCTGCCGGACCGTTTCGCCCGCACCCGCGAACCGGGCCTGGCCGGAATCCTGTCCGTCCGGCAGCTCGGCGACGAGGGGACCGAGCAGCGCGACCGCCTGCGCGCCGAACTGACCGCCCTCGTCGAACGCGAGGCACCCGGCTCCACCATCCCCGGCCACGCCTCCTACCTGCCCGGCGTCCTGGCCCGCATCGCCGACCTCACCACCCCGACCGCCCTGCGCGCCCTGCCCGGCCGCGGCCCATCCGGAGTGCAGCGCTTCCACTTCCGGCATGTCACCAAGGGCGGCGCCCGCCTGGTCGAGGTCACCCTCAACGCCCGGCCGGTCCAGGACACCGCCGGACTGCGCACCGTCCGCGGCCGACCCGCGGGCGGCGGCGCCGGACAGGAGCAGGTCCATGTGCACGCCCCGGCCAACACCTCCAGCTCCGTCTCGCACACCCGCCGGCACGGAGCCGCCTTCACCCCGACAGCCCGCTACCCCCGCCCCGCCGACGACACCCGCACCGACCGCACCGGACCCGCCTGGTCCCGCACCGGGGACCTCACCGACACCACCAGGACCGCGGCCGGCAACGAGGACCGCTTCTGGCTGCGCACCGACAACGCGGCCGACTTCGAGGTCGCATACGAGTACACCGCCACCGTCCGCTCCGAACTCGTCGCCGACTGGCCCCTCGACCTGCCCGGCGGCATCGTCGAGGCCGGCGTGCTCGCCTGGTACGACGAGAACGTCACCCTCACCACCTGGCTCGACCGCATGCTGCGCGGCCGCCCCGCCGCCACCGCGACCGTGCCCGCCCGGCTCACACTGCGCTTCACCGGCAGCGAGGCAGCCGACCCCGCGAAGGCGGCGCCGCCCACCGAGCCCGCGGTGTCGGCCGTGCACCCCCTGCCGACCCCGCCCACGGCCACCGGCGGCACGCACCCCGCCGACGGCGGGCGGATCGTGCCGACCGGACCCACCCCGGTGTTCCACTTCAACGGATACGCCGAACTCGCGCAGGCCCTCACCACCGTCGCCCCCCGCCTGGCCTCCCAGTGGCAGGCCACGGTGACGTCCGGTTCCGCGGAAGGCGCCGCCGTCCGCGTCGGCGAACTCATCCAGGCAGGCGCCATCAGCCTCGACCCACCCCGCGCCGCCGGACTGACGCAGCACCTGCCCGGCGCCTACCCCGACCACCTCGAGTCCGACGACGCGCCCAGCCTGCACATCGAACTGCGCAACCCGCGACGGATCACCGACGCGGGCGACGTCGCCCTGGACCGGCTGCGGCTTCCGACGACCTCGGCGACCACCTCGCTCGTCGCAGGTTCCGCCTCGGGCGCCGTCCTGCAGACCGCCTACGCCGTGACCGACACCCACCTCCTCGGCTTCGGCGCGCCCATGCTCGCCCGGCAGCCCGTCACCCAGGGGCACGGCTCCGCCACCGCGGCCGCCCGCCGGGAGTGGTTCAAGACCGGCGGCACGGCACTGCCCGCCAACGGCCGCGGCACCCGCAGCTACGAGACCATGGCCGACGTCGTGATCACCGTCAACGGCCCCGCAGGCACCCTCTACGTGACGGGCAGCGCCGAACTGCGCCTGAGCGAACGGGACGTGCTCGGCCACGGCATCACCGACGCCCGCACCGATCCGCAGGTGTACGACCTGCGCTCGCTGCTCGCCGGGCAGCCGGAGGCAGACCTGCGGGACTGGACTGCCCACCCCCTGGGCGACCTGCCCCGGGCACTTGCCGACGGCCTCGACCCGAGCGACCCCGCCGCCCAGATCTGGCTCGCCACCGGCCCCGACCCGGACGGCTCCCGGCTCGGCCGCGCCCTGTACGCGGCCTCGCGCACCGCCGCCCTCGCCGACCGGCCCGTCGAGCTGGTGCTGCGCACCGACGAGGGCCTGCGCCACTGGCGGTTCACCCGGGGGGGCGACCTGCACAGCACCGACGCCGACACCCTCGACGCCTGGAGCGACCTCGCCACCCGGATCACCGCCCACGCCGACGCCATCCGCGCACAGGAGACGGCCCGGGAACAGGAGAGGTCACTGCGCGGACCCCAGGCGGAGGCCCGCACCGAACTCGCCGAAGCCGAGAAGGGCCTGACCGACGCCACGACCGAGCACCGCCAGGCCACCGACGCTCTGACCCGCCAGGAGGACGCCGTGACCGCGGCCCGGTCACGGCGCGCCGCAGTCGAGTCCGAACGCGACCACTGGCGGGAACAGGCAAGAGGGCTGAACGAGACCCTCCTCGGCCTGCCCGGCCGGATCGGCGAGGCGAACAAGCGGATCACCGCGGCCTCCGGCGCCGTCCGGGCCGCCGACGCAGTCCTGGCACACATCGCACGCCAGGAGGAGGGCGCCGTCCCCGAGGCCCGCGCCCGTGAGGCCCGCGAACGCTCGGCGCGGGCCCACGCCCGCCTGGACGCCGCCCGCACGGAACGCGAGGCGCTGCGCGCCGACCAGGAGCGGGTGCAGCGCGAACTCGACGCCGCCCGAACCGCGGCCCGGGACGCCGCCGACCGACTCCCGGCACTCGACAAGGCACTGTCCGCCGCCGAGACCGCTGCCGAAGCCGCCGAGAGCGCCCTCACGCGCGCCACGGAGCGCCTTGACCGCGCCACCAGGCATCGCGACGACCGGCGCACGCACCTGCGCACGCTGAACCGGGCCGTCGTCGAAGCACTCAAGGAGCAGGCCGAGCAGGCCGCCGCCCAGTCGGCCGCCCACAGCGCGCTGCCCGGCCTCGCCCACACCCTCGGCGATGTCCGCCGCTCCACAGGCGAGGGCCTGGTCAGCGTCCCGCTGTCATCGCTGGCGTCCACCCCGGCACGCCGACCGGGCGCAGACCCGAAACCCCGGCCGCGCGCGCTCCCGCCGAGGGAGGATGCCAGGGCCACCCCGCAACCGGCTCCGGTCGCCCCGTCGCCGGCTCTGGCCACTTCGCCGTCGGCTCCGGCCACTTCGCAGCCGGCGCCGCCCACTTCGGGGCCCGCCTCTCGGCAACCGGCTCCGGTGACGCAGGCATCTCCGCAACCGACCCCGGCCACCCCGCCGCCGGCTCCTGCCACCGCGCCACCGGCTCCTGCCACCGCGCAATCGACCCCGGTCACGCCGCAATCGACCCCGGCCACCCCGCCGCCGGCTCCGCCGACTTCGCAGCCAGCCTCTCCGCCGCCGGCTCCGGTGACGCAGGCATCTCCGCAATCAGTTCCGGCCGCGCAGGCTTCCCCGCCCGTCACGCCGAAACCCGCCTCGCCCCGGCCCGCTTTGACCGCCCCGCCGAAGAGTGACCCCAAGGGGAGGGGCAAGAGCGCTGCGGGTGACGGGACCACGACCACGACCACGAGCACGGCTGCGCATACGGCTGCGCATACGGCTGCGCGCCCGGCGGCGGGAAACCCGCTGCGAACGGTGGCCAACGGCGAGTGCCTGCTCTATGCGGTCGTGGGAAGCGTCCCGCAGCTGGTCCGGAGCGCTGTTCCCGGGCTGGCGGCCGACCGGCCCGATGTCTTCGGGTGGTTGTCGGACACCGGTCGGGTCCGTGCGACGCTCGCCCATCGGGCCCGGTACCACTCCGAGAACGGCCGGCTCCCCGCGCAGCCGCAGGCCGAGGGCGCGGTCGCCGCACTGCGCGGCCACATCACCGACTACCTCGTCCGGGCCACCGCCACGGGCACTCTTCCGCACGAGGTCACCGGACAGTTGCGGCAGTCGACCATGGGGGAGTTCGCCCGTGATCTGCGTGCTCCGGGCACGACCCGTGCCGACCTCCTCGGTCTCGCCCAGTGGCACGGTCTGGGTGCCCCCGCGGTTCTGTCCGGGCTCTCGGACGACCAACTGAGGACACGGCTGCAGACCGCGTACCCGACCAGCACCGCGCCTATGACCTCCGCGGAACTCGCCGGTCTGCTGAAGGCCGTGCAGAACTGGCGGGACAGCTGGTCGACCCCGTACGGCGAGACATTCCTCGCGCTGACGGCGCACGCGCTCGGCGTCCCCTTCAACGTCGCCCGCACCCTGGCCGGCGGAGTCAACGCGCTGGTCTCCCAGCACGGACCGCAGACCGTGGGCGCGAACCCCGTGGAGATCTACTACAACGGCGTCAACCACTACAGCGCCAGCGACGCCGTGCCCGCTGCCTCCTCGGCATCGGCACCGGCACCGGCATCGGCGCCGGTGCACGGCGCCCCGCCGGGCCGGCCGGGTCCGGAGTCCGGGGGTGCGGGCGGGCCGACCCCACGCCCCGGGCCGACCCCACGCCCCGGGCCGACCGCACGCCCCGGGCCGGTCGCAGCGGAACCCGTCCCGACGGACCCGCATGCCGCGGCCGCCGGGGCCGAAGCCGGCGGCGGGCTTCCCCTTGTCGAAGCCCTGGCGGAGGCCCTCGGCGCGAACGGCGCCCTGCCGGCCGCCGACCGGGAGCAGCTGGTTCCCGTGGCCGACCTGGCCGGTCTGGGCGTGACCCTGACCGGTGGGCAGACGACGCAAGCGGTTCTGCTGGGTGGCTCGCTGACGGTGCGGGACCTCGGACTCACCCCGGCACAGCACCTGCGGTGGCTGCTGACCCGGGGCGCGGAAGCCGACGACGCGACGAGCAGCGCACCAGGAGCCGCCGGGGAGTCCGAGGGTTGGATGAGGCCGGTGGCGACGGCCGCCGCGATCCTCGGCATCCGTATCGCCGTCGTCGCCCCGGACGGGCGGGTCCATACCTTCGGCGCCGGTCAACACGGCACCGTACGACTGCTTTTCGACGGAATGCGGTTTCTCCTCCCGGAGGATCCGTCATGACATCCCGGACATCCCGGCAAGGCGGCAAAGGATATGATCCGATGCGTTCCGGTTCCTCGTACGAGAATCAAGTGCCGGAAAAACACGCCCTATTCGGGAAACGGCCGCCGCGGGGGCCCGGTGAGCCGGTTCACGGATCCGCAGGGCGGTTCCACGCAACCAATTCCGCCATGCCACTCGGGATTCACCTTCAATGTTTGGGGCGCATGAAATGACGTCGGACACCGGCCTTTCGGCGCCGGCCGTCGAGAGAGGCCACCACTGATGCGCTGGGGCCGTCGCCGGACCGCGGCACGTCCGGCCGACGCCGGCCGGACGCCGCAGGAGGAGTCCGCCGGACCCGGCTTCTTGGTCGAGGAGTACGACCGCCTCGTGCTGCTCAGGCACTCCTCGGACGAACTGCTGGGTCCCGCCGAGATCGCCGACCTCACCCGTTCCCTGGAGGCGGACGGAGACGACACCGTCACCGTCGTCACGGGCGCGGACGAGACGTCGACCGCCGCCCTGTGGCCCCGGCTCGGCGCTCTTCTGGACACCCTGAGCGGCGATGGGGTCGGCACCGTCCGGCTGGCCATGTCCGGTGCGGGGGACGACCGGCCCGGCCGTCCGTCCGTCGCCCAACGCATATCCGACGCCTGGGACATCGAGGTCATCGCGCCCAGCGGCACCGTGCTCGGCGTGCCCGGCGGCGGACTCTTCGTCCGCGACCAGGAGCCGGACGGCGAAGCGGCCGGCCGGACACGCGGATGGTGGCGCTTCGCGCCCGGCGCCCCACCGGTTCCACTCGGCCCGCGTCAGCCCGCCCCCGGCTGGCAGCCCGCCCCCGGCAGCCTGCCCGCCGCCACCCGCAGCGGCTGCGTCGTCGAGCAGATCCCGGCCGGTGTGCTGATACGCCCCGCCGAGGCCCGCGCCCCGCGCCCCGGCGATCTGTGCTACGCCGTCCCCGTCGACCGGCACGGGCTCCTCGTCGTCCTCGGCGTGCCGGACGGAGAGGACGTCGGCGCCGACGATGTGACGGAGGTCGTCACGGCGCTGCCCGGCAGCGCACGCTCCGCTCTCCGCTTCGCCCCGGGCGGCCGACGGGACGTGTTGCGCATCGCCCGGGAGACTGCCGAACTGGTCGACGCCGAGGTCCTCGTCTACAGCGGACTGCCGCTGCTCGCCGAATCCGGTGACCGGCGCCTCAACGCCGTGCGCCCGATGACTGTGGGCGTCGACGGCGCTCCGAGCTGGCAGCCGTTCGTCGACTCCGTGATCTGCGCGCCCGGGGCTCCCTCGCCCCGCCTCGGTCGCTGGAGCCCGCCGCTGCCCGGTCCTGGCCAGGCCCTGCGCGGCGTGGTGCGCCTGTCCGACCGGTGGCAGGTCACCGCGACCCGGGCGGGACTGTGGATCAGCGGAACGGGCGGGGAGCCGCCCGCCCTGGCCGCCCGGCCCGTGGACGCCCGGGGGCCGGAGATCGAGGTGGGCCGGCCCGGAGAGGTGCTCGACCGGTCGCTGTGGCCGGCACTGGAGAAACTGCTGGACGCCCTGCCTGTCCATGTACGGGCCCGGGCCCGTATGCACGTGCACGGCACCGCCGTCGACGGCGGCCTGGAACTGCGCCGACTGGCCGCCCGGCACCGGGTTCGCAGCGTGCGCTTCGCATCGTTCGGCAGAACGGCCCCGGCCGCGCCGCGCCCCACGCCGGCCATGGAGGGGCCGCGTCCCACGCCGGCCGTGGACGGGCCGCGTCCCACGCCGGCCGTGGACGGGCCGCGTCCCACGCCGGCCATGGACGGGCCGCGCCCCACGCCGGCCGCGGAGGGGCGCGGTGCCCACCCTGCGCCGGGACAGGGGGAACCGCCCCGGACCGCGCTGGACGCCGGCTCCGGAACGGCCACGAAGACCACGTCGAGCACCACAGGACTCCCCGCCGGACCGGCCGTCCTTGTCGGCCCTGTCTCCGCCGCGGGGGCCCCGACTTCAGGTTCGGAGCCGAGGCCTTCGGCTTGGAGCTCGGGGGCGGCATCCCCGGACGCCGCTCCCCTGGCCGCGGGACCCCATATGCCGTCGGGCGCCCGCGCCCTCCGGGGGGCGGTGTCTCCCGAGCCCTCGGCTGAGCCGCGCACCGGCCCGAACCGCGACCGGGGCGGCGTCGCCGGGTCGGACGCGCCGCCCAGCGCACCCCGCAGGCAGCCCGCCGCGACGGCGATGTCCCAGGCCGACGGCGGCGCTGCGGTCGACTCGCCTCGCCCGACGGCCGACTCGCCTCGCCCGACGGGCGACCAGGCGACGCCCGCAGGGCCGAACGGACCCGGCCGTGACCGGCCGTCGGGCGCGGCAGACGGTGCCGCCGCGGTCGATTCGCGCAGGGGGGAGCCTTCGACTGAGTCGGGGGCTGCGGCTGCGGAAGCCCGTACCGCGCCCTCGGCCGGATCCGGTGCGACGGCCGCTGCCGAGCCGCTCCGGCGCCCGGCCGACCCCGACCTCCCGCCGGGACCAGCCGATCCCGCGCATGGACGGCAGCCGCAACAGGAGCAGGAGAGGGAGCCGGAGAGGGAGAGGGGCCCGCGGCCCGCAGGACCGCCGGAGACGGCCTCCGCTCCGCCCTCACCCGGCCGGGCGCCGACGGTGCACGGCGATGCGGACGGCGTCGGGACCGGCGAGACGCCTGCCGTCACGGACGCTCCGGAGACCCCCACCGCACCCACGGCCGGGACCACCCGGCCGAGCGGTGACGCGGAGGCGACGACGGACCCCTCCGGAAACGGCGACGGCCGGGGCGCCGGACACCACGCCCCGCCCCTTCCGGGCCCCGCGAACCGTCCGGTCCTCACCAGCAGCGTTCCCGGTACCGCCGCCCAATCCCCGCGCACCGACGAGCCGCAGGCGTCGCCGGCGAGTCCGGCTGCCGCCCCCACCACGCAGCCTGGAGGCAGGGCCGCCGAGCCGTCCGTGCCGGAGGCGGCCGCTCCGCGGAAGCCGCGCATTTCGTCGCGGCCGTTGTCCCCGGTGCCGTTTCTGCCCGGACACCGCAGTACGCAGGCGGAGCGGGCCGCGTTCCGCACGCTGGCCGACAGCGTGTGGGACCGTCAGGCGGCAGCCGTCGCCCGTACGTTGACCCGTATGCCCGCGCTGCGCGGGCCCGAGCAGGATGCAGCCAGGGCCGACCTGATCGCGCTGCTGCTGTATCTGCGGGCGTCGGACGGCCCCTTCGGCCACCGGGAACTCGAGCAGTGCCTGCGCGCCGGCGACCGGCGTCTGCTGCCCTATGCGGCATGCGTCGCCTCGGCCCTGCGCCGTATGCCGTCCTTCCGCGGCCCGGCGCTGCGCGGCGCCGGACCATCCGTCACCGCGGAGTCCCCGACGCCGGATCCCGGCACCGTGCTCCGGGACCCGGCTCCGCTGAGCGCGCTGCCCGCCGACGGCCGGGGCCCGTCCCCTGCCGCCGCCCGGTACGCCGTCTGGTCGGTGACCGGTCGCCGGGTGCGGCAGCTCTCCGACTCGACCGGCCCCGGCGTCGGACACGACGAGGTCGTCTTCCCGCCCGGCACGGCGTTCCGGGTGCTCGGCGTACGCACATCGGGCCCTGCGCCGCTCCTCCTCCTGCGCGAGCTGCCGACCGGCCCGGTCGGCGAGCCGCCGGTCCATGCACAGCTCGACGAACAAGACCATGCCGTACTCGCCCGCCTCGACGAGGCCTTGACCCGATGCCCGCCCGGCGCGGCCGCCTTCGACTGGCCCGCCCGCTGCGCAGGGCCGGTGGGCGGCCCGCCCCAGCAGGACGACTGAACCGAACGGAGAACCGATGAGGCAGCAAGGAGACGGAACCACACCGCCGGGTCCCGCCGTGCGCAGAGCGTCCGTCCTGCCCGCTGTGGCGGCGGAGCCGGACGGCGCGCTCGACCGGCCCTCCCCGGCGTCAGGTCTTCCCGGCGACGCGGACGGTGCGGGGGACGGCCCCGCCGCGGTCGCGCCCGCGTCCGGCCGCCGGGACGCGTCCCCGGAGCCTTCCGGCGACCGACCGGCGACGCAGGCCGGGAACGCCGAAGGCGGCCCCGAGGCCACGGCCGGTCGCGCCGGCGACGCCGCCGCAGTGGGAGCGGCAGCGCCCGGAACCGCCGGGGCGGGAGCATCCGCCCATGAAACCGGTGCGGCGGAGACGGACGGTCCGGAGCACGGCCGCCCGGAAACCCCGGAACAGGCCGGCTCGGAGCCGGAATCGGGTGTCGTCACCTTGGCGCAGCCAGACGCGGACCCCCCGCACCCTGAATCCGGCCGGAAGGCGCAGGACGAGGCCGGACCGCCGCGCGTCCGCCCGGCCAAGCCGCTGCTGGCGGCTGCCGCGATCGCCGGAACCGTACTCGTCGCCGTGCCGCTGCTCTTCATCGGGGGCAAGGCGGACAACGCGGCGCCGGCCGGCGCCGGCCGGTCCGAGGGCGAGGGCGGCACCACGCTCCAGGACGGCGGTCCAGGCGCCGCACAGGGCGCCGGCCGGTACGCCGCGGTCCCGCCCTCCACTTCCGCATCGCCCTCCACCTCCACCTCCACTTCCGCATCGCCCTCCGATTCGCCGTCGGCCCCGTCCGAAGGGACACCGCGGCAGCAGGCGAAGGCTCCCGCCCGGCCCCCGGCCTCGTCGACGACTCCGGCCGCCGAACCCTCCGGCAGCCCGAGCCGCAAGGCCGGGGCCGCAGCCGGATCGGCCACGGGCCGGAGCCTGCCGCAGGGCGCGACCTTCCGGACCGTCACCGACGTCCTGATCAAGAACGTCATGACGGGGATGTGCGTGGACATCCCGAACTACGGCAAGGGCGCGCTCGACGGCCCGGTCAACCAGTTCCCTTGCGCCCGGACCGGGGACAATCAGCTGTGGGACCTCGTGGTGGCCGACAAGGGTGCCGGCCCCTCCGGAGCCGACCTGTTCACCATCCGCAACGGCAAGGACGGTTACTGCCTGGACCTGCCGGGCTACGGAGGCCAGGCCGCCACAACCTCGGTGTCCGAGTGGTACTGCAACGGCACCGCGGCCGACAACCAGTTGTGGTACCTGGACAAGAAAGCTACGGGGAAGTTCTGGATCCGCAACCACGCGAGCGGGAACCTGTGCCTGGACGTGGCCGGCTACTACGGAGTCGGCGGCCGGGACGCCCGGCTGACGATCTTCCACTGCGATCTGAAGGACGACCAGCTGTGGTCCTTCTCGTGAACCGCGCCCACCACGGCCCGGGACGCGTCGCGCCCATACGCCACAGCCACAGCCACAGCCACAGCCTGTCGTGACCGCCGTGTCCGGCATCCGCCGAGCCGACGGTCCGCGACGGTCCGCCACCGAAGAGAAGTGATCGGATGGATTCCCAGCACCCCAGCCAGAACGAGGCCGGAGCCACCACCGGCGGCACCTCGGCACGTGTGCGCAAGGCCGTGCCGCTGCCCGCTTCCTCCGAGCCGCCCGCCGGCGCGCTGAGCCCTGCGGCGTCGGCGGCGAGCGGCGGACCGGCGAGCGGCGGACCGGCGGGCGCCGACGCCCCGGTGCACCGACGGGGCGAGGGAGCGTCGCAGCCGCCTCGGGGCGAGGCGGAGCCGGACACGGCCGCATCCTCCACGGGTTCGCCAGGCTTGACCGGGGCCGCGGCGCGGACGCCCGGCGAGCAGACCGTGCAGCAGCGAGTGTCGGAGCCCGCACCGGCCACCGCCGAGGAGGGGGGCGAGACGCCGGGGGCGCCCGGCGGCGTCGCGGCGGCAGACGGCGGCACGCCGCCTCCGGAGGAGCCCCCGGACGCCGCGGCGCAGGGCGGGCGCCCCAGGAAGCCGCTGCTGGCGGGGGCGGCGATCGTGGGCGCGGTACTCGTGGCGGTGCCGCTGCTGTTGGCCGGGGGCGCGGCGAAGGACGACGACGGCCGCGGCGACGCCAAGAAGCCGGTCGGCCAGGACTTCGGCACCGTACTGGACGGGGGCGCTGCGTCCAGCAGCCCCGAGAGCTACGGCACGAAGAAGCCGAGCTCCGAGCCGAGCTCCGAGCCGAGCCCGGAGCGCACGCAGCGGACCGAGACCTCGACTGCTCCCGCGCCCAAGGAGACCGAGCCCGCACCGGAGCCCAGCAGCAAGCCCGAGCAGAAGACCACGCCGAAGCGGACCGCGACCGCCGAGCCCAAGCCGCCCGAGGAGACCCCGAAGCCGCAGTGGGGGACCGAGGTCATCTCGGCGACCAGCGTGCTGGAGGTCGGGCAGGCCTGGACCACCAACCGGATACGCATGGTCATGCAGCGCGACGGCAACCTGGTCGTCTACAACGAGAACGGCAACCCCGTCTGGGCCGCCATGACGTTCGGAGAGGACCACCAGGCCATCTTCCAGCCCGACGGCAACCTTGTGATCCACAACGCCGACGACAGGCCGATCTGGGGAGCAGGAAGCTACGGCCACCCCGGCGCGAAGCTGGTTCTGAGGCCGGACGCCAAGGTCGTCGTCATGGACGGCGACACCGTCGTGTGGTCCACCTGACCCGCCCCGGCGGGGCACTTCGGGCCGCGTCCCTCCGGGGTTTGCGCCTGGCGGCTGTTGCGTGCCTGGACCGCTGCTCAGGGCCGCTGCTTAACTCGGGACATGTCAAAGCCGAAGCCCGTGGCGCCGCGTGTGTGCTCCATCGCCGACGCGCTCGAGCTCGTCGGGGAGCGGTGGACGCTGCTTGCCGTACGCGAACTGAGCCATGGTGTCCGGCGCTTCGACCGGATCGTCCGCAACACCGGGGCGTCCCGTGACATCCTCACGGCGCGGCTGCGCAAACTGGAGGCGGCGGGGGTCGTCCGGCGCGAGCTCTACCATGAGCGTCCGCCCCGGTACGAGTACCGTCTCACGCCTGCCGGCCAGGAACTCGGTGATGTGCTGCTCACCCTGATGACGTGGGGCGACCGGTATCTGAACCCCGGGGATCCGCCGCTGGTTTGGCAGCACTCGTGCGGCCGGGCCCTGGATCCCGTGGTGGTCTGCGTGCACTGCGGAGAGTCCGCGCGGGCCGGGGCGCACTCCCCGTCCGGCCGCGGCGCGCTCACCTCCGCGGGCTGATGGAATCGGGCGGCGGGCCGACGCGTGCCGGCCGGTGTGGGGGTGCAGAGAGATCACGAAGACCGTCACGAAGGCCGTCACGAAGGCCGCCTGGGGCCCGTCGGCTGTCTTGCCCTGGTCGCCGGGTTCGCCGCCGGACCGCCGACCTGTCGGCCGGCCGAGACGAAAGGCCGAAAGACGGAGCCTGTGTGTGCCATTTGTGTGGCGCCCGTGTTACGTCGCGTCCGGAACCCTTGTGTGATTCCTGTGGATCGGTCAACCTTTCGGACGGCAGCGGGACATGACGGCGTGGTTTTCCGGCCAAGGCTTGTCATGGCCATGCTGATCACCCCCACAAGAGCGCACCACCGATGAGGAGGACCCCTCACATGTCAGTGCGTACCTCGCGGCGAAGACTCGCCGTGGCCAGCGCGATAGCCGCCGCCCTCACCCTCGGCGCGGTCTCCGCACTTCCGGCCACCGCGGCCGAACAGGCGCCGGAAGGCGTGATCGAGAACGCCGGCGCTCCCGGAGCCGTCGCCGGCAGCTATATCGTCACCCTCGACGAGTCGGCGGTCGACGCCGAGTCGAAGAAGGGCAGGTCGCTGGCGGCGGCGTACGGCGCGAAGATCAAGAGGACCTACAAGGCCGCGCTGAACGGCTATGCCGTCGAACTCCCCGAGGCGCAGGCGAAGAAGCTGGCCGCGGACCCCGCCGTCGAATCGGTCGTGCAGAACCGCGTTCTGAGCATCAACGGCACCCAGCCCAATCCCCCTTCCTGGGGCCTGGACCGCATCGACCAGCGGAACCTGCCGCTGAACAACAGTTACAGCTACCCCGACAGCGCGGGTGACGGCGTGACCGCGTACATCATCGACACCGGTGTGCGCATCAGTCACAACGACTTCGGCGGCCGGGCGTCGTACGGCTATGACGCCATCGACAACGACAACACGGCGCAGGACGGCCACGGCCATGGCACCCATGTGGCCGGCACGGTGGCCGGGTCCTCCTACGGCGTGGCGAAGAACGCCGAGATCGTCGCGGTCCGGGTGCTCAACAACCAGGGGTCGGGCACGACCGCCCAGGTCGTGGCGGGCATCGACTGGGTGACGCAGAACGCCGTCAAGCCGGCGGTCGCCAATATGAGCCTCGGCGGCGGGGCCGACACCGCTCTCGACAACGCGGTGCGCAACTCCATCGCCTCCGGCATCACCTACGCGGTCGCCGCCGGCAACGACAGCAGCAACGCCTCCAACTACTCGCCCGCGCGGGTGACCGAGGCGATCACCGTCGGCTCGACGGACAGCGGCGACGGCCGCTCGTACTTCTCCAACTACGGCAGTGTGCTGGACCTCTTCGCGCCGGGCTCGTCCATCACATCGGCCTGGAACTCCAGTGACTCGGCCACCAACACCATCTCCGGCACCTCGATGGCGGCCCCGCACGCCGCGGGCGCGGCCGCCCTGTACCTGGCGGACAACGAGACGGCGACCCCGTCGCAGGTGTCCAGCGCCCTGGCCGGCGCCGCCACCACCGGTGTGGTCGGCAACCCGGGCAGCGGTTCGCCGAACCGCCTGCTGTACGTCGGCGACGGCGGAACCGAGCCCCCGCCGCCCCCGCCGGGCGACCGCTTCGAGAACACCACCGACTACGCGATCAACGACCACTCCACCGTGGAGTCCCCGATCAGCGTCAGCGGCATCGACGGCAACGCTCCGTCCGGCCTCAAGGTCGAGGTGGACATCAAGCACACCTACATCGGCGACCTGCGGGTCCAGCTGATCGCACCGGACGGTTCCGCGTACCTGCTCAAGGGCTACGGCACCGGCGGCAGCAGCAACGACATCAACACCACGTACACCGTGGACGCCTCCTCGGAGAGCGCGAACGGCGCGTGGAAGCTGCGGGTCAGCGACAACTACTGGTGGGACACCGGAAAGATCGACTCCTGGGCGCTGCAGTTCTGATGTGACGCCCTGACCCGAGGGGGCGGCCGCCGCTGCGGCCGCCCCCTCTTGTGCCCCCGCCGGGCTGACCGCCCGGCGGCAACTGACCGCCCGGCCGGGTGTGATGACTTGACGTGAAGCTCTGGCTCATGCTTGCGGTCATCAACCGTCGGTTGCCACTCTGTCGCTGTCTGTCAACCTGATGGGGAGTGGCCCGTGACATTCGGTGAGCAGCCGGCCTATCTGCGTGTTGCGAGCGATCTCCGCCAGAAGATCGTCAATGGCTCGCTGCCGCCGCACACCCGCCTGCCGTCCCAGGCCCGCATCCGCGAGGAGTACGGGGTCTCGGACACGGTCGCCCTCGAGGCGCGCAAGGTGCTGATGGCCGAGGGCCTGGTGGAGGGCCGCTCGGGCTCCGGCACATACGTACGAGAGCGCGCCGTGCCCCGCCGTGTCTCGCGCTCCGGCGACCGCCCCCCGTGCGGTTCCAGCCCCTTCCGTCAGGAGCAGGCCGAGGAGGGCGCCCGCGGCACCTGGGAGTCCAGCAGCGAACAGGAGCCGGCGAGCGCGGAGGTGGCCGAGCGGCTCGGCATCGACGAGGGGGCGCGTGTGATGCGCACGCGCTACCTGTACCGCGACTCCGGCGATCCGATGATGCTCTCCACGTCCTGGGAACCCCTCGACATCACCGGCCGCACCCCGGTCATGCTCCCCGAGGAAGGCCCGCTGGGAGGCTGCGGCGTCGTCGACCGCATGGCCGCGGTCGACATCGTCGTCGACAACGTCCTCGAACAGGTCGCCGCACGCCCCGGCCTGGCGGAGGAACTGCTGGCGCTGGGCGGGGTGCCGGGGCATGTGGTGCTGGTCGTCGAGCGCACCTTCTACGCCTCGGGCCGCGCGGTCGAAACGGCCGACGTCGTCGTCCCGGCGGACCGCTACCGACTGGCGTACCACCTCCCGGTGCGCTGACCGGGAGCGGAGCCGTGCGTCGCCCTCGCCGTGACCCTCGTGGACATACGCCGAACCTCGTGGCCGTGCACCGATCGGGCCGTGGTCCGGCCGCCGGGCCGCCCGCGGCGGGTCCGGCGGGTCTGGCGGTTTCGGGGGGTCAGGGGGCTTCGGCGGGTCCGGCGGCTTCGGGGGGTCCGGAGGGCCGGGGGTGGTGGCAGTCGCCCCGACCGTATCGATTCTCGCCTTCTTCGGACCCTCCGGCCGCTGCGTCCGAGTCTTCTCGGCCCTCGACGCGGCCGGACTCCTCCCGGTACGCGGCCCGTTGTCCGCCCGTGCCGCCAACGTCACGTGCCGCCTTGACCGTTGTCGCCCGGTGAACAGCCCCGATGCCGGGATCGCCGATATCGCCGCCGTCGGTGAGGGCGTTCTGCACGCGACGGCATGCCATCCCCCCGCCATCGCGGACCGCGCGGTCCCGTCGGGCCTGAACTGCTTCCTTTGCTGCTCACTTGAGGCCCCCACGGCGCTGTCCGCCGCAAGGCCCCCAGTCCACGGCCCCGTTTCGAACCTCGGTGCCGACGGTGCGCACGGGTTGACTGAGCCCTCCGTGAAAAGGTGAGCAGGGGGCGCATCCGGCCGGATGCGCCCCCTGCTTTCATATCTCTTTGTGTAAACACATATCCGCTGAGTGAATGTCAGGCGTAGGGTCGGGCATATGCGTGATGCGGTTTCCCGGCGACTGTTGCGGATATGCCTGCCGATGGGCTTACCCATGGGTCTGCCGACCGAGGGAGGGGACGAATGAACGACAGTGGTGCTGTGCTCCCCTGGCTTGTCATACGGGAGGACGACAACGGCAACCGCTATCGCGTCGGCAGGTACGCCACCAGGGACGAGGCTCAGCACGTCGTCGAAACCCTGGAGGACTCCGGTCATCGGCAGATGTACTGGGTGGAGCGCATACGCTCCACCGCATGAGTGAACGAGTCGTTGTGGTGGCCGGGGCGCTCTGCCGTGCCGGCCGGCTGCTGGCCGCCCGGCGCAGCGCCCCGGCGCAGCTCGCCGGCCGCTGGGAGCTGCCCGGCGGGAAGCTGGAGCCGGGGGAGAGCCCCGAGCAGGCGCTGGTGCGCGAGCTGTACGAGGAGCTGGGCGTGCGGGCCGAGCCGTTGCGCCGGATCGAGGGGGAGTGGCCGCTGGGCCGCCCCGGCTATGTGCTCCAGGTGTGGACCGCCCGGCTGATCTCCGGGGAGCCCCGGCCTTTGGAGGACCATGACGCCCTCCGCTGGCTCGCCCCGGACGAGATGGACGCCGTCGATTGGCTGGATCACGACCGTCCCGCGGTCGCCGAGGCGGCCCGGCTGCTGCGGCAAGGGGGCGGCGAAGGCGTCGACTGAGGGGCGTCGAGGGCGTCGGAGGGCGTCGGAGGGCGCCGGGAGGGGCGCCTGAGGCGTGTGCGGGGGCGCTCGTGGCGGCGGCTGCCGGGCGGCCCGCCGGCGACGAGTGCTCGACCCAGGGGTCGCCAAGGGTGGGCAAGCGGGCAGCGGGCTGATAGCAAGGGCGCGGCAGACGGCGCACAGGAGTGAGCCGTACGCCGTCCGCGCCTCCGTGCGCTCATTGCTGAGGCGGTCGGGATACCTCGCCATGAATATCGGGTATGTCCTGATTAACACCCCGAAAACGGACGCGGGTCTCGGGTGCTGGTCTGGTCTGGGGAAGTGATCGGCGTGATCGACACCAGAGGCGAGAGCGCCTCGTGGACCTTCCCTGCGCAGCCCGACGCCGTGCGGACCGCCCGCCATGCCGTACGGGACGCCCTGCGCGCCTGGGATCTCGACGCGGCGGTCGGCGATATGACGGTGCTGCTGGTCAGCGAGCTGGTGACCAACTCCCTGCGGCATGCCTACGGGCCCATCGGAGTGCGGCTCATCCGCCCCGAAGAAGACGGCGCGGCCCGTTTCCTGACCGTCGAGGTCTCCGACCCGCTGCCCGATCCGCCCACCGCACGCTCCGCCGCGCTCGACGAGGAGGGCGGGAGAGGGCTGCAGTTGGTGGCCTGCACCGCCCGCCGCTGGGGTACCCGGCGCGGCAGGACCGGCAAGACCGTGTGGTTCGAGCTGGCCCTGGCTGGTTAGAAGTCAGAGGGGATGACGATCACACAGCACCCGGCTCAAAACGAACGAGACCGTGCTGTGATCGTGAACGCCGTGCCGGTCGGGGCCGTAGTGCTGAATACTGCGGTCATGGCCGGTCCGGTGCGGTGAGCTGGAGGGGACGGTCGCGTGAGCGAAATACCTGAGACGGCGAGCGGTGTCGTGTGGCAGAGCAGCCCGCCTGGCTCGATCTATGACTACATCCGTGTCGCCTCCTTCTCGATCGGACCCGACGGACTGGTCGACCAGTGGAGCAGACGAGCAGCCGATCTCTTCGGCCTCGACGCCGGACAGGTCCGGGGCAGGGACCCCGTCGACGTCTTCATGCCCACCGATCTCCGTACCCGCGGCCATCGCAGGATCGCCGAGATACTCGACGGCAAGGAGTGGACCGGCCTCGTGCCCTACCGGGTGCCGGGCGACGGCGGCTCCCACGGCGTCGCCGAGGTCTATGTGATGCCCAGCGAGACGGAGACGGGTGAACGCGGCGCGCTCTGCATCGTCGTCGACGTCCGCGCGTTGCGCCGCATAGAGACCGACCTCGCTTCTTCGCAGGCGATTTTCGGTCAATCTCCTTTCGGTTTCCTCCTCTTTGACATGGACCTCACCGTCCTGCGCGCCAACCAGCGCTTCGCCGCCGTCTTCGGCGGAGCCGCCGAGGACCACCGCGGACGCACTGTCCACGACTACCTCTCCCGCCCCGAGGCAGAGCGCATGGACGCCGCCCTGCGCAGAGTCCTGGAGACCGGGGAATCCATCACCGACCTCCAGATCATCGGCACCGCGCCCGGCAGCACGGAACGCAGACACTGGGCCGTCAACCTCTACCGGGTGCACAGCGGATCAGGCCGGCCCATCGGCGTCGCCGGAGTCGGCAGCGATGTCACCCGACGCCATATCGCCGCACGCGAAGCCGCCAGCGCCCGCCGCAACCTCGCCCTCCTCAACGAGGCCAGCGCACGCATCGGCAACTCCCTCGACCTGGAGACCACCGCCCGCGAACTCCTCGACGTCGCCGTCCCCGGCTTCTGCGACCTCGCCTCCGTCGACCTCTACCAGGCCCTGCTCACCGGAGACGAGGCCTCCGCCGCACGCTGGGACTCCGCCCGCCCCGACGGCGGCTCAGGCGGCGGGAGCGGTGCGGCCGGTGCGGCCGGCGCCGGTGCTGCGGCCGGCCGGAGCGACGTCGGCGCAGGCGACCGCCGGAGCCCCGGCGCCGTCCCGGGCCTCGGCGCGGGCGTC
>NZ_JARWBG010000079.1:0-22917 GCF_029846775.1 Streptomyces chengmaiensis
GCCATCCTGTATGCCCGGCGCTGGGAGATCGAGCTCGTCTTCGACGAGATCAAGACCCATCAACGCGGCCGACCAGTCCTCAGGTCGCAGACACCGGACGGCGTACGGCAGGAAATCTACGCGCACTTGATCGTGCACCACGCCACCCGGGATCTGTTGAACGAGGCCGCCCACCTGCACCACAGCACCGCACAACGGACCTCGTTCACCCGGGCCCTGCACGTCGTCCGCCGCTCCGTGATCTCGCCGAGCGGCTTTTCCCCCCTCGGCGATCAAGCGGGATCGGCGCCTCGGACTCGTTGAGATCGGCCGCAGCCTGCTGCCCCGCCGAAGATCCCGTAGCTGTCCGCGAAAGATCCGTTCGTGCATCACCGGCTACGGCAGCAAAGCCCCAGGCGAACCTGCCAGCAGCCGCCGCCCTCCGGTCGTCGTCACTCTCAACAATCGATGGCCCGACCACTAAGGCAACGGCATTGGGATCCAGGGCACGGGGGTGTCATGGGTGAAGGAGACGAGCATCTCGTCGACGATGCGGTTGGGCCCGGTAGTGCGGGTGAGTGTCGTGGGACTGAAGTCCCGGGGGTTGTGGCCGACGAACCAGCGCCGGTAGAAGTCGCGGACGGCCTGCCGACCGCGGGCGCCCATCGCGGTGGGCACATGGAGGACCTGGGCATCGTCCGTCATCGTGGCCATTGTCGCGTCGACGTCGAGCGTGACGAACTCGCTGTTCGTATGCAGATCCCAGACACGCTCCAGCTCGGCGGGCGAGGTGTTCGCTCCGGCGGTCATCCGGTACCTCCAGCGAAGAGAGCGAGTGCCCGGTCCTCAGCGGGCGCGGCGGTGCCGGCCGGCACACCGCCGGGCGCTGCCTCGAGCGATCCTTCACCGGCCCGCACCGGCGCCGGCCAAGGCGCGCCGTGCACTCGGCCGACCGAACGAGGAGATTGTCGATACCCTCGCCGTGCTGCCGCTGCACGGCCTGGCCGTGGGCCTGGGGTGCGAAGTGGTCCGTCGGCCTCGGTCGGCTATCCCTGTAGGTAGCGGTGCAGGGAGGTCTTCGGGGCGCCTGTCTCGATGCTGATCTCCCGGTAGCTGGCGCCCTGGCCCTTGAGCAGGCGCGCGTACTCGATTTTGTCGGCGGGGTGGGCGACGGGGCGGCCGAGGCGGGTTCGAAGTCGCACAGGATGCCGCCGGTGACGTCCCGGATGCTGTGGAGCCACAGGACATCGGCATCGTCCTCATCGCGCTCCAGCACCAGGTAGGCGGCGCTCGGGTACATGGCGGTGAGGGCGTCGGCGATCGTGCGGGCCAGACCGCGCGTCTGGTCGAGGGCGACCGTCTCGGCGGTCGTGAAGTGGTCAACGGTGGTGCGCATGGGCAGCTCCTCGGTGAGAGCCCGCCCGGGCCTGGCCCGGGGCGGGCGGCGGGTCTCAGTCGGCGGCGGGCAGGAGCTGGTTGCCGGTGCGCTGCCAGTAGCCAGCCGGGGCGCAGCCGACTCGCATCCCGTGGCCGTGCGAGGGGGCGGGCATGGAGTGGCCGTCGTCGCAGACGTAGCGGCGGGCCTTGGGACGGCGCCTGGCGAGGTTGCTGGTGGGCGGGTACGGCTCCAGCGAGGCGAAGCAGCGCCGGGTGCCGGTGTGGTCCCAGATCGGGTCACCGGGGACGTAGTCGGTCGCTTGGACCATGACGGTGTGGTGCGGATGGCACTGGCGCCACAGGCGTACCCCGTGGGTGTTGCAGACCTGGGCCAGGGTCTCCAGCAGGGCGAAGTGGTTCTCGTCGTCCATGCCCGGTGCACTGTCGGTCTCGCGGCTGTTGCCGGTGAAGTGGACGGTGCCCCGGATCTCCATGGGGTCGTATCCGCACAGCTCGGCGAGGGCGGCGGCGACGTCGTTGGGCTCGTCGGTGCTGGCGGGGTGGTGGTACGCAGCTTCTCCCGCACTACCGCACCGGTGGGGACGGCGCGCTCGTACTGCAGCGGGAGGCGGGGTATCTCCCACTCCCCGCGTCCTGGCCGGGGGCCGGAACGCGGCTGGCTCGCTGGGATCGGCCGGGGGTTGGTGGTCCGGGTCGGGCGCGGGGTGGGTGGCTGGCGGCGTGCGGGGAGGTCGGACAGGGCCCACCGGGCTGTGCAGAGGCGGTAGCCGGCCTCCTGGCCGCGTACGGTCTTCGGCTCGCTGATGTCCAGGCAGTGGGTGGAGATGGCGGCGGCCACGACCTGGTCGTCCAGGCCGGGGTCGCGGGGGCGGCCGCGCAGGACGAGGGCGAGGTGGCGGCGGGCTTCGGCGAGCAGGTGCCGGCGCTGGAAGCGGCCGCCGTCGTTCATCACGAACACCGTCGCGGCGACGTCGACGGCCGCCAGCGCGACGTCGACCACGGCGACGAGCCGGGCCCGGATCGCCACGGCCGCGGCGCGGGCGTAGCAGCGGCATGCCGGAGCGCGCCTCGTAGTGGCGGAAGCGGGCGGCGCAGCGGCCGGAAGGTGAAGTCGACACCCGTGACCATCACCCGCCGCCCCAAGGCGCCGGCCTTGAACGCCTCCTTCGCCGACGCGTCCTCGGCGAGCAGGTCCGCCTCGATCCGGTCCGCGTACGGATGCCGGCCCCGCTCACCGAACAGATTCCGCAGCTGCGCCTCGGTGACCTCCTCCCCTGGCGCAAGTCCAAGCGCGGCAAGGCCGCGGCCCATCCATCGCCCGGCCGGGACACCGGCCTCCTCCTGGGCCTCGCGCATCGGCGTGCGGGCCGGGCGACGGCCGTCACCGACAACGGTCTCGCGCGAGTAGTAGCGGTACATCTGACCGGCCCGGACACCCCTGATATCCACTGCCATGCAGACCACGCCACACGGCCCTGACCTGCAAGAAAAGACGGTCAGCCGCACGTCCCGCCAGGCGGGAGCCACAGCCGAACTTTCTTCGCCGGGGCCCGCCGGGCGGGAAGCGGCCCCCAGGCCGGACGCAAATGTCATCGCTCTCCAGCCCGGGTGCCGCGCGGTGGGGCGGCGTGACGGCCGCCTCCTCCTTCGATGCTGTCGCCGTAACCGCCGGGGCCGTCGGCCAGATCGCGGGCACGGCCAGCCAGGTCACCGGATCCGCCGCCGACCTGGCAGGGAAGGCATCGGCCTGGTCCACGGCTGCACCCGGGAAGCCAGCTTGCCTACAAAACCCGCAGACACAAGTGCAAAATGCATGATTCCAGCTTCAGCGGCGACAGCGGCTGGCCCACCCCGGGAAACACCAGATCAACCGAGGTCGGACTGCTCGACTCGACGGGTCCGACCTGAATCATGGGGAGTGGTCTGGCCCCGTTCGAGCCCGCAGGCGACCCTGGCGCATTGGAAGTCCTCGTCGGTGGGTGTCTGGTGGATCAGGGGCGTCGCGTGGCCAGGGGCGCGGCCGCCTCTGCCGGGCTGGCCTTGTACAGCAGGCCAGCAGGACCAGGACGGCGGGGATGATCCCGGCGGCGCTCCATCTGAGGAGCGCGGAGGAAAGCGTCAGGCGTTCCACATGCCCGGTGGAGGCGAAGGCGAGCAGGACCAGGGCGGCGGGGAACGCTGCAACGGCCAGTCCCATTGCCGCCCCGTACCGGGCGGCCCGTACCGCTGAGGGCTTCCCCACGGCCATCCGGGCTGCAGCGGCGATCATCACGCATCCTGCGGCTGCCAGCGCGATGGCGAACGGGGTGCTGAAGTCCTTGCCGGTAGCCGCACCGGCTGCCAGCAGGAGGTACCAGACACCGGCGAGCAGCGGTACCAGGAACATGCGGGAGTCCTTTACGCAGATGCGGTTCCGGCGCAGTGCTGCGCCGGAACCGCAGGGTCGGGTCAGTTGGCGGCGGGTGCCGTGGGTTCGATCTCTACATGCTCGATCGTTTCCCCGTTGTCGCCCTTCTCGATCCATCGCTTCTCGCCGGGGGCGGCGGCCTGGAGCACGCTGCGGTGCCGGACGTCGATGACCGTGAGAGGCGCCTTCCCGTTCCCATCGCCGTCGTCTGTGTCGTCGGTGTCCCGCTCGACCGGGGCCGGCGGATCCCCGGCCTGGTCGCCGGGCGCGGCGTCGTCGGGATTCGCCAAGCACCGCGCTCGGGACGTCGCCGGGAGATCACTGCGGTCTGTCACTTCAGGAGGCGCCAGCCGCGCTGGCTGCGTGTTTGCCTGCTTCTTCGTTGAGACGGTCGACGAGGAGCATCGCCGCATCGTCTGCCAGGCGGCCGGTGGTGTGGCGGATCAATCCGCGGTGCAGTTGTTCCAGGAACTCGTGCGGGGTGCAGGTGTGCACCGCCTCCATGGCTTCGGGCAGGGCGAAGAAGTCATTGCTGTCAGGATTGCGGGCCTCGATCACGCCGTCGGTATACAGCAGCAGACGGTCGCCGGGTGCGAACGGATGGCTCTCCGCCATGAGGGGAGGACCGGTGAGGAGGTCTTCCAGGCCGAGGGGCGGCAGCGGTGAGGTGGGCATCAGGGCATGCACCTTGCCCTGGCACAGCACCAGCGGAGGCGGATGGCCGCGGTTGACCACCTGGACCTCGGGTGTGTCGGACACCTGGGCTACGAGCGCGGTGACGAAACCTTCCAGCAGAGTTTCCTGATCGACCGCACCGGGCACGGCGCGCTCCTGTCGCAGCGCAGCCGCGCAGTGGTTCATCACCTCCGCGAGTTCATCCTCGTACTGCGCGGTCACCCGGAACGCGCCCAGCACGGCTGCGGCCGCGCGCACGGCAGGCAGTCCCTTGCCCCGGACGTCCCCCACGATCAGCCGGACCCCGTACCGGGTCTGCACAGCCTCGTACAGATCACCACCGATCTGCGCCCCCGTCTCAGCCGCGAGGTACATGCTGGCCGCGCGCACCGGGCCCAGCCGGGCGGGTACCGGACGCAAGATGGCCTCCTGCGCTGCCACGGCGATCCGACGGACCTGGTCGAGCTCGCTCTGCCTGCGCGTACGCATGGCGTTGCTCATCGTGACACTGGCCAGGGACACCAGGACCAGACTCACAATGTTGCTGTAGTACGCGAGGTCGTAGGCGGGGGAGGCCAGGTCAGTGGCCAGAGCGAGAGCCGCTACCGAGAGGATGCCTTTCGGGCCCATCGTCAACGCGGCCAGCGCCGGCATCGCGGTGAGAAAAGTGCCGGTGACCAGAAAGTGTGCAGGCGAGAGCTCGATGCCCAGCGCGACCAGTACGACCACGAACGGCACGCACTGCGCGACTCGGAAAAGCACCCGGCTGTGACCGCCCACTCCTGGCGGAGGGGCTGCGTGGAAGAGCGGCCGCATGAGTACAGCCTGCCTCGGTGAAATCGGGTGTTCCACCCATCGCTCTCGCGGCCACCCGGGGCATCCGGGACCCATGACCGACAACCCCCGGCGCGCTACTGCGCCCGTCAAGTACAGTGCTCCGGCCCGCCAACTCAACCGCTGATCCGCCAACTGAAGCGCTCAGTCACAGCGGGCCGCCGCAGGCCGGGTAGCCGGTCACCGAGTACGCACCCCTTTCACACGGAAACCGCCGTGCGCCTCCGTGAGCGCCACCCTCGCCCTTGAGTGAGAAATGCGGCAGGCGCGCCGCGTTCGGCCCTCACGGAGGCACACAGGGTCGCTACTGGTCCTGTAGGTTCTCACTTTCGGTGTCATGTGCCGACGCTATGACCTCGACGTTCCCCGCCAGTCTCACGGCGTGTCGGCAGGCGGCCATCTCCCGGTCTCCTGTGCCGCCCGCCGGACACCGTGCGGTTGCGGGGAAGGACGGCATCAGAAGGGAGGCTCCTCGCCAAGGCGTCCGGTTAGGATGCTGGGAGGGATGGAGGGGTGGAAATGCCGCAGAAAGCGGCCCGGGTGACCGTCATCATGCCTGACGGGCAGGAGTTGCGGGCCCGCCTGTATGAGCGGCGACGCGCGGCAGTCGGATGGCAGTACCGGGTGGGCATCACCTGCTGGGCAGCCGGCAGCAGCGGCCGTACCGAGCCCGCGGAACAGAGTGTCTGGCTCGACGCCCGTCATGTTCGCCCTCTCGAAGGCGGCGACTACAGCTGCATCCCCACCCTCGCTGCTCCCACCGCCGACGGGCGGCAGGCCTGGACGGTACAAGATCTCCCTCACCGCCCCGGCCACCCCGGAGCACGCCTGATCCACGTCATCGGTTGTCAGCCCCATGCCGCACCCATCACCCTCGACCAGGCCCTCGACATCCTCCGCCAACCCCGCACCGTCCCCTGCCGCGAATGCAACGCAGCCACCTCCCTGCCGACCGCAACCGATCCCCAGCTCACCCAACCGGACCGCTCTGCGCCCTGAACCAGTAGAGGCACTGTCCCGGGTCAGCAGTGATGCCGGTGCCCGGAGCGACTGGACAGGCAAAATGGGGCGTATGAGCGAGGACGCGTTGGAAGCAGCGCAGCGGGAATACGATTCGGCGCAGGAAGCGCTGCACACTGCCCGCCGAAGGCTGGCCGCCGCTGTCCTGGATGCCGATGCGATCGGTGAGCCGGTCGGCCGGATCGCCGAGCGCATCGGCCAGCGCACCACCAGTGTCTGGAACACCCTCGCCGTCCACGGCATCACACAGCATCACATCCCGCAGCCGCCTCAACGGCTCCGCCTGACAGCCGTCGGTTCCTTCCGAGCTCGGAGCAGGCACCGGACGGGGTTCCGGCGGTGTGTGGAGTGGGTTTGCTGGTGTTCGGTCAGAAGAGCGCCAGGCCTTCGCCGTTGGTGTCGGCGATGACGGGCCGGGGTTCGGCAGGGAGGCCGTCCAGGCGGTCTGGACCGGCTGAGGCCGCCACCGCAGGGGCGGTTTCGGCCAGCCAGGTACCGAACCGCTCGACAGCCTCCCGGTAGGGCACTCGTGCCAGGACGCGGTGCTCACCGGAGGGGCAGAAGTCGACGGAGACGGTGAGCAGGCAGGAGCGGGGGGTGTTCTGGCTGCCCGTCCACGAGACGCGCAGCACTCCGCAGGGCTTCCGCCCGCGGGCCCCGGGGTGGGTGGGGCGCAGGGTGCGGGTGGCTGTGTGGGCGGTCCATGCGGCGAGGTGGGGCAGGGGCAGGGTGGTGCGGGTGCGGCAGCCCGGACAGTGGTGCCAGTGGCGCAGCCAGCCGTCCGCGTCGGTGTCGAAGAGGCGGTGGTAGCGGCTGGTGAGCCTTCCCCTTGATCGTGGACACCTGGAGACTGGGACGTGAGGTTCCAGAGGAAGTAGCACCGGGTGGGAAGCAAGTACACGAAGCGGTACACCGAGGAGTTCAAGCGTGACGCGATCGCGCTCGTCGATTCCTCAGGCAAGACGGCTACGGCGGTCGCCCGGGAACTCGGCATCAGCTCGGAGTCCCTGCGCGGCTGGTACCGCCGGGCCAAGGCAGATCGGGGCGAGGGCGCCCCGGGCAAGCTCACCACGGCCGAACGCGAAGAGCTCAAGCGGTTGCGTCGGCAGAACGCCGAACAGGCCAAGACGATCGAGGTGCTGCGAAAAGCCGCGGTCTTCTTCGCGAAGGGGAGCGATCGATGAACGACACGTACGCGTTCATCGAGGCGGAGAAGACCACCCACGGCGTCGCTTTCCTGTGTCGGCTGCTCAAGGCCCTCTCCTCCTTCTACGCCTGGCTCGCCGCGGCCAAGGCCCGCTCGGCCCGCAAGGCCGCTGACGAGGTCCTGGCCCACGAGATCACCGTCATCCACGTCGCTCCCGTCACACCTACGGGGTCCCGCGCGTTCATGCCGAGCTGCAGCGCCTGGGGCGATGCGTGAACCGCAAGCGGGTCGCCCGCCTGATGCGCGAGCACGGCATCCAAGGAGCCCACCGCCGCAAGCGGTGGTCGCTGACCCGGCCGGACAAGAAGGCGAGCCGGCCCCCGATCTGATCGGCCGCGACTTCCACGCCGAGACCCCCGGCACGAAGCTGGTCGGCGACATCACCGCTCTGCCCACCGGCGAGGGCTGGCTCTACCTCGCCTGCTGGCTGGACCTGGCTACCCGCGAGGTCGTCGGCTACTCGATGGCCGACCACCACCGTGCCGACCTCGTTGTCAACGCGCTGAAGATGGCCTCCGGACGCGGCCGTCTCCAGCCCGGCTGCATAGCGCATTCGGACCGCGGCAGCGAATACACCAGCAGCCACTTCCCCTACCACATAAGCGAGTTGGGCCTCCGGCAAAGCTGCGGACGCACCGGATCTTGCTTCGATAACACCGCTGCGGAGAGTTTCTGGGCCCTACTCAAAGAAGAGATCGGCACCCGCCTCTGGCCCGACCGGGCCACCGCCCGCGCCGAGGTCTTCGACTTCATCGAGACGTTCTACAACCGCCGCCGACTGCGCAAGCACAAGGTGTTTGGCTACCTCACCCCAGCCGAGACCCGACAGCGGCACCAACACGACCTCGCGGCATAAAGATCGAGTGCCCAAGATCACGGGGAAGCTTCAGTGGCGGACTCCCCCCTGCCCGGTCCATCCGGAGCCGGTGAGCACCCCGGACAGGCCGAGGCCTTCGGACACGGTGGAGCGTAGGGAGCGGTCCGCGGGGAGGAGGGCCCCCGCTTCCCAGGTCGCGAGCAGGGCGGCCGCCGCGTCGAGTTGTCGCGGCCGGCCGGAAGGCCGCACGGCCGGTGCAGTGGCGGGAGGGTTCCCGGCCCGGCACCGGCCGCTCCGGCCGCAAGCGGATGCGCTCCCGGTTCGCGGCCTTGCGGATCCGGCCCGCCGACACCAAACCGGCATATCGCAGGGTGGCCCCGAGGCTCCGGCGACGGCGGGCAGCCTTAGGCAATATAGTTGCCAGAACTTGACATCAACGTGTCGTTCAATAATGCTCATGGGGCCACCTGGCAGGTGTCGGGGCGGCTACCTGCGATGATGTGTTGGTTGAGTCTGACACATATTGACATCAATTTGCCAAGCTGGGGGGCAGATGCTCTACTCGGGAATCTCCTGGAGCGCCGACGGCTTCACGGTGGACGTCATCGACGAGCATGGGGAGCAGCGGCAGCCGTCACGGCTATTCGGCCCCCGGCACACCCAGGAACTGATCCGCTACCTGCACGGCTTCGAAGTGGAGCTAGCCGCCGTCGTGGACAGCACCAACGGGGTACTCGACGGGCGCATGATGGCCGAGGGGCTGACCGTGTACCGCGCGGATCCCCAGCACCTGGGCGAGCGGCCTGTCTTCGCCTCGGTGCCCGCCACGGACATCGCGGCGGCCGCGCGCCGCGGACTCGGCGTGCTGACCCGGCTGCAGTGCGATCGGGGCACCCAGACCGGGCGGGAGCCCGACCTCGCGGAGTTCGCCCGCACCAGTGAGCGGGCGCTGGCCGACTGGACCGGGCGGCGCACCTGCGTCAGCCGGGGTAGCGGTGAGCGCCGGGAGATCTCGCTGACCTTCGACGACGGCCCGCAGCCGCCCTACACCGGGCAGGTGCTGGACGTCCTGCGGCGCTACGACGTGCCGGCCACTTTCTTCTGCACCGGGATGTACGCGATGGCCTATCCCGAGTACCTGGCCCGGATGCTGGAGGAGGGCCACAGCATCGCGAACCATACCTGGTCGCACCCCATGCTCTTCGAACTGACGCGGGCCCAGCTCGTCGAGCAGTTGGAGCGCACCAGCGAGGCGATCGCCGCGGCCGCCGATGGCCGGGCGCCTGCCCTCTTCCGGCCTCCCTACGGCTCGCGCACCCCGGAAGTGCTGGGCTGGCTTGCGGAATCCGGGCTGACCACCGTGCTGTGGGACGTGGCCCCCGACGACTGGCAGATGCCCGGCGTGGACGCCATCGCCACAACCGTGGTCGAGCAGGCCCGGCCCGGCTCCATCGTGCTGCTGCACGACAGCGGCGGCGACCGCTCGCAGACGGTGGCGGCCCTGGCCCCGATGGTCGAGGGGCTGCTGGAGCGCGGTTTCAGCATCGTTCCGGTCGAGCAGCAGCTGGCCGCCGCCGCGCTCGCAGGTGGCAGGCGATGACCGGGACCTTGAGCAACTGGGCAAACAGCCTGACCTATGGTGCCCGCCGGGTGCACAGGCCCCGCACGGTCGACGAACTGCGCGCGCTCGTCGCCGGCGCCGACCGGATCCGCGCGCTGGGCACCCGGCACTCGTTCAGCGGGGTCGCCGACACCACGGGTGAACTCGTACGACTGGACGGGCTCCCGGAGTCCATGCTGCTGGATCCGGTGGCCGGCAGCGTGACGGTGTCGGCGGGCACACACTACGCCGAACTGGCCCCGTACCTGCACCGGGCGGGCTATGCGCTCGGCAACATGGCCTCCCTGCCGCACATTTCGGTGGCCGGGTCGGTGGCCACCGGAACCCATGGTTCGGGTGACAGCCAGCGCTGTCTGGCCGCTGCTGTGTCCGGGCTGGAGCTCGTCGGTCCGCAGGGCGACCTCGTCCGACTGAGGCGGGACACCCACCCCGACGAGTTCGCCGGCGCGGTGGTGGCACTGGGCGTGCTTGGCGTGGTCACCCGGCTCACCCTGGACGTCGAGCCCTCCTACCAAGTGGCGCAGACGGTCTGCCCGGACGTTTCCCTGGACGAGGTCGTGGCAGACCTGGACACGGTGTTCGGAGCCGCCTACAGCGTCAGTCTGTTCACCGACTGGCGCAGTGGTCACGGCTCGGTGTGGCTCAAGCGCCGCACGGACCGGCCCGATTCCGGCTGGGGGCGCGGACGGGGGGCGGCCGTCCCGATGCACCCGGTGCCCGGGGTCGATCCCGGCTCCAGCACCGAGCAGTTGGGCGTGCCGGGCCCCTGGTACCGGAGGCTGCCGCACTTCCGGCCCGAGCTGACGCCCGGCGCCGGTGAGGAGCTGCAGTCGGAGTATTTCCTGCCACGGAGCCGGGCCGCCGCCGCGTTCACCGCGATCCGGGGACTGGGCGACCGTATCGCCCCGGTGCTGCACATCGCCGAGGTCCGCACGGTCCGCGGCGACGACCTGTGGCTGAGCTCGGCCTACGGACGGGACACCATCACCTTCCACTTCACCTGGCGCAAGGACCTGCCCGCGGTACGGCCGGTGATCGCCGCCGTCGAGGAGCAGCTGATGCCCCTGGGCGCCCGGCCGCACTGGGCCAAGCTCACCGAGACTCCGGCCGCGCGGATCACCGCCGGCTATCCGCGCGCGGCGGACTTCGCCCGCCTCGCCGAGAAGCACGATCCGGACGGCAAGTTCCGTTCCGCTTTCACCGATCAGCTGTTCACCGATCTGCAGAGTCCAATGGGGGTAATGCGATGACACCGAACGCACTTCTACTCGCCCACGACAAGCCGACCGCATTGCGTCCCGATCAGCTGCGAAAGTTCCAGGAGCTCGGCTACCTGGTCCTGCCCGGTTTCCTCGATCCGGACCTAGTCGCCCGGATGAAGCCCGAGGTGGACCGGTGGGTGGATGACGGCCTGCGGGCGCGTTCCATCGACTCGGTGAAGGACCCGGAGAAGTTCGGCGTGCCGCCGGTGATGGAGCTGGAGCTGCCCGCCCACGGCGAGCTGATCACGTGGTCCTCGCTGCTGGGGATACTCGACCAGCTGATGGGCGCGCCCTACGTCTTCCACCACCTGCACAGCGACCGCCAGGCCCCGGACGTGCCCGGGAAGCCCTGGCACCACGACTACGAGCACGGCACGCAGACAGACCGCTCGGCGACCATGATCCACGCCCTGCACTACCTAGACGGTCTGAGCACCGACACCTCCTCGCTGGTCGTGCTGCCCGGGTCGCACCGGGAGCACGTGGACAAGACGGCCCGCGCGCACCTGGGCACCGGCCCGCTGCCCGGTGAGGTCGTACTGGAGGAGCTGCCGCCGGGCAGCACGGTCGTACTGCACTCGGCGCTGTTCCACGCCCGCCGGCCCCGCCCGGGCGTGTTGGGCAAGCCGCGCTACTTCGTCGACGCCTCCTACTGCGAGGCCGGCCCGCTGTGGCCGCCGGTCAAGCCGTACTGGCGTTACATGCTCAGGCGGGCCCGGGAGCTGAACCTGGCACCGGACCGCCCGGAGCTGTTCACCGAGCTGACCTTCGCCGAGTACAGCAGGCCGGCGTGAGCGGGCGGCCCGTACCCATCGGGCTGCAGCTGCAGCCCGAGCACGCCGACTACGAGACGATCCGCCGGACCGCGGCAGAGGCCGAGGCCCTCGGCGCGGACGCGCTCTTCATCTGGGACCACTTCTTCCCTCTCACCGGTGAGCCGCATGGCAAGCACTTCGAGTGCTGGACGGTCCTCGCGGCGCTGGCCGAGTCCACCTCGACGGTGCAGCTCGGGCCGCTGGTCAGCTGCATCGGCTACCGCAATCCGGATCTGCTCGCGGACATGGCCCGTACGGTCGACCACATCAGCGGCGGCCGGGCCATGCTCGGCCTCGGGTCCGGCTGGTACGAGAAGGACTTCACCGGTTACGGCTACCCATTCGGCTCCGACGGCGAACGGCTCCGGGAACTCGCCTCGGCGATCCCGCGGGTAAAGTCCCGGCTGTCGAAGCTCAATCCGGCGCCGGCCGGGAAGCTGCCCCTGCTGCTTGGCGGGGGCGGTGAGAAGCGCACCCTGCGCCTCGTCGCCGAACACGCGGACATCTGGCACGCCTTCCACGATCCGGCGACCATCCGGCACAAGCTATCCGTCCTGAACAGGCACTGCGCGAACGTGGGCCGGGATCCGGCCGAGATCGAGGTGTCGACCAGTGTGTCCGGCCTGGCCGCGCACGAGGGAGACCCGAGAGAACTGGGGGCCGAGCTGCACGGACTCGGTGTCTCGCTGTTCATCGTCGGTGCAGGCGGCCCCGATTTCGAGCTCGGGACGCTGCGCCGGTGGATCGACTGGCGCGACGGGATGAACGCATGAGCACGATGGACATGCTCCACCGGCGGATCCGGCTGCACTGGCGGCTGGTCCGGCGCGAGACGGTCTTCCCCAGGCGGACCGGGTAGCCGGGGCCGTACGACGCACCGAAGAGGGGCGCTCCCAGGAGGAGTGCCCCTCTTCGGTGTGCCGTCTGAGGTGTTCCGTCGCCCCCGGTACGCGCTACGCGGAGGCCAGGACCTCCCGGATGACGTGCCTGGCGTTGGCCGAGATGACCTGGTTGGTCGTCCGGTAGTACGGCAGCTGGATGACCGCCATGGACAGCGCCCAGCCCTGGCTGCGAGCCCAGGTCGCGTCGTCCACGTCCACGGCATCGCGGTATGCCTGGCGCGCCGAGGCGGGCAGCAGGTTCCAGGCCGGGATGAGGTCGGTGGCCGGTTCGCCCATGCCCACGGTGCCGAAGTCGATGACCGCGCCGATGCGGTCGCCGGCGAGCAGCAGGTTGCTCGGCATCAGGTCGGAGTGCGTCCAGCAGGCCGGGCCCGTCCACAGGGGCGCGGCTAGCGCCTCCTCCCACGCGGCGGTGATCTCGTCGGCGTCGAAGGGTTCGTCGGTGCGGCCCAGTGCCTCGATTGCCGCCCGCATCTCGCGGTCTTCGGCCATCAGCGGCTCGCCGCGGTGCGCAGGGGGACCGTCGGGGAGGTCGATCCCGCGGATGGCGACGGCGAACCCGGCGAGGTCGCGGGCCACCCGCTCGGGCTCGGCCAGGTCACCCTCGACCGGGGTGCGGCCCTCGATCCACCGGTGTACGGCCCAGGCCAGGGGGTACCCCTCGCCGGGGACACCGGTCGCCACCACCTCGGGGACCGGCAGCGGCAGCAGCGGCGCCAGCCGGGGAAGCAGCGCTGCCTCCATGGCGATGGCCTCGGCGCCGCCGGGGCGCAGCGGGAGCCGGACGGTCAGGTCCTCGCCGAGCCGGTAGATCGCGTTGACCGTGCCTCCCGAGGCGAGTCGGGTGACCGGCAGGTCCGCCCACTGGGGGAACTGCGTGCGCAGCAGCCGCCGGACCAGGTCGGCGTCGGTCTCCGCTTCGTCGGCGTGCATCTTGCCCATGTGCCTATCAGCCCTCTCGATTGCTGCCCGGATCGTCGCATATTCGGATCGCGACCCGGAGTCGAAGAAGCGGCCTGCCCAAGGGGCCGGCCGCCAGTCCGGTCATCGACCGGGTGACCAAAGGTGGAACGGGGCCGTCCACGGCAGCAGCCACGGGTTCTGCTCCCGGCCCAGCCGGTCCAGGGCGCGTTCCCATAACCGCTGGGCTTCCGCGTGGTCGCCCTGACGGGCGTGCAGCGTGCTCGCCGCCCATAGGGCCTCGACGTGCAGGGTCCCGGGTTCCGCCGCGGAGATCTCGCACAACTCGCGGGCGTGGGCCCGGGCCTCGTCCGGGCGGCCCGTCTCGGCCTCCGCGCGGATCAGCGCGTGCAGGGCGGCCGACCGGTCGTACACCGACAGGCCCCGGGCCAGCCGGTGCGCCTCCCGCGCCTCGACGTGGGCGCGGGCGGTGTTCCCGAGCAGCAGGCAGCACCGGGACAGTCGGGCGCGGGCCCGTACGGTCAGTTCGGTGATGCCTATCGTCTCGCTGAGCTCGCCGAGTTCGACCAGGAGTTCGTGTTCGTCCTCGTAGCGGGCTTCCTCGTCCCGCACCGCGGCCAGCAGCCACAGTGACTGCCAGCGCACGCCGGGATCCAGCCGATCCTCGCCCGCGTGCAGCATTACGGCGAGATCGTCGGCGACCGTGCCGATGCGCGCCGAGGACACGGCCAGGGCCAGGGCCTGCGACAGGCTCTGGCTCGCCCCCCGGGCGAATGCCGACGCCGGCAGTCCCAACTGCCTGGTGAGGTGTTCGAGCACTCGTCGTGTGGGCGGCCGAGTGCCCGATTCCAGCCGGGACAGGTAGCCCGTGGACAGGCCGCCGGCGGCCAGCGCGGCCTGCGACAGTCCTCGCTCCTGGCGCAGGGCCCGCAGCCGCTGCCCGAAGGCCGGTTGTTCCAGCACTGCGATCTCCTGTGACGGGCGCGGGCCTTCAGTAGCGGGTGGTGTAGGTCAGGAAGGCGATCTCGTCCCCCATCTCCTTGACCGCCCGGATGTCGGCCTCCTTGATCGCGGGATACACCTGTCGACGCAGCGGCCCCAGTACGTCCATCAGGTAGTCGTCCCGGCGCAGCGCCTCCAGCGACTCCTCCAGGGACTGGGGCAGACCCAGCCCGAGGCGGTCGCGTTCCGCGTCGGACAGCCCGTTCGGGTCCTCCTCGAGCTGAGGTCCCGGATCGATCCGGTTGGTGACGCCGTCCATGCCCGCGTAGATCACCGCACCCATGGCCAGGTACGGGTTGGCGGTGGAGTCGACCGCCTTGAGCTCGACGTTGGTGGACGCGGCCGCGGCGCCGCGCAGCCTGCTCGGGATCCGTACGGCGGCTTCGCGATTGTCCTGGCCGTAGCAGGCGTGCGCGCCGGACCACATGCCCGGCTGCAGCCGCTCGTAGCTGTTGACACTGGGACAGGTCAGGGCCAGCAGGCCGGGCAGGTGGCGGAGTACCCCGCCGATGAAGTGGTAGGCCGTCTCGGACAGGCCCAGTGCGTCCGCGCCGTCGGCGAACACGTTCTCCTTGCCCAGGCCCGGGCGGTCCTGCCACATGGACAGGTGGAGGTGGTTGCCGTTGCCTCGGAAGCCGGGGGCGGGGGTGGGGGCGAAGGTCGCCCACAGGCCCATCGAGGAGGCCAGTCCCCGGGTGATCACCTTCTGCCACACCGAGATGTCGGCCGCCCTCAGTGCCGGGCCGTGCCGCAGGGTCATCTCGTGCTGCCCGGCGCCGAATTCGGGGTGGTACACCTCCACCTCGATGCCCTGCCCCTGCAGGCCCCTGAGCAACTGGACCACGTAGTCGTTGGCGGCGTCGAAGCCGGTGTTGTCGAAGCACAGGCTGTCGTCCAACACGTTGAGCGCGCCGGGCTTCGGCCGCGCGGCGCACAGCGTGAACTCCGGTTCGAAGGAGGCCACGATCTGCAGCTCGCCCGCCGCCGCCAGCGCGGACTTCAGGAAGGTGCGGGGGCAGGCGTCCCAGGGCGCGTCGTCCAACTGGACCAGGTCGCACAGCATGGCACCGGATCCCGGTGCGTGCGGGAACGCTATGAAGCTCTCCGGGTCGGGGACCAGGCGCACCTCGCCGACGGCGTTGAAGCCGGGCACCGGCACCCCGATGTCCATGAGGCCGGCCGCCTGCCGGGACTTGGCCAGCCCGATGCCCGATTCCATCCGGGATTCGAGGTACTGACGGGTCACCGCCTTGCCCCGGACGATGCCGTTGTGGTCCACCCACAGGAAGCGGATCAATTCGACGCCGTGCGCATCGGCCTTCTGGAGTACCTGCCGGTAGGCGTCGCCGGTCCCGGACATCTCATGCCTCCTTCGGGAACGGGAAGTACGACACCGTGCCAGCCGGCAGCGGTTCCCACTGCTCCGCCGGGGCGAGACCCGGGACTACCTCGGAGGCGATGACCTCCAGCCCGGGCAGGCTCAGGCGCTGCATCGCGAAGAACACGGGCGTGGCCACGCCGGGCGCACTCCAGTGCACCAGGTACGCGCCCGCGGGGTGCACGGCGATGGCGTTGCCGGAGTTCCCGCCGGGCGGGAGCGCGTCGAGCTTGCCGAGCGCCGCCGCCGGATCGAGGCCGTCAGCATCGCGCGGGACGAGGTAGTCGAAGTACTCCCGCGAGTCGAACTCGGAGGCGGGCAGGCCCAGTCCCCGGTATGCGGTCGGAAGATAGCCGTTGTGCATGAAGTACCAGCCGTCATCCCTGGTCAACGGGTGGGTAAAGCGGAGGCCCCGCTGGGATTCCAGGCTCGCGTTGCGCGTGTGTATGGCCAGGAAGTCGGTCTTGACCTGCGGCAGTGGGGATTCGCGCAGGCTGTCGGCCAGCGGCCGTACGTCGGTGTGCGCCCACAGTTCCAGCCCCGGTCCGGGCTCGCGCCAGACCGCGCCCCAGCCGTGCANGGGCTCGCGCCAGACCGCGCCCCAGCCGTGCACGTGCACCTTGGTGGGGTTGTCGTGATCGGCGGTCCGGCCACAGCTCATGTCCAGGGCGGCAGCGGTGATGTCCGCTACGGCGAAATCCCCGGAGGCGAGGATGAGTCGGCACACGGCGGTTCCTTTCTCTCCCGGCCTCAGGCGGCCGGTTCTCGGGTGACGTTGACGACCGTGGAGCGCAGGGGGGCGCGCCGGGCGAGCACGTAGAGGAGGGCACCGGTGCCCAGCGCCACGCCCAGCCAGTAGCCGTGGGCGAGACCCGCCCGGTCCAGGGCCAGGAACACGGTGCCGCCGGCCAGTGAGCCGATCGCCTCGCCGGCGGTCCAGCTGACCTGGCGCAGGTTGAAGGCCTCCAGCGTGGACTTGATCGGCAGACCGGCGAACGCGGTGCTCACCATGGGGGTGAACAGCATTTCGGCGGTGGAGAACAGGGCGACGGCCAGGGCGGCGCCGAGCACGGCTGGCAGTCCGACGCCCAGCACCACCATGGAGGCGCTGAACAGCACGGCGCCGTACACCAGCAGTGTGAACGGGCGGGTGCCCTTGGCCAGCAGCTTCCCCGTGGCGGCGGTGACCGCCGTCTGGAAGAAGACGATGGCCAGGGCGGGCGCGGCGAGCAGCGCGGCCCGCACCAGCGGGGAGGCGAGGTCCCTGGCGACGAACAGGGCGAACGCGGAGTACAGCTGGCCGTAGACGAAGGCGCCGAGGACGCAGATCGCCACCGTCCGGCGGATCGAGGAGTCCTCCCGGACCAGCCGCAGCACCGCCCGGCTGACGGGCCACCGGCTGGACGTCGCCGTGGGCCGCAGCTCCCTCGGGATGCCGGCCCACAGGGACAGACCGGCGAGGAGGTAGCATCCCGCAACCGTGGTGAGCAGTACCCGGGGGTCGGCCGACGAGTACAGCAGTCCGGCGAGGAACGGGCCGAGCGCCGCGGCCAGGTTCACCGCGATCTGCAGCACCGAGTACACCTGGTGGCGTCCGACGGCGTCGGGGACCGCCTCGGCGACCAGGACCCTGGACAGCAGGAAGTGGACGCTGCCGCCGAAGCCGGCCAGGACGATCAGCAGCACCTGGACCAGGGCATCGTGGCTGTAGGGCATCAGGCCGAAGCCCAGTGCGGACAGCACCGTACTCCCGGTCATGGCGCCGACGATGCTGAACCTGGGCAGCCAGCGGTTCACGAGGAGGGCGCAGACCCCGGCGGAGGCGCTGTAGAGGAACAGCCCGACGCCGACGATCCACTCGCCGCTGACCTGGGCGGCCAGGACGACGCCCAGCACGGGGAGGATCATGTACTGGCCGAGGTTGCCGGCCACGTGGTCGGCGGCCAGCCAGGCGGTGAAGGCCCTGCGGTTCATGCCCCCGTTCATGCCGCGGCCTCCGAATCGATGTCCGTCGCGGCGTCCGAATCGGCGTCCGTCTCGAAGCGGACCTGCGCGGCCAGCCGGTCGGCCAGTTCCGCCGCCGCCCGGGGGGTCTCGGCGCCGACCACGAGGTATCCGGCCCGGTCATAGGACTCTCGGATCTCCCCGACGAGGTCCCCCGGCCGAACGGTGAGGTCCGCCTTCAGCACCGCCGGGTGCCGCAGTACGTCCTGCCAGCCGACGACCCGGCTCACCCGGCCTGGCGGCGGGGCGAGGAAGCGGACGGCCGCCGCCCTGGAGGGCGTCAGCTCGTACGCGTCGGTGTCCGAGCCGAGCGCGTCGTCGATCACCAGGCCGAACAGGTCCAGCCCGGGAATCGCGTACTCCAGCATAAGGTGGATCCAGTCGCCGCCGTTGCGCACGTGAACCTCGCCGAGCACCGGACCGTCCGCGGCGCACCACAGCTCGACGTGGAAGACGCCGAACCGCAGCCCCAGCGTCCCCAGGGCACCGGTCACGGCCTGCTCGAACTCCCGTCGGAGGCCGGCAGGCAGGTCGGCAGGGAGCACGTGCCCGGCCTCCACGAAGTTCGGTGGCGGCAGCAGTTTCTTCTCGGTGACCGCCAGTACCCGGGGCTCACCACGCAGGAACACTCCTTCGACGCTGTACTCGGGGCCCTCGACGAACTGCTCGACGATGAACCCGGTACGCGCGGGCAGCGCGGCGACCGCGGCAGCCAGGTCCTCGGGCGCGGCGACCTTGCGGACGCCGAGGCTGCCGGATGCGTCCCGCGGCTTCACGATCCACGGTCCGGTTGTGCCGTCCAGGAACGTCCGGGCCTCGGCGAGATCCGAGCACAGCCGGAACTCCGGCTGCGGCAGCCCGGCTTCGCACAGGGCCTGACGGCAGCGGTCCTTGTCGCGGACGGTGCGCACGGCCTCCGGCGGATTGCCGGGCGCGCCCACGGCCCGGGCGACCTCGGCGAGAGCGACCTGCACCTGCTCCCTGACGCCGAGGACCACGTCGAACCGACGCCCCCGGGCCCAGGCCACGGCCGCCGTCGGGTCGTCGACCTCGGTACGGTGCAGGGCGTCGGCGAGCGCGGCCAGTTCGGGCACGTCCGGGAACTCGACGGTGACCTGCGTGCCGACCTCGCGGGCGGCGGCCTGCCGGAGCAGCCGGCTGCCCACGTCGCGTCCGAGGTCCATCGGCGCGGACCCGCCCCAGAACAGCAGAGACCTGGGTGTGTCGTTCATGGTTCTCCCTGGGATCTTGCGGGTCAGACGGCTGGGGCGGCCAGCCGGAAGACGTCGTCCGTCAGCTGTCCGATGACCTGGTGGTCGGCGAGGATCTCGGCGTGCGAGCCGCCGATGTGGAACACGCGCATGGGGCTGGTCATCAGGTCGACGGTGGGCACCAGACGGGTCCCGGCCGGACGCCGGACCACTACCTCCCGGACCGTGGGCAGCGAGGCGATCTCGTCGACCACGGCCTCGTCGATCTCGGCCACGAGGCCCTCACGGCCAGTTGCCGCGTTGTGCACGACCGCCTCACAGGACTTGGCGTAGACCTTGCCGCCATAGCGGGCGGTGAACTCGGCGGGCCGCGCGTAGGCGAGGGTGCCCAGGCGCGCCGGGTTGGTCCCGCTGAACGCGTCATGGTGGGCGGGGTTCATGTTCCCGTTGAGCCGGGCACCCAGCTCCACCAGCGCCGGACCCGACTCCGTCATGATCACCTCGGCGTGGCCGGGGCCGTGCTCGATGCCCAGGGCGTCCAGCACCCGCAGCACGTAGGCGATCAGTTCGCGCACGTGCGGTGCGTCCGGGTCCTGTAGCACGTCCAGGTCGTAGACCCGCCGGCCGGAGGACAACAGGTTCTTGTCGTAGCGCCACACCCCGCACACGGTGTGCTGCCCGTTCGCGCTCACCGTGTCGACGATGTACTCCGTGCCGTCCAGGTAGGACTGGACAAGGACGTCGGTGTTGCGCTGGTCGTACATGGTGATGCCGGCCAGCACCGCCCGCGCGGCCTGTGCCACCTCCTCCTCGGACCGGCAGATGAACACGTTGTCCGACGAGGACGAGCTGCGCGGTTTGACCACCACCGGGGAGCTGCCGCGGTCACGGGCCCAGCCGGTGATCTCGGCCGGATCGGAGCTGACGAACTGTTCGGCGGAGTGCAGACCGGCCGCCCGCACCGTCTCGATCATAATGAACTTGTCCCGCCGAGCGAGGGACTTCGCGGTGCCGTTGGTCGCCACCCCGAGCCGTTCGCTCAGCAGGTCCGCCAGCGGAACCCCGGGCTCCTGACCAGCGACCACCGCGATCGGAGCATAGGCGCGCAACCGCTCCACCGTGGCGTCGACCGCGTCCGCGTCGGCGCACACGAAAGTCTCCCGGTACGCGGACAAGTCCGGCGGGACCATCTTGGGCAGGAACTCCGCCGTACTCTGCACGTGCAGGGCGTCCACTCCGAGCCTGGCGTATTCCGCTACATAGGCACCGGAGTTGGAGTAGCCGTCGACGACGACCACCGGTGCGGCGGATGTGGCGTTCATGGGTTCCTCTTCTCAGCCGAGTTCGGCACGGTGGTCTCGCAGCTTGCCGAGCGCGGCCACGATGTCGTCCACATCGGACCGCTCCCCGAGCAGCGCGCTGTGGTGGAAGGTCAGATGACGGGCGGCGGCCCGCTCGCTGACCGGCAGCCGGTGCCGGGTGCGGTCGATCCGCCTGCGGTAGTCGGCGCCGAGGTCGAAGCGGCGGCGGCTGCCCGGCCAGTACAGCGGACTGGCCGGGATCGCCGGGTAGATCGGCTTGACCGGCAGGCCCAGTTCCGCGCTCAACGCGGCGCCGACCGCCGCACTACCGATGCTGTCGAACTCCTCCGGCAGCCGAATCACGAACCCAAAATAGGTCCGCTGCTCGGTGCCTTCCGAGGTCTGCTGGGTGGCGAAACCTTCGTCGGCCAGCGCCTTCTCCAGTACGGAGGCCCGGATCGCGCGCTGTTCGTTCTGCCGGTCCAGCCCGCCGAGCTGGGCGATGAGCACCGCCGCGTGGAACTCCGACAGCGCGCGGTTGCTGCCCATCAGCGTGCCGGTGGTGACCAGTTCCATCTCGTTCAGCGACGGCGGCTGGTCGGGCTGGTGGCGGCCGTCGGCGCGCAGTTCGGCCATCCGCCGTGCCAGCTCCGGGTCGGCGGTGACCGCTGCGCCGCCTTCCCCGCAGGTCAGCACCTTGGTGTGGTGCATGCTGAACGCTCCGGCGCGGCCCATGGTCCCGGCCCTGGCGCCCCGGTAGACCGCGCCATGCGCCTGCGCGGCGTCCTCGATCAGGGTGAGGTCGTGGCGTCGGGCCAGGTCGCGCAGTGCGTCCATGTCGGCCAGTGCCGAATATAGGTGTACGACGAGGATCGCCTTGGTGGCGGGGGTGATGGCCGCTTCCGCGGCCGCCGGATCCATGCACAGGGTGTCCGGGTCGACGTCGACGAAGACCGGGACCGCATTCACGGCCAGCACGGTCGAGGCGGTCGCGACCCAGGAGATCCCCGGCACGATGACTTCGTCACCCGCGCCGACCCCGCACGCCTCCAGGCAGATCATCAGCCCGGCGGTGCCGCTGGCCGTCGGCACGCAGTGCCCGACCTCGTTGTACCGCGCGAACATCCGGGCGAAGGTCCGCTCCTTGGTGTCCGTGCCTCGGTAGGGTCCGCTGATCGACCAGCGCCCGGAGTCCAGCACCTCGGCGAGCTGCTGCGCGGCATCCGAGGCGGGCTGTGGCCACAGTGGCCAGCGGGTGGTGCGCACCGGGTCTCCGCCGTGCAGGGCGAGTGTCATGACACAGCCTTTCGTGCGTTCGGGGGGGTCAGAGCAAGCCGCGGATGGTGCCGCCGTCGACGCCCCAGACACTTCCGGTGACGAAAGCGGCGGCATCCGAGGCCAGGAACGTGATCACCTGGGCGACCTCGTTCGGCTCGCCCATCCGCCCCAGAGGCAGCTGGCGTCGGCTGAGCTCGTGCTTGACCGCCGCCTCGGCGTCCCGGCCGTGCAGATCGCCCAGGGTGTCGGCGAAGCCGCCGGGACGGGTCCACAGGGGAGTCCAGACGGGGCCGGGGGCCACCGCGTTGACCCGGATTCCCGGGCCCTCGGACAGCGCGAGGCTCTTGGTCAGGCTGACCAGGCCCACCTTGGACGCCTGGTAGTCGACGAGTCCGGGCTCGGGCTGGCGGGCCAGGTCGGAGGTGTTGGTGACCACGCTGCCGTGGCCCTGCGCGCGCATGCCCGGCAGCACCAGGCGGATCGCCCGTACCGCACTGAGGAAGTTGATCTCGAAGGTCGCCAGGTAGTCGGCGTCGGAGAGTTCGTCGAAGGACCGTGCCAGGCACTGCCCAACGTTGTTGATTAGTACGTCGGCCGTTCCGTTCCAGCCGTTGAGGATGCCGGTGACCCCGCCGTGCGCGCCGTCGGCGGTGGAGAGGTCGGCGGTCTGCACGCGGACCTCTCCGCCCTTGTCGCGGATCATGTCCACGACCGCGGACAGGCCTTCGGCATCCCGGTCCACCAGGCCGAGCCTGGCGCCCTCGGCCGCGAAGGCCAGCGCCGTGGACGCGCCGATCCCGCTGGCAGCCCCGGTGATGAGCACGCGCCGGCCGTCGAGTCCCAGGTTCATCGGACCGCCACCCGGGTGCTGATCAGGGAGACCGG
>NZ_JARWBG010000008.1:0-180560 GCF_029846775.1 Streptomyces chengmaiensis
CACCGTGCCGCCCGCACCGCCCGCACCGTGCCGCCGCACGCACCGCACCGCCCGCACCGGCCGTGCCGCCCGCACCGTCCGCACTGCCCGCACCGTGCCGCCGCACGCACCGCACCGTGCCGCCGCACGCGGCAAAGCCGCCCGCCGCTCCGCTCCGAGAGGAAGCGATCCGCATGCTCGACCACCTCGTCCAGGCCGCAACCGTCGTCGACGGCACCGGCGCTCCCTCCTACCGCGCCGACGTCGGCATACGCGACGGCCGCATCGCGGTCATAGCCGAGCCCGGCAAGGCGGCCGCCGCGCACCCCGCCCGTACGTATCGGAACGCCGACGGCCTCGTCCTCGCTCCCGGCTTCGTGGACCCGCACACCCACTACGACGCCCAGCTGTTCTGGGACCCGTACGCCACCCCGTCCATGAACCACGGCGTCACCACCGTCGCCGGCGGCAACTGCGGCTTCACACTCGCCCCGCTCAACCCGGAACGCCCGGAAGACGCCGACTACACACGCCGCATGATGGCCAAGGTCGAGGGCATGTCGCTCGTTGCCCTCGAAAGGGGCGCGCCGTGGACCTGGCACACCTTCGGCGAGTACCTCGACGCCCTCGACGGCCGCACCGCAGTCAACGCGGGCTTCATGGTGGGCCACTGCGCGCTGCGCCGCCATGTCATGGGGCCGGACGCGATCGGCGGGCGGCCCACGCCCGCGCAGCTGGAGGCGATGGTCCGCCTGCTCCATGAGGCGATGGACGCCGGCGCCTGGGGCCTGTCGACGACCCAGTCGTCCACCCACTCCGACGGCGACGGCCGGCCCGTCGCCTCCCGCCACGCCCGCCCCGACGAACTCCTCGCGCTGTCGCGGGCCGTCGCCGACCACGAGGGCACCCAGCTGGAAGCGATCGTCGGGGGCTGTCTGGACCGGTTCTCGGACGACGAGATCGACCTCCTGGTGGAGATGAGCGCCGCCGCCGGACGGCCCCTCAACTGGAACGTGCTGACCATCGACGCCGCCGTTCCCGACCGCGTACCGCGTCAGCTCGCGGCCTCCGAGCGCGCCCGCAAGGCCGGCGGCCGCATCGTCGCGCTGACCATGCCGATCCTCACGCCCATGAACATGTCGCTGGGCACGTTCTGCGCGCTCAACCTGATCCCCGGCTGGGGCGAGATCCTCGGCCTTCCCGTCCCCGAGCGGATCGCGAAGCTCCGCGATCCCGCCGTCCGCGCCGGGATGCTGAAGCGGGCCGACTCCGAGGAGGCGGGCGTCTTCCGCCGCCTCGCGCACTTCGGCCGGTACGTCGTCGGCGACACCTACAGCGCGGAGAACGAGGGCCTGACCGGCCGGGTCGTCGGCGACATCGCCGCAGAACGAGGCCAGGACCCCTTCCACGCCCTCGTGGAGATCTGCGCCCACGACGAACTGCGCACCGTGCTGTGGCCGATGCCCGCCGACAACGACCCGGATTCCTGGGAGCTGCGCCGCCGGACCTGGCAGCACGAGGACGTGCTGCTCGGGGGCTCCGACGCGGGCGCGCATCTGGACCGGATGTGCGGCGCTCCGTACACCACGCGCTTCCTCGGGGACTGTCTGCGCGGCCGCAGGCTGGTCGGCCTCGAAGAGGCGGTGCGGATGCTCACCGACGACCCGGCGCGGCTCTTCGGTCTGCGCGAACGCGGCCGCATCCAGGAGGGCTTCCACGCCGACCTCGTGCTGTTCGACCCGGAGCGCATCGACGCGGGCCCGGCCACGCTCGTCCACGACCTTCCCGGCGACAGCCCGCGCCTGGACGCCCGCGCCGTCGGCATCGCCTCCGTCTGCGTCAACGGGGTGGAGACCGTGCGGAACGACCGGGTGACGGGCGCGATCCCCGGCAGGGTGCTGCGCTCCGGCCGTGACACCGGGACGGTGGCCACCCGATGACCCCTGAGCCCCTGACAGAATCCCTGGCGGAATCCCTGGCGGAACCTCTGACAGAGCGCCTGTTCATCGGCGGCGAGCGGGTGGCGCCGGACGACGGCTGGTACGAGGTGGTCAACCCGGCCACCGAGGAGGTCGTCGGCCTCGCCCCCGAGGCGAGCCGCGCCCAGGTCCATGCGGCCGCGGCCGCCGCGAAGGACGCCTTCGCCGTCTGGTCCCGCACCCGCCCCGAGGAACGGGCCGCGGTCCTCGACCGGGCGGCGGACCTCATCCAGGGGGAGTCGGAGGCGTACACCCGGCTCGCCGTCGCGGAGTCCGGCGCGACGACCGCGACGGCGCGCGGCATGCAGGTGGCGGTCGCCGCGGCCCGCTTCCGCCGGTATGCCAAGGGCGCGCTGGAGCCCGTGGAGCAGCCGCTGCCGCCGCAGATCAGCGCGGCGGGGCCGATGGGGAAGGCGGGGGTGCTCGGCGCGCTGGCGGTGCGCCGCCCGGTGGGCGTGGTCGCATGCATCACCTCGTACAACAACCCCTGGGCCAACCCGGCGGGGAAGATCGCCCCGGCCCTGGCCATGGGCAACACGGTCGTGGTCAAGCCCGCCCCGCAGGACCCGCTGTCCGTCTATGCGATGGCCCGCGCGCTGGCGGCGGCCGGGGCCCCGCCCGGTGTGGTGAACGTGGTCACCGGCTCCGGCGCCGCTGCGGGGGAGGCGGCCGTCGACTGCCCGGACGTCGACATGGTCAGCTTCACCGGCTCCACGGCGGTCGGCCGGCGCATCGGCGAGGTCTGCGGCCGGACGATGAAGCGGCAGCTGATGGAGCTGGGCGGCAAGGGTGCGGCGCTGGTCTTCGACGACGCCGACCTGGACTCGGCGGTGCGCGGCATCGGCACGACCTTCTCCTTCTACAGCGGTCAGATCTGCACGGCCCCGACGCGGGTCATCGCGCACCGCGCCGTGTACGGCCGGCTGGTGGAGCGCCTTGCCGCCTATGCGTCCCGGTTGAAGGCCGGGGATCCGACGGAGCCGGACACGGTCGTCGGCCCGCTGATCTCCGCGGCTCACCGGGACCGTGTGGAGTCGTATGTCGAGTCGGGGAGGAAGGAGGGCGCACGGCTGGTCGCGGGCGGCGAGCGGCCCGGCAGCCCGGAGCGGGGCTTCCATGTGGCCCCGGCGCTCTTCGCGGACTGTACGGGTGGGATGCGGGTGGTGCGGGAGGAGATCTTCGGCCCGGTCGTGGTGGTGCTGCCGTTCGAGGACGAGGAGGAGGCCGTCGCGCTCGCGGGCGACACCGAGTACGGCCTGATCGACTACGTCTGGTCGGGTGATGTGGCGCGCGCCTTCCGGGTGGCGGGGCGGCTGAGGTCCGGCGGGGTGGGGGTGAACACGGTGGGCCGGAACATGGAGGCCCCCTTCGGCGGGTTCAAGCAGAGCGGGGTCGGCCGGGACGTGGGGTCGTACGCACTGCACGCGTACAGCGAACTGCAGGCACTGGTCTGGCCGGGCTGACCGTTGCCGGTCGTCTGGTGACGCACCTCACAGGGAAATCCGAAAACCGACATTTCGGCCGAGTGCTGCGATTCTCGCATCGCGGAAAAGTGGCCGCGGGGCCTTCTGGATATCGGTAAAATTCGGCCGAATGTCCATCTATTCGTAGGTGTATCCTTGGAATTTCCTAGGATTTCAAGGATCAAGTAAAAGGGTTCCAAGCCTTCGAATATGGAAATCGCAGCGCCTACCGTCCTGCCCATGACTGAGCTGCAGGCACGGCCCCAGGCCGGAGACACGGCAAGGGGCGTCGCGGGACCCGCCCCGGCCGCCGCCGAGGGCGGTGTACGAGGAGGCGTCCGCGAGGGCGTGCGCGAGAAGGGCCTCGGAGGCAACTCCGTAGGCCTGATGGGCGGGGCCGTCATCGGCGTCTCCACCGTCGCGCCCGTCTACTGCCTGACCTCCACGCTCGGCCCCACGGTCGGCGAGGTCGGGCTCCAGATGCCCGCGATCTTCCTGGCCGGCTTTCTGCCGATGCTGCTCGTCGCCTTCGCCTACCGCGAGCTGAACAAGGCGGTCCCGGACTGCGGCACCTCCTTCACCTGGTCGGTGAAGGCGTTCGGCCCGCATGTGGGCTGGCTCTGCGGCTGGGGCCTGCTGGTCGCCACCGTCGTCGTGCTGTCCAACCTCGCCGGAGTGGCCACCTCCTTCTTCTGGCTCACCGCGGGCGAGATCACCGGCAGCGCGGACATCGCCGCTCTCGACGGCGACAAGGCCGTCCACATCCTCACCACTCTGGTCTTCATCGCCATCGCCACGGCGATCAGCTATCGCGGGATCACCGCCACCAAGTGGGTCCAGTACGCCCTGGTCGGCCTCCAGCTCACCGTCATCGTCCTCTTCGCCGCCATGGCGATCGCCAAGTCCGGCGAGGTCGCCGGCGCCCTCGACTTCTCCCTCTCCTGGATGAACCCCTTCGGCGTCGAGTCCTTCACCGCCTTCACCGCCGGGCTCTCCCTCTCGATCTTCATCTACTGGGGCTGGGACACCTGTCTGTCCGTCAACGAGGAGAGCGTCGGCAGCGACCGCACCCCCGGCCGTGCGGCGCTGCTCGCCATCGTCGTGATCGTCGCCTCGTATCTGCTGGTCGCCGTCGCGGTCCAGATGTACGCGGGCATCGGCGAGAGCGGCCTCGGCCTGGGCAACCCGGACACCTCCGACAACGTCTTCGCCGTCCTCGCAGGCCCGATCATGGGCTCCGGCCTCGGCGTCCTGCTCTTCGTCGCGGTCCTGGCCTCCGCGGCGGCCAGCCTCCAGACGACGTTCATCCCCGTCGCCCGCACGGCGCTGGCGATGAGCGCCTACGAGGCGATGCCGGCCTCCTTCGCCAAGGTCCACCCGCGCTTCAAGACCCCCGGCCGCGCCACCGTCATCGCCGGCGTCGCCACCGGCGTCTTCTATGCGGTCATGACGCTGATCAGCGAGAACGTCCTGGTCGACACCATCTACGCCCTCGGCTTGATGATCTGCTTCTACTACTCGATCACGGCTTTCGCCTGCGTCTGGTACTTCCGCCGCGAGCTGCGCTCCTCCACCCGCGACCTCTTCGTCAAGGGCATCCTGCCGGGGCTCGGCGGACTGATGCTCGCGGCCGTCTTCGTCCAGACCCTCAAGGACATGTGGGACCCGGCGTACGGCAGCGGCAGCTCCGTCCTCGGCATGGGCAGCGTCTTCGTCATCGGTGTCGGGCTGCTGCTCCTGGGTGTGGCGCTGATGTTGGTGATGCAGAAGCGGAGCCCGGCGTTCTTCCGGGGTGAGGTGCTCACCAAGGAGACTCCGGCGCTGACGGTCGCGGACTGAGCCGCCGCCGCGTTTCACGACGGGTCCAGCGGGTCTGACGGGTCCGGCGGGTCGTACGGGGTCCATCAGGGTCGACGGGGCCCGCGGGGCATGCGGGGCCCGCAGGTCGTACGGGGCCTGCGGGCCCGCGGGTTGTACGGGGCCTGCGGGCCCGCGGGTTGTACGGGGCCCGCGGGTCGTACGGGGCCCGCGGAGCTACGGAGTCCGCGGGTCGTACGGGGCCCGCGGAGCTACGGAGTCCACGGGTCGTACGGGGCCCGCGGGACTACGGGATCAGGGAGTTCCGCACTTCGGTCACCACGGTGTCGAAGGGCGGGGCTCCCAGTTCCTTCGCCGCCGGCAGAACGGCCCCCTCCAGGAACGCACGGAGGTGCTCCTCGGACTCCCATACGTCGATGACCTGCCAGCCGCCGCCCTCGCGGGGCCCGGCGAAGTGGGCGACCAGCCCTGAGGGCGGGTTCTGGGGGTCGGGGATCGCACGCTCCAATGTCCCGAGGTAGAGCTCCTCGTTCCAGTCGGGGCTCTGGTTGTGCGCAAGAATCGCCATGTCCCTCTCCTTGCGATTGTGCGTATGGCGGCCTGCCGTCAGCCTGCGTCCCCCGGAGGGGCCCCGCCACGCCTGGTCGGCAGGCGGGTGAAGCGCCGGCCATGCGCACGGGTGCGCGTGGCCGGACCCGACGGCCGCTCTTTGGGGCGGCGGAGACGTGACGGATGCCGTCGCACGGTTGACTGCGGCAAACCGCCCGGTAACCAGCACTGACCCGGCTGGAGCGACCAGCCGTCGGCGTCGTCCGGCCGACGGCGCAGCTCCTCGTCGTGTTCGATTTGTTACGCACGGCACTTGAAGACCTCCCCGTGGACCGTGGATGATCGATCGCTCCGGCGCCCCTGAAAGGACGCGGGAGCTCCCTGGCCTCACCCGTGCCACGGTGCCGCGCCCGGCGTAGCCGATCGAAATCCGATGGGCCCTCAGAGTCGGCTGCCGCGTGTCCTGCTCTCTCCGGGCATGCCTCCCTCCCCCGTACGAGGACCTGATGACACAACACATACCGGGGGCGGTGGTCTGGTGCCTCGCCGTGGTCACGTTCGTCGGACTGCTGCTTCTGATACGCCAGCACCGGATCACCGCCGCCCTACGCCGTCGACTGAGACTTCACGAAGCCGCACTGTCCGCCCGCGACGAGGAGATACGGCACCTCGCGGAGACCCGGCTCCCCGCGCTGGTGAAGGCGTCCCGTGACGCAGACGCAACGCCCGTGCCGGGACGGCCACTCGACGCGGAGCTCGCGGCAACGCCGTACGGGAGGAGCCTGCAGAGGATCGTCGACCAGCTCTCCGGCGTCGGCGAGGCCGCCCGGCTGCGGGCGGACAAGTCCGCGAAATCGACGCTGAAGACGACGATGCGCGCTCTGCAGGCACTGGCCAGTGAGCAGCAGCTGTCGATCTCGGAGATGCAGGGCCGGCACGACGACCCCGATGTGCTCCAGGACCTCCTGGAAGTCGACCACGCCAACGCGCAGTTCGGCCGGAGGGCCCAGGCCGTCGCAGTGCTCTGCGGCTCATGGCCCGGACGGCAGCGGGCGGCGTCGCCGCTGCTCGAGGTGGTACGCGGCGCGACGTCGAGAATCCGGGACTACCGGCGCATCGAGGTGCACTCCCGGGTGGACATGGACGTGGTGAGCCGGGCTGTCGAGCCGGTGGTCCTCGCGGTCGCGGAGCTGCTGGACAACGCGGCGCGGCACTCCCAGCCCAACACCAAGGTCGAGGTGGGCATCCGGCCGGCGCACAACGGCGTCAGCATCGTCGTCGACGACGCAGGCATCGGCATGGACGCGGGCGAAGCCGATGAAGCCGCCCGGCGTCTGTCCGGCCGGGAGGACATCGACATCCACCGACTCGGCGACCCGCCGCAGTTCGGCTTCGCCGTGATCGGCGTCCTTGCCGCCCGCTATGGCTTCCGGGTCTCCGTGGACATGCAGTCGCCGTACGGCGGCGTGCGGGCGGTGCTGTTCCTCCCCGACGTCCTCCTCAACCGTGTGCGGTTCATGGGGCCGCCGATCCCCGTGCAGGGAGCGGAGGCGCAGCCCGCCTCCCCGTCTCCCTCCCGCGTGGAGGCCGGAGCAGCAGCGGATGCCGTACCCCGGGCCGGAGCCGTACCCGGAGCCGTACCCGGAGCCGGAGCCGGAGCCGTACCCGGAGCCCGAGAGGCCGGGGAAGCCCCGGCGGCCCGAGCGGGTACCGCCGCCCCGGAAGCCGCCGCACGCCCCGGACCGCCCGCGGAGCCCTCCCCCGAAGCGGGGTCGGCGGCGCCGTCCGCCGCGGGAGGTCTGCCCAAGCGCCGCAGACGCAGCCCGCTGCGTCAGGAGACCGACGCCTCCCCGGCCCCGGCCCGCCCCGGTTCTCAGCTCGCCCGTCCGCCCGCCGAGGCCGCCTCCCGCATGGGCGCGTTCGCCCGCGGCACCCGCTCCGGCCGCGACGCCTCCACCGACAGCGAAGGAAACGCCGCGCAATGACCAGCCCCGTGACCAACGAACTCGGATGGATGCTGGACGAGGTCCTGAGAGTCCCCGAAGCCCGCCACGCGATTCTGCTCTCCTCGGACGGCATGCTCCGCGCCCACTCCAAGGACATCGACCGCAACGAGGCCGAGCGGCAGGCCGCGGCGCTGTGCGGGTTGCAGTCGATCAGTCGGAGCACGGCCGAGTTCTGCGCGGAGGAGACGTCTCCGTGGCAGCAGACGCTGGTCGAGTTCGTCGACGGCTACGTCTTCCTGGTGGCGGCCGGCCCGGGCGCGTACCTGGCGGTCTCCGCCGGTCAGGACGTCGACATGGAAGCCGTCACCTACAGCATGCACAAACTGGTCGACCGGCTCGGCAGGGAGATGACCTCCCCGCCGCGGCTGACCTCGGAGGCGGTCGCACCAGACGGCGCCGGCACGGCATGACTCCGTCACGACCGGGGCGGGACAGAGGACTCGTACGGCCGTATGTCATCACGGAGGGCCGCGCTCATCCGACACGCAACACGGTGGACCTGGTCACGCTGGTGACGGCGGTACGCGACCGCCCCCTGAACTCGCTGAACCCCGAGAAGCGACGGGTCATGGAACTGTGCGGAGGAGGAGCCCTGTCGGTCGCCGAAGTCGCCGCCCACCTCTCTCTGGCGGTGAGCGTCACCAAGGTTCTGCTCAGCGACCTCATCGACAGCGGCCATCTCACCGTCCGGCCCCCGATCCCCAAGGCACAACTTCCCGACGCCCGGCTCCTGCAGGAGGTGCTCCATGGGCTCCGCTCCCGTTTCTGACCCGGTCTACGTCCCCGACACGGTCCAGACCGCGGTCAAGATCCTGGTCGTCGGCCACTTCGCCGTCGGCAAGACCACGTTCGTCGGAACCCTCTCCGAGATCCGCCCGCTGCGCACCGAGGAGACGATGACGCAGGCCGGCGAACTCGTCGACGACCTCGCTGGAGTCCCCGGCAAGACGACGACGACCGTCGCGATGGACTTCGGCCGCATCACGCTCAGCGAGTCCCTGGTGCTGTATCTCTTCGGAGCGCCCGGGCAGAAACGCTTCACCGGGCTGTTGAACGACATGCTGCACGGTGCGCTCGGCGCCCTGGTGCTCGCCGACACCCGAAGACTTGACCACTCCTTCGACATCATGGGCCTGTTGGAAGAGCACGGTGTGCCGTACGCGGTGGCCGTCAACCAGTTCGAGGGCGCACCGGCCTTCCCGGAGGCGGACATCCGCGAGGCCCTCGACCTGCTTCCGGAAACCCCGCTGGTCGTATGCGATGCGCGGGAGGCCGCGTCCTCGGCCGGAGCGCTGATCTCCCTCGTCGAGTACCTGCAGACCCGCACACCCTGGGAGCAAGGATGACGACACCCCGATCCACGTCCGAGACGGCGCCTCCGGGCTGCCCGGCGCACGCGAGCGCGCCCACGGCAGAGCGCCTGTACGGCGCGGAGTTCGCCGCCGACCCCATGGCCTCGTACACCCGGCTGCGCGCCCGCGGCTCCCTCGCGCCCGTGGAGATTGCCCCCGGTGTCCACGCCTGGCTGGTGACCGGCTACGACAGAGCACTGGAGGTGCTGCGCAGTCCGGAGCGCTTCTCCAAGGACCCGCGGCGCTGGCGGGCCCTCGCCGACGGGACGGTGCCGCCGGACAGCCCGGTCGTGCCCATGATGATGTATCGGCCGAACGCCCTGTGGACCGACGGACAAGAGCACAGCAGACTGCGCGGCGCCATCACCGACAGCCTCGGCCGCGTCGACCCCGACGCGCTCAGGGGATACGTCGAGCAGATCGCGGACACGCTGATCGACCGGATCGGGCCCGAGGGGCGGGCGGATCTGCTCTCCGAGTACGCCGCCGTCCTGCCCCTGCTGGTCTTCAACCGGCTCTTCGGCTGCCCACCGGACATCGGGGACAAGCTGGTCGAAGGCATGTCCGGGATCTTCGACGCCGACGCCGACTCGGAGAAGGCGAACGCGGTGTTGACCGAGGGCGTCGCCGAGCTGGTCGCCCTCAAGCGGAGAGAGCCGGGACCGGACGTGTCGTCCTGGCTGATGGCGCATCCGGCCCGGCTCACGGACGAGGAGATGATGCACCAGCTGGTGGTCCTCATGGGCGCGGGCACCGAGCCGCAGCAGAACCTGATCTGCAACGGGCTGCGGCTGCTGCTGTCCGACGACCGCTTCGCCGGCGACCTCGCGGGCGGCAGCATGCCCGTCGACGACGCCATCGACGAGGTGCTGTGGACCGACCCCCCGCTGGCGAACTACGCCATTCACTATCCGCTCCGCGACATGGAGATCGAGGGGAACCTCGTATATGAAGGCACCCCTCTTCTGATCAGCCTGGCAGCCGCCAACACCGGCACCGGCCTCTCCGGCGACCGCCGGGCCGGAAACCGCGCGCATCTCGCGTGGAGTGCGGGCCCGCACACCTGTCCGGCGAAGGGCCCCGCCCGGCTGATCGCCGCAGCCGCGCTGGAGAAGCTCCTCGACCGGCTGCCCGACATCGAACTGGCCGTCCCGGCAGCGGACCTGCGCTGGCGGCCGGGCCCCTTCCACCGGGCGCTCGTCTCCCTGCCCGTGCGCTTCCCGCCGATCCGCGCACTCCTGCCCGACCGAGTGCGCTGACCTCCGCCGACGCGGCCGGTCAGCGGTAGCGGACCAGCCCACTGGTGTCGAACGTCCACCGCCCGGCGGGCACGGTGTCCCCGAACTCGTACGGAACCGAGGACGAGCTTCACTTCCCCGTCCGTCGTCTCCACCTTCCAGCCCTTCTCGAGCTGCTCGGCATAGTCGGAGACATGGTCGACCACTTCGCGCATGCGCTTGATCTGCTCGGGGCTCATGCCGCTCACGGTGTCCTCCCACGGGGATGCACCGGTCAGCCTAACCGCGGAGTCGGGCGCTTGTGTCACAGCGCGCGTGTGCGTGGCCAAGGGCATATCCGCCATCGGAGTTGGCTCTGATCACCCCTGTGGGTGACGGCAGCCCTAACGCCGCTCCGCGCGTTCCGTCTGCCGAGGCCGGCCCGTCGCCGCCGCGGCCGCGCCGGTGAGCCACAGCAGCACGGCCACGACGGCGGCGGGCGTACTGGAGGCCGTGTGGAGCGACCAGGCCCATGGCTCCGGTGTGTTGTCGGCGGCCACACCCAGCAGCAGCGTCGGCCCGAACACCGCGAGCGGCAGCAGCCAGGCCAGCCCGCTGCCGAAGAGCCGGGCGCTGAGCATGCCCAGACCCAGATAGCCCACGACGTTCCGGGCCGCCGCCCCGAAGACCTCCGCGGTCGCACCGGTGAGCAGCGGCAGTGCGGTCAGCCCTGCCGCCAGGGCGAGCAGCACCGCCAGATAGGCGGCACGGTGGCGGCTCATGGGCTGGGCGGCGGTCTCCTCCAGGTCGGCCATGGGGGAGAACAGCGTGGTGGCGAGGACCACCGCGTGGGCGAGCGGCACGACTTCGGCCACCGGCACGCTGAAGTCCACCAGATAGCGGAACTGCGGCACGGCGACCCGCTGCGCGGAGAACGCCGTCGCCGCCAGGGCCACCAGCAGCGCGACCCCCGCCGCCCGGTGCAGTCCGCGGCAGCGCGCAAAGGCGAGCACGGCCCTCACGCCGGGGCTCCCCTGCCATGCATCGCGCCGGTCACCGGGGCAGCTCGGGAACGGGACGGCAGGCGCGGATCGCGTCCGCCGCCCCCTCGATCCACGCGTCTTCGCGTGCACGCGGCGCGCCGGCAACGCGTTCCAGCGCACTGCCGAACTGCTCGCCGTAGTACTCCGCCGGCGCGCCGACGCGCCCGCGGACGACGGCTTCGAAGAGGAACGTGTCCGGGTAGCCGCCGGCCTCCTTGAGCAGATGGGGCTCGCAGTGCGGGGAGTCCGGCTGCGGCAGCGCGGCCGTGAACATGCTGTCCACCAGGTCGGCCTCGGTCACCGCGGGCGACATCAGGGACAGCTCGGCGCCGTAGGGGGACGCGGGACGCTTCAGACCGCTCGCATAGAAGCTGCGGTTGAGGCCCTTCAAACCGCCGAGCCCCGAGTCGACCGCCCGGACGGCCGCGCGGGCCCGCGGCAGCAGATGGCGGTCCTGAGGCCACAGGCACACCTCGGTCCGGCCGCTGTCAGCGCACACCGGTCGCTCCGGCTGCGCCCTGCGCACCGCCCAGTACGAGTCGGGCGCGGGAGCCGCGAGGGCCGTCAGCGTGCCGCCCGCGAGGAGCGCGGCTGCCGTGAGCGCCCCCACCGCCAGCGGCCGCGGGGCGAGCGCGGCGCGCCGCCACAGCGCGGGCAGGCCGGGCAGCAGCAGGGCGAGAGCCGCACACCAGACGACGGCGAGCAGCATCCTCGCCGTGTTCGGCGTGAACTCCGGCCCCCAGAACTCGTCGACGGCGGGAAACAGCTTGTCGAGCGCCGTGCCGGGAACGAACGCGACGAAGACGAAGAGCCCGTACCAGAAGATCCCGGCGAACGGAGCCACCACCCGGGACGGCAGCGCCGACCCGATCGCGATCCCCGCGGCGATCTCCAGGCCGAGCATCCCGGCCCCGAGCAGCAGCGGCGTCCACGACGGCTCACTGACCTCGCTGACCTGCGCGGTCCGCGAGAACGCCACGGCGATCAGCACGACGTACGCAAACAGCGCCCACAGCCACACCGCGAGCCACAGCAGCAGCGCCTGCGCCCAGCCGCCGCGTGGAGCGGCATCCGCCCAGTCCCTCGTCCGGTGGCGGAAGGCGCGGCCGGCGGCCCAGGCGGCAGCGGCGCTCATCACCGAGCCCATCACGATCACCGCGAAGAGCTGGACGACCAGACTGGTCTGGGTCCACCAGCCGATCCAGTCGCTGTCGGCCGGACTCCCGGAGAGCAGGTAGTAGACGCCGACGGCGCCCATGAGCAGGGCCGCCCACTTCGCCTCGCCGCGCCGCATCTCCGTCAGCAGCACACGCATCAGGTCGTCACCGCGCCCGCTCCGGCCAGATGCAGATACCCGGCCTCGACAGCGGAACCGTCGACCGCGCCGTCGCCGCTCTCTCCGTCGTCCCCGTAGTCCGCTCGGGGCAGCGCGCACAGTTGGGCCACCGTCCCGGTGAAGCGGACGCTTCCCTCAAGGAGGACGGCGACCCGGCCGCAGACATGGGCCACGTCCTCGGCGAGGTGCGTGCTCATCACCACGGCACACCGCTCGCCCAGTTCGGTGATAAGGGTCCGGAATCCCACACGCTGGGCCGGGTCCAGGCCGACGGTCGGCTCGTCGAGGAGCACCAGAGCAGGTTCGTTCACCATGGCCTGGGCGATGCCGACGCGCCTGAGCATGCCGCCGGACAGCGCCCCCATCCGGGCGTCCGCGTGCTTCTCCATCTGCACCAGGTGCAGCGCCTCACGGGCCCGCTCCCGCCGCCGGGCGGCGGGCACCCTGCGCAGCCATGCCGCGTACTCGGTGAACTCCAGGACGGTGAAGCGCGGATAGAACCCGAACGACTGCGGAAGCACACCGATCCGTTCCCGCACGCGCCGCGCCCGCGACGCACGCCCCGGCGTCTCCTCCCCGAGCAGGGCGACCGCACCGGAGTTTGGCCTGCGGGCGGTGCTCAGCACAGACAACAAGGTGCTCTTGCCTGCTCCGTTGGGCCCCAGAAGCCCGGTGACCCCGGAGCGGAATTCAAGGGAGACGTCGTCCAGGGCGGTCGTGGACCCGTACCGCACGGTCACGCCCGCGACCGCCGCGACCGGCTGGGAGCCGGCCGCGGCGGCGCTGTTGCGAGTGGTCATGTGCCGCCCGATCAGTTCTGGGCGTTCACGTAGCCGTAGGCCCGGCTGCCGGAGATCCCCGACCAGGTGGCCTTGGTGTAGTACTTGCCGCTCGTGCTGGTGCCCTTGTACGAGCCGCAGCCGTACCCCTGCCTGTAGCTGCGCGAGGTGCTGGCGATCTGCGGATCGGGGCGGAAGCTCTTGTCCTGGTAGATGTAGGCGCTGAACGTCCTGGTGTCATTCACCGGAACGTCCCCGCACGCTTTGGCGTGACCGCTGCTCTTGCCCTTCCAGCGGTCGCCGTCCTCCTTGCTGCCCGATGTCGCGATGGAGAACGGGAGCCTGCTGCCGCTGATCTCCGCGGCGACGGCGCTGACGACGGGAGTCGCCATGCCTATGGCGGTCAGGACTCCGACGACGGCGAGCTTGCGCTTCCTTGCTAAGGCCGAGCGCATCAATCCCCCAATGAAAGAAGGCTAGTTGGTCGTCTTCCATGCTATGTCGCAGCAGTTAACTCTGGTCATATGCGCCCCACATGTGTCGGTGATCACAGCGGCAGCCACGTGTGGGTGATTCCTGCGTTTATGTCACTCGGTGTGGCCGTCCGTGCATACGGTGATGGGTGGTTGTCCCGGCACGGAGCGTGAACGAAAGGCGTGGTCGGCATGGACGATTCGACGACGGACCCGACAGACCCGACGAACCCGATGGACCTCGAGGACGACTCCGGCGCGGTCCTCAAGACGGTCGGCAAGCAGATCCGGCTGTGGCGAGAAACGGCGAAGATGCGCCAGGCGGAGCTGGCTCGGGCGATCGGCTACAGCGACGAGCAGGTCTCGTCGGTGGAGTGCGGCCGCCGGACCCCGAGTGACACGTTCTTGGAGAAGGCGGACGAGGTGCTGGGCGCGGGCGGCAAGATCGCGCAGTTCAAGGAGGACGTGGCGGAGACCCGGTTTCCGCATAAGGCTCGAAACCTGGTGAAGCTGGAGACGAAGGCCGTCGAGATCGGGTGGTACGGCACACACAACCTCCATGGCCTGTTGCAGACGGAGGAGTACGCGCGGGCTCTGTACGCAATGAGGCGGCCGACATACACCGAGGACGAGATCGAGGGTTATGTGGCCGCTCGTGTGGCTCGGCATGCGATCTTCGAGCGCAAGCCGGTTCCCGCTCTAACCTTCGTCCAGGAAGAGTCGACGCTCAGGCGTCCACTGGGGGGCAGGATGGTGTTGCGCCGCCAGCTCGAACACCTGATTGCACTTGGTGAGTTGCGGCATGTCGAGCTGCAAGTCATGCCGACGGAGACCGAGGAACACGCTGGCATGGGTGGTGACATCAAGATGTTGAAGCTCAAGGACGGGGCAGTGCTTGGATATTCGGAGGGCTATGGCAGGAGTCGACTGACAGCCAATCCAAAGGTCGTCCGGGTCCTTGAACTGCAGTATGGAAGCATCCGGGCGCAGGCTCTCACCCCACGGGAGTCACTCGCCTTCATCGAGAAACTGCTGGGAGAGACATGACACTCAAGCCGTCCATATGGACGAAGAGCAGCTACAGCGGCAATGAAGGCCCCGCCTGCGTGGAGGTGGCCTGGTTCAAGAGCAGCCACAGCAGCAACGATGAGCCCAACTGCGTCGAGGTCGCCGCCACCCCCGGTCTCGTCCACGTCCGCGACTCCAAGAACGTCCCCGGCCCGCAACTCGCCTTCCCCGAGGCCCAGTGGGCGCAGTTCATCGCCTCGGGGCTCTCCCGCGCGTGACCCACTCCACCGAGTTCGCCGTCGCCGCGATCACGGAGATCGCCGAGACTCGTTGCCCGGGGGACGCCGTGTACAAGGAGCCGATCACGAGCCTCACGCTCACACCCCCCTGGCTCGCCCGCAGCATCCGGCCCTGAGCCCCGGCGTCCCCGGCCTCCCGCCTACTTGGACTCGATCGTCCCGGGCGGGTTGGGGTCCGCCGCCAGCGCGTCCTGCGCCGCCTGCCAGGCGGGATCCCCGGGGTAGAGCCGGCTGCGGAGGTAGGCCCAGGTGAGGCGCTGGACCGCGGACAGCCGCTCAGGGCTCTCGTCCGTGGTCTCGGCCACGTCGTAGCCGGAGACGCCGCCGAGCCCGTGCTCCCCGCCGAACAGGGTGAGCAGGGACTTGGGGCCCGGTGCGAGGTGGTACGGGTCGGCGTGCCATTCGGGGCCCAGGACCGTCAGATGGGCGGAGTCGTCCTTGTCCCCGGCGACCACGAGCGCGGGCGTCGTCATCCGGGAGAAGTCCGTGGTGCGGAAGAAGGGCCAGTTCTCGGCCACGGACTCGGTGAGGGCGTCGCCGCCCCGGCCGGTCGCGGCGAGCAGTACGCCGGCCTTGATCCGGGGCTCGGCCAGGTCCACCGTCGTCCCGTCGTCCGGATCGGTGAGCCGGGCGCCCAGCAGCAGGCTCGCTGTGTGGCCGCCCATCGAGTGTCCGACCACGGCGACCTTGTCGTGGTCCAGGCGTCCCAGGAGCTGCGGGACGGCGGCCTCGACCGCGTCGAGCTGGTCGAGGACGCATGTCATGTCCTCTGCTCGCGATCGCCAGAACAGCGGCGCGCCGGGGGTGTCGGGGTCCAGGGTTCCGCGCAGTGTCATGGAGCTCAGATGGGTGGGCTGGATCACGGCGAAGCCGTGCGCGGCCCAGAAGTTGGCGAGGGGGGCGTAGCCGTTCAGCGAGGAGAGGTGGTTCGAGTAGCCCTGACCGTGCGACAGGAGGATGACGGGCAGGTCGCTCCCGGTCACGGGTGCGGAGACGCGTACCTCCAGGTCGACTGCTCGGCCGGGTGTTTTGAGTGTGACCGGACTGACCGAGAGGACGGGGGATGGTGAGGTGAAGGCGTCGGATGCGGAGGTCGGTGCACTCACGATGGGTGTTTCCCTTCGATGGCTTCCGCCGGTGAGATCCCATGGGCCGGCGGAGGGGGAGGTGGACAAGGGCGTCCCGGGCGCAGCTCCGCGAGATGAAGCGGAGCGCCGTTCCGTTTAAGATACGGAGCGCTGTTCCGTTTATCAAGTGGAACGGCGTTCCGTTTTGTTTGGCGTGGTCGACGACCGCGTCGCAGGTCTGACGTCCGGGCCCGGCGTCAGCCTCAGGTAGGACGCGGAAGCCCGTCTGCGGTCTGGTGAAACGGCCCGGCAGAGCGCCGTAGCGTGACAGGCATGGTTAAGCGCACCCGGAACACGCCGATGGCGCTCGGGATCGTTCTCGCAGTAGCAGCGGTCGCCGGGCTCGCCGTCGCCGTCCTCGTCGGCCGCCCCGGCTTCACCTGGCTCAAGGAACTGCGCGGCGGGAACGGCTGGTATCTGACGTATGAGGCCTCCGCGGACGGAGAGGGCGGGCCGGGGACGGGGGAGATCGCCTACACGGTCAGCCCGGACCGGTTCGAGGGCGCCCTCGACACGCAGCGGGTCAGCGGGGCGTCGCTGCCGTGGAGCGGGGAGTCCGTGGTGAACACCGGAGACGTCGCCCGCGTCGTGATCACTCCGCAGGACGGGCGGACCGCGTCCTGCCGGATCATGCTCGACGGCGTCCGCGAGGTCGCCTCCGGGATCTCGCCCGCGCCGGGCGAACCGGCCGTGTGCGAGGTGAAGACCAGCGAGGAGCCCGAGCACTGGCCGAGCGAGACGGGCGTGCCCGGTCAGAGTTAGCGCGGTGGCGGCGTCGGGCATCACTTCTCGCGCTCGCAGCCGATGCCGTCGTCGTCCGCGTCGAGGCGCGGCGCGTACCCCGGCCGGCCGCGCAGCAGAGGGGCGGCCCCGCGTCCCGTGCGGCGTCGCAGTTCTCGCAGTACGGCGAGGGGGCGGTGAGCTCCCGCACGGACGCGCTCACGATCACGCCGCGCGCACGATGCCGCACCGCAGGACGGGAGGGCGTCCACCGTGCGGTCCCCGCCGGGAAGCGCCCCGCACCGGCGCGCCATAGCGTGGCAGTCCCACTGTGCCGTCACCGCGGAGGCGCGTTCCATGCTGGAGTTCTTCGACGACGACCCGCTGTTCCAGATGTTCACGGACCGGGCGATCGCACTGGTCGCCCGGGGCGCGGCGGAGATGGGGGAGTGCTCGGCAACCGCCCGGCGGATCGAGCCCGGGGACCGGGACGGCTGGTACGGACAGTGGACGGCGCTCGCCCGCAGGCTGGCGGAGACGGCGGGCGAGAGCGCCGCCGCCGGTCGCTGGACCAGCGCCGCGGACGGCTACCAGCGGGCTGCCACCTACTTCCGGACGGCCTACCAGCCGCTGTTCGGAGAGCCGGTCGACCCCCGGCTCACGGAGGCGTTCGACCTGGAGAGCGACTGCTTCGGCAGCTTCGCCGCGCTCGCCCCGCAGCCCGTGGAGGCGGTGGAGATCCCGTTCGAGGGGACCACCCTCCCCGGACACCTCTGTCTGCCGGCCGACGCCGACCCCGCCGGGCCGCCGCTGCCCACGGTGGTGTCGGTCAACGGCTATGACTCGAACGTTCACGAGGCCTATGCGATGCACGCGGTCCCGGCGGTGCGCCGCGGGTATGCCTGCCTGCTCGTGGACGGCCCCGGGCAGGGCAGCGTGCTCATCCGGCAGGGGCTGCGGCTGCGACCGGACTGGGAGACCGTGCTCCGCCCGGTGATCGACTACGCCGCTGGGCGGTCCGAGGTCGACGCCGGGCGCATCGCCGTCATGGGCATGAGCCTGGGCGGCTTCCTCGCGCCGCGGGGGGTCAGCGGCGACGGCCGTGTGGCGGCTCTGATCGCCGACCCCGGGATGTGGGACCTGCTGGCGGGCATGGGGCTTCCGCCGGACGTCATGGACCGGCTGCCTGACGTCGACCCCGACGAGCTGAGCGCGCTCGTCGCCCCGGCGGCCGAGAGCCCGATGGGCCGCTGGCGGCTGGTGCAGCGAGGACTGTGGACGCACGGCGTCCAATCGCTCGGCGCGTACATCATCGAGCTGAGCCGCTACACGCTCTCCGACGTCGCGGGACGGATTGCCTGCCCCGCGCTGGTCGTCGCCAACGAGAGCGACCCCCTCTCCGCGCACGCGCAGCTGCTGCACGACGCGGTGGCGGGACCGAAGGCGCTGGTGCGGCTGGGCGGGGAGGACGGCGCCTTCGGCCACTGCCAGATCTGGAACAGGTCGGTCTTCGACCGCTGCGCCTTCGACTGGCTCGACGGGATTCTCTCCCCGGAGAGCGCGGCGTGAGGCCCCTTGCCGTCCCGTCGCCGCGGCATCAGCCGCAGTCCCAGCCGTCGCCGCAGCCACAGCTGCAAGTCAGCCAAGCCGCAGCCGCAGCCGTCGGCCTCGGCCCGGGGCCGGGCCGCGACCGGTTCTCCGCACGGGGACGCCGCCCTACGGGGGGCCCGTGCCGTTCAGCCAGTACGCGCCGTAGACCGCGCTGACCGCCGCCAGTGCCGTGAGCGTGACCCAGGTGTACACCGGGCGGGAGCGGGCCAGCAGGATGGCCGGCGGCAGCAGGATCGGGAAGGCCGGGATGAGGAGCCGGGGCTTGGACCCGAAGTAGCCGGAGGCTCCGAGTGCCAGCGCGGTCACCACGGCGGAGTAGACGATCAGGGAGATCGGCAGGCGCTGTTTCCAGGCGGCCCGGTGCGGCCAGGCGGCGAGCGCCAGCAGCGCGGCCAGGACCAGGGCCGTGGCGAGGGGGGAGGCCCAAACGGGCGTCGCCAGGAAGCGGGCGAATCCCAGCCCCGCGTCGAAGCCGTTCCCCCACTCCGCCTGGACGTCGAGATAGCCGAGCGGCTCGCCCCGCTTGTGTCCCGTCCACAGGATGTAGCCCGCCGCGCCCAGCGGGGCGAGGGCGCACCCCGCGATCATGCGCGCGGGGCGGGGGCGTCCGGCGAGGACGGCGGTCACGATCAGCGCGGCGCTCAGTGCGACGCCGACGGGCCGGGTCAGCCCGGCGAGGCAGGCGAGGACCCCGGCCGTGAGCCAGCGGTCGCGGAGCAGCGCGTACAGCGACCAGGCGGCGAGGGCGACGAACAGCGACTCGCTGTACGCCATGGACTGCACGACGGCGACGGGCAGCGCGGCCCACAGGCCTGCGAGGATCAGCCCCGCCCGGTCGCTGTGGACCTGGCGGCCCAGCGCGAAGAGGCCGACGGCGGCGGCTGCCGAGGCCAGGGCGCTGACCAGCAGGCCGATGTCGGACGGGGCCAGGGGCGAGAGCGCCGATCCGGTCTTCTCCAGCCAGGGCAGCAGCGGGAAGAAGGCCATGCTGGAGAGGTCCCGGCCGTCGGGCGCGTGGAGTGTGAACCCGTAGCCGTGCTCCGCGACCCGCGCGTACCACAGGGAGTCCCAGCGGCGGCTGAGGAGCACATGCGCGCTGGCGCCGTTCGCCGTCGACCAGAGTGCAAGAACGGTTAAGCCGAGCACCCGTATCGCCAGATAGAGGGAGACGGCCGGGGCGAGGGACCGCAGGTCCCATCGTGACGAACCTGCCCGCACCCCGTACTCCCTCGCCAACTGCCCTGAACGGTGCATGCTATCCGGCGGTCCGCCACCCGGACGGCTCAGCCCCGGAGCTCTCGGCGGGTAGACCGGCGTGGGCCTTCATACGCTGGCCGAATGGAGGGCAAGGAGCAGGAGCCGGACGAGCGGGGGGAGCCGGAGGAGCCGGGGGAGCGGGAAGGGACCGAAGCGCCTGAGGAGAAGGCGGGGGAGGAGAAGGCCGGGGAGAAGAAGGAGATGCCCGGCTGGCTGGAGCTCACGCTCACCGTGGTGATCGCCCTGGCCGCCGTCGGCACCGCCTGGGCGGGCTTCCAGAGTGCCAAGTGGAGCGGGGTCCAGGCCAACTCGTATGCGTCCGCGTCCGCCACCCGCACCGAGTCCACCCGCAACTCCACCGAGGCCGGCCAGTTCGTCACGATCGACGTCATCATGTTCACGCAGTGGCTCTCCCTGCTGAACCAGGAGATCCTCGAAGGCGGCGCGGAGCGCCCGGACGGCCAGTACGTCCCGGACCCGGACCGCGCCTCAGGGGCGCTGTTCGAGAGGTTCCGCAGCGAGTTCAAACCGGCGATGCAGGCATGGCTGGCCACGCGTCCGCTGCAGAACCCGGACGCTCCGAGCACGCCGTTCGCCATGCCCGAGTACCAGCTCGCCACCCTGCAGGAAGCGGTGAGGCAGCTGAACGAGGCCGAGGACCTGTCGGCCAAGGCGCGGCAGGCCAACCAGCGCTCCGACAACTACGTCCTGACGGCGGTGCTCTTCGCGCTCGTGCTGTTCTTCGCCGCCCTCACCAGCCGTATGCGGGTGGGTCCCGCCCGGCTGGGCTTGTTCGTCCTCGGCCTGGTCACCCTGCTGGGCGCGGTGGGCCTGCTCATCTCCTATCCGGTGAAGGTCTGATCCGGTGAAGGCCTGAGCCGGGAGGCGGCGGCGACGGCGAAGGCCGGCAGGCAGAACAGCGCGGTGCCCCACAGCGGGACGCTGAAGAGGACCGGTGCGCCGCCGACCAGGAACAGGGCGAGCAGCAGCGCGGAGAAGCCGAAGCAGAGCGCCATCCAGCGGCCCAGGGGCCAGTGCAGCAGGGCGCGCCAGTACGGGGTGCAGGACATCAGCGCGGCGAAGAGGCCGATGGCGGCGACCGAGCCGGGGACGACGTCGACGCGGGCGGACCAGCCGACGAGGTGGTGGCCCAGCAGCAGAGCGGCCGCACCGCTGTAGGCGTGGAGGGCGAGTTGTCGCGGCGTCCGGCGGCGCGGCCGCTCGGCGCGGCGCTCGGCCGCCCAGGCCGAGGCGAAGGCGTTCAGGTCCTCGCCCACCACCGCGGCCGCCGGTCTGCCCGCGCCGGACGCGTCGTCGAGGTGGTCGCGCAGCTCCGCGACCATGTCGTCGACCTCGGCCTCCGGCAGATCGCGGAACAGCCACTCGCTGCGGCACCGGTCGAGGATGTCGTCAGCGGTCAGCGTCATGGGTCTCATCCGTTTCCCCCGATTGCGTGTCGGACAGCGTCCGGTCGACGGCCGCCGCGAAGCCCTGCCAGGTCGTGCGGCCCGCGGTCAGCGCGGCACGGCCCTCGTCGGTCAGCCGGTAGTACTTGCGCGGCGCCCCGCCCGACGGTGACGGAGCCCGGTAGGCGTCGATGAGGCCGCCTTTCTGCAGGCGGGCCAGCAGCGGATAGATGCTGCCCTCGCTGACCAGCTCCAGCCCGTTCTCCGCCAGGCCCGAGACGATTTCGAAGCCATAGCGCGGGCGCTCGGCGATGAGCGCCAGCAGGCACAGGTCCAGGACGCCGCGCAGCAGCTGGGTGCGCCGCTGGTCGGCCGCCGCGCCGGGCAACGCAATTGTCATGCGGCGCATGATAGTCAAGGGCTGTCTTGTGCGGCAAGGTAGTTGACGTCTGCGGCCTCAACCACCCCGTCAGGCACGGGTGTTGTGGCCCTTCTCATGTCTTGATCTCTTCCTCATAGGTGGCCAATACACCCTTTGCTTGCATATGGTCACGGGGCGCATGTCTCACGTCTCTGCGTAACACCCTTGTCCTGCAGCGGACATGACGCATGCGCATCTGACCAAGCGAATACGTCTGGCGGCCCATCCGCATGCGCACTGTCGTTGGGCGCGCCGATCCAAAGGGGGACCATCTTGGAGAGTACGTTCTGGAGCCGGCGGCGCATCCTCGGCACCATAGCCGCAACCACCGCCGCGACCGCTCTCCCGCTGGCTGCCGGCACCCGTGCCATGGCCGCCACACTGCCCGACGTCGGCCTTCCTGACCCGGAGACCCTGCCCGACACCGCCCGCGCGAAGGCCGTCACGGCGTGGAAGGCCGGCGGCAAGGCCGTGAAGAAGGCCGCCGCCGCAGCCCTGACCGGCACACCCGAGGACATCGACCGCTTCCTCACGGCCGAACTCGCCGGGGCCGTCGCCGAGGACAACCGCGTCGCCGTGATCAAGGCCCTCTCCCGCGCGGGACGGGGAACCCGCCGGGAGGTCACCGCTGCGCTCAACGCCGGAGACGACGCCGTCGCCGCCTTCCTCGACGGCGGTTTCAAGACAGCGGAACTCGAAGACCTGCGCGTCCTCACCTTCAGCATCCTCGCCGACGGCGACAGGGGCGTGAAGCGCGAGGCGCAGGCGGCGCTGGACAAGGGCACCAGCGAAGCCCTGACCGAGTTCCTCACCACCGGTCAGTACACCGCCCGCATCGAGGACGAGCGCGCCGAAGTCTTCAAGATCCTCGCCACCGCCTCGCCGGAGGTGACGAAGTACGCCCAACGCGCCCTGAACGAGGGCACTCCCGGCGCCGTCCACTGGTTCCTGGAGACCGGGCAGCACATCGCCCGCGCCCGTGACCAGGAGACGGCGACCATCGACCAGCTCGTCGCCGTCGTCGAGCGCCAGGGCAAGCGGGCCAAGCTCCGCACCGACCAGGCCGTAGACGCCTCCGAGAAGGCGAAGACGGCCGCGGAGAAGGCGAAGGAGGCGGCCCTGCGGGCGGCGGAAGAGGCCGACGCGGCCCGCGACGACGTCGCCAAGTCCGGCCAGGCTGCCCGCAAGGCCGCCGGGGCGGCCAAGGGAGCGGCGAACGCGGCCCGCACCGCCATCCGCGCCTCCGCCGCCGCGCAGTCGGCCGCCCGCCGCGCCGCCTGGGCCGCGTCGGCCGCCGCGCAGGCCGCCGCGACCGCCGGATACGCCGCCACGCGCGCCTACAACTCCGCCATGGCCGCATCCAAGGACGCCTCCAAGGCCAAGGCCGCCCGCCTGGCCGCCGAAGGCGCGAGGAACGCGGCGGCCAAGGCCCGTACGGCGGCGAAGGCCGCCGACCACGCCGCTGCCGCCGGCGCCCAGGCGGCGTCCGCCGGCTCCGCGGCCGCCTCCGCTTCCCGCAACGCAGCTGCCGCCGCCAACGCCTCGGCGCAGGCAGCTGCCGCCGCCGGGGCGGCCAAGGGCGAGGCCGCCAAGGCCCGGCGCGAGGCGGAGATCGCCAATGCGCAGGCCGCGCGCTCCACCCGCGCCGCGAACGCCGCCCAGTCCCTCGCCAACACCGCGGCCCGCGCGGCACGGGAGGCGAGAGACGCGGCCAACTCCGCCGCCGATCACGCGGACAAGGCGGCGGACGCGGCCGAGGAGGCCGCCAAGCACGCAGGGAAGGCCGTCGACTACGCCAATCGGTCCACCGCCTACGCCAAGGACGCCGTCAAGGCCGCCGACGCCGCCTCCGAGATGGTGGAGAAGGCCCGGAAGGTGGAGCAGGAGGCGCGTGAGGCGGAGGCCAAGCAGCTCGCCGAGGAGACCGCGCAGGGCATGGACGAGGCCCGCATCCTCGCCCGGGCCGAGCAGGAGGACCTGGAGGCGGCCCGCCAGCACCGCACCCAGGCCGACGCACTGGACGGCGAGACCCGCGACTCCATCGCCGCGGCGGAGAAGGCCCTCAAGGCCGGCGACACGGCCGCCGCGGTCACCGCCGGCCGCAAGGCGGCCCTCAACCTGCTGACCTCCAACGGCACCTGGACACGGGAGGCGGCGGAGTTCGCCCTCGCCGGCACGGACGAGTCCATCCTCGCCTGGATCGACGCGGACCGGGGGATCGCGCAGGCGCAGGACGACCGCGAAACCGTCCTCTACCTCGCCACCATCTCCACCGCCGCCGTCGCGGACGCCGCGCACAAGGCGCTGGCCAGTGACGACCCGAAGGCCGTCACCGCCTTTCTGAACACCGGGATGGTCGAGGCCGCGGCGACCGACAACCGCGTCTCCATCTTCCGCATCCTCGGCGGCAACCCCGGCAAGGCCGTCAGGGCGGCGGCAGACGCGGCCCTGTCCGACGGCAGCGCGAAGGCCCTGCACGACTTCTTCGCCGCCAAGTACGCCCCGGCCATGCGTGAGGACGACCGGGTCGCCACCTTCACGCTCCTCAACAGCGGCGGCGCCTATGTCAAGGCGGCCGCCCAGGTGGCCCTGGAAGGACCCACCTGGATGCGGCGTGACTTCGTCACGCACATCGCACACCGCACCGCGCAGATCGACCATGACGCGGCCACCCACACCGCGGCCATCCGCGCGTCCATCGCCCACGCCTCGAAGATCGCAGCCGAGGCGCAGGCGGACGCCTACAAGGCGTCCAAGGCGGCGGCGGAGGCCCGTAAGGCGGCGGCGGAGGCCGCGGAGTGGGCGGACAGGGCCAAGGCGTCGGCCGACCGCGCGTCCGGCTACGCCACCGAGGCCCGCAGGAACGCCGACGCGGCCGAGAAGTCCGCCGCCGACGCCGCCGCCTCGGCGAAGAAGGCGAAGGCGGCGGCAGCGTCCGCGCGCGGTGCGGCCCGCCGCGCCAACTACTCCGCCAACCAGGCCACCGCCTCGGCCCAGCGGGCCGTCAACTCCGCGGCCAGCGCGCAGGCGTCGGCCAACCGCGCCCAGGCCGCCGCCGTCGCGGCGGGCAAGGACAAGGCGGCGGCCGCGGCCGCCGCCAGCGAGGCGCGGCAGATCGTCGTCGCCAAGCGGAAGGCCGAGGCCGCCGAGGCGGCGCGCAAGGCGGCGGAAGAGGCGCGGAAGAACAGGGAGCAGGGGGTCGACCCGTCGGACAACGAGGGGAACGACGTTCTCGACTCCCTGTGGGACGCCGTCTCCGACAAGGACAACTGGCGTCAGGCCGCCAACGTCCTGTCCGGCGTCAGCACCGTCGCAGGCATGATCGCCGCCGGCGCCCTGTTCATCCCCCCGCCCGCCGGTGAGGCGATCGCGGGCGTCGCCGGAGCCGTCTCCCTCATCGCCGGCGGCGCGTCCGCCATCATCACCGGATTCACCGACGGCTGGACCTCCAAGGCGTTCCTGACGTCGGCGGGAGGCGTCGCCATCGGCGTCCTCACCGGCGGCATTCCGTTCACGAAGCTGGGAGGCGTGTCCGGAGTGATCAAGTGGGGCGCCGAGGGCGTCCGCTCCGCGTCCGTCCTCGCCGCACGGTTCGAGCAGGAAATCATCTCCCCCGTCGTCGGTGTGTTCACGACCGACTGGGGCGGAGCCTGGGACACCGCGAAGGACACCTGGGACGGGGTGAAGAGCGGCTGGGACGCCATTACCCCCTGGTAGTCGGTTGATACGATCCGGGCCGGAGAGCGAACTCCGCGTGCGCCGCGATATGCTCTCCGGCCCGGAAAGGCTGGAATTCCATGTTTCTCTCCCTGCCCACCCTTGCCTGGGTCGCGATAGCCGTCGCCGTCACACCGGCGCATATCGCCCTGATGCGCTGGTCGATGCCGACCCCCAAGGCCAAGCAGTCGGTTTCCTTCGTGCCGCTGCCCGTCGCCGTCTCCGCGCTGGCCTTCGCCGCCGCGAAAGGCTACATGGTCGCTGAAATCCTCTATCTCTACAGCGCGGTGCTGGTCATGTTCGTCGTCATGATCGCACCGGTGAGGAAATGGGTGGGCGCGGACATCGCGAAACAGGAGGACAACCCGGATATCAAGGTGAAGGCCCACGCCCCTTCACTGTGGTGGATCTTCGGCTCCGGATTCGTCATGCTGATCACGGTCATGGCCGTATGGTCCGCGGGTTCGGCCTCGCTGTGACGCGGACTCGCCGAGCGCGGAGTTGACGACCGTGAACTCCGGCGACCGCGAACTCTGACGATCGCGAACTCTGACGATCGCGAACTCCGGCGACTGCGGAGTCGGCGTCCGCGGAGTTGACGACGGCGAAATTGACGATACGGACTCGCCGACCGCGGACTCGCCGACCGCGGACTCACCGACCCAGGAAGACCGGGTTCGTCATCGCCGCCAGCGGGCCCGGAAGACCCGGCGTCACCGGTGCGTGGCGCACCTCCGCCCGTACATACGCAGCGTACTGCGGGGTGGTGGTCCACTCTGCCGACCCCGTCCCGGACGCGGGCAGCGCCTGAGTGTGCAGCGTGCCCTGGTCGGTGACGAAGCCGGCCGTGCAGCCGGGGGCGCCCGCAACGTCGAGGCGGACCGTGACCGGGGCGTCGTCCGCGACGCGCAGGCGCCCGCCGATGCCCGCGCGGTCGCCCCGGCCGCCCGCTGCGGAGAAGGACAGGGAGACCTCGGAGGACTCGGCGACGTACGAGCGGCCCGCGCGGATGCCCGCGAGGATCGCCGCGCGGGACAACTCGTCGGCGAGGACGACCGTCTGCGGCACCCCGATCGCCTGCGGCTCCCGGTGGGCGTCGCTGCTGCCCATCGCCGGGATCCAGGCGCGCCGGGAGCGGGCCGCGGCGACCAGCGTGCCGTCCCAGGCGGCGAGGGCGACTTCGTCGTCCGGGGTGTACGGGCCGTTCCACACCTCCACCGCGTCCGCCTCGCCGAAGCCGAACTTCCAGCTGCAGCCGATGCAGACAGCGTGCGGATGGGCGGGCACGACCAGGCCTCCCGCGCGCCGGATGCCGCGGGCGATCCGGCCGAAGCGGTCGTCACGGGCCCGGTAGCGCCAGTCGACGAACGTGCCCGGATCGGTGCCCAGGGCGATGGCGTGGCCGTTGCGGGTGGTGACCTCCTCACCCGTGAGGATCAGCAGGTCATCGCTCCACAGGCCCTCCCACGCCCCATGCGCCGCATGGGTGTTGTGCTCCGAGGTGTTGATGAAGTCCAGCCCGGCCGCCCGCGCCCCCGACGCGACCTCCTCGGGGGTGCGCCCGCCGTCCGAGTGGACGGTGTGCAGATGGCAGTCGCCGCGGTACCAGGCCCGGCCGCGCCCGCCGGCGCGCTCCGGAGGGTAGACCGGCCTCGGCGCGGGGGCGGACTCGCCGAAGCGGAGGGTGACCGTCACCTCGTACCGCAGTCCCTGCGGGGCGACCGTGTACGGGCCGAGGGCGATATGCCAGGTGCCCGGGTGCACCGGCCCCGGAACATAGCCGGGCGTCGCCGCGTCCGCGCGGATGAAGAACTCCGTGCGCGCCCCGCCCGACCAGCCGCGGAAGCCGCGGCCGCCGAGCGCGGTGCCGCGCTCGTCGAAGATGCCGATGTCCAGGGCGTTGCCCTGGGTGCCGGAGGGGACGGGGACCCGCTCGTACGTGTAGCCGACATGGATCTCGCGCACCCCGCGCGGGACCTCGACGGGCAGATAGACATAGTCGGGTGAGCCGGGTGGCAGGGTGCCGCCCACCACCCGGGTCTGGTCGCCGTCGCCGCCGCTGTCACCGGCGCCGGCGGGCTGCGCGTACCTCACACCGCTCAACGTAAACGCGGCGGCCGCCCCCGTCACGAGCAGAGCGCGCCGTCTCATCGCGTGTCTCGCGTGCTCCGTGCCTGCTTCGCATGCGTCCATACGCCGACACGGTGACACAGCGGCGTGAACCCGCCCGGAAGACCAGGGGGTTGCGGGATGGCGGGGCCCTGTCGAGTCGGCGCTCTCGGCTTTCCGGCCCGCGCGGCCTACCGTGAGGACCCGATCCGGCCCCGGGAGGACACCAGATGCGCATCGCGACCACGATCTTCCTCACCGATGAGACGATCACCCCGGTCCAGCTGGCGCGGGAACTCGAGCAGCGCGGCTTCACAGGGCTCTATCTGCCGGAGCACACGCACATCCCCGTCGAGCGCACCTCCCCCTATCCGGCAGGAGGCGAACTGCCGCCGGAGTACGGCCGCACCCTCGACCCCTTCGTCGCCCTCGCCCAGGCCGCCGCCGTCACCGAACGCCTCGGCCTCGGCACCGGCATCACCCTCCTCGCCCAGCACGACCCGATCGCCCTGGCCAAGCAGATCGCGACCCTGGACCATCTGTCGGGCGGCCGGTTCACACTCGGCCTCGGCTACGGCTGGAACAAGGAGGAGGCGGCGGACCACGGCGTCGCATGGTCCACACGACGGGACGTCGTCCGCGACCGGATGGCGCTGATGCTCGCCCTCTGGGCGGCGGAGCCGACCGGGTACCAGAGCGAGCACTGCTCCGTGCGGCCCTCGTACGCCCACCCCAAACCCGCCGGAGGAGCCCCGCGGACCCTCCTCGGCGGCGCCGCGGGGCCCCGGCTCTTCGCCTCCCTCGCCCAGTTCGCGGACGGCTGGCTGCCCATCGGCGGGCGCGGGCTCACCGAGTCCCTCCCCGCGCTGCGCGCCGCATGGGAGTCCGCGGGGCGCAAGCCCGAGGACCTGGAGGTGGTGCCGTACGCCGTCCTGCCCAGCCCCGGCAAGCTGGCGCACTACGCCGACCTGGGCGTGACGGAGGTCGTGCTGCAACTGCCGCCCGCCGGGGAGCGGGAGGTGCTGCGCACGCTGGACGACTACGCGCGGTATATGTGACGGTCCCCGCGGGCCGACGCCACCGCCGTCAGCGACATCCGGTCGTGCAGCGCCCGCCTGGACGGGCCCGCCGCCAGCAGCAGCCCCAGCCCGACCTGCCCCGGCATCGCGCGCGCAGTTGACCTGGGCACGGCCTCGGCCCGCAGTTGCATCGCTCGTATGCTCGGACACATGACCACGAGTGCCGCGAATGCGCGCAGCGAGCCAGGACGCCCGACCTCCAACGCCATGCGCAGAGCCCTCAAGCGCGCCAGAGAGGGCGTGGCGCTCGACGCCGCCGAGGCCGCCGTGCTGCTCCAGGCACGCGGAGCGGACCTCGAGGACCTGTGCGCCTCGGCCGCGCGGGTGCGGGACTCGGGACTTCAGGCCGCGGGCAGGCCGGGCGTCATCACCTACTCCAAGAGCGTGTTCATCCCGCTGACCCGGCTGTGCCGGGACAGATGCCACTACTGCACCTTCGCCACCGTCCCCGGCAAGCTGCGGCGCGCGGGACACGCGGGGGCCTTCATGTCGCCGGACGAGGTGCTGGCGATCGCCCGGCGCGGCGCCGAACTGGGCTGCAAGGAAGCCCTGATCACCCTGGGCGACAAGCCGGAGGACCGCTGGCCCGAGGCCCGGGAGTGGCTCGACGCCCACGGCTACGACGACACACTCGCGTACGTACGCGCCATCGCGATCCGCGTCCTGGAGGAGACCGGGCTGCTGCCCCACCTCAACCCCGGCGTCATGAGCTGGACCGACTTCCAGCGACTGAAGCCGGTGGCCCCGTCGATGGGCATGATGCTGGAGACCACGGCGCGGCGGCTGTGGAGCGAGCCCGGCGGCCCCCACTACGGCTCGCCCGACAAGGAGCCGGCCGTCCGGCTGCGCGTTCTCGAGGACGCGGGGCGCTCGTCCGTGCCGTTCACCAGCGGGCTGCTCATCGGCATCGGGGAGACCCATGAGGAGCGGGCCGAGTCGCTGTTCGCGCTGCGCCGCGTCTCCCGTGCGTACCACGGCCTCCAGGAATTGATCATTCAGAACTTCCGCGCCAAACCGGACACGGCGATGCGCAAAATGCCCGACGCAGAACTGGACGACTTGGTCGCGACGGTCGCCGTCGCCCGGCACATCATGGGGCCCGCCGGCTGTCTCCAGGCCCCGCCCAACCTGGTGGACGAGGAGTACGGGCGGCTCATCGACGCCGGAATCGACGACTGGGGCGGGGTCTCGCCGCTCACCCCCGACCATGTCAACCCGGAGCGGCCCTGGCCGCAGATCGACGTCCTGGCGCAGCGTTCCGCAGAGGCGGGCTTCACCCTGCGGGAACGCCTCTGCGTCTACCCGGAGTTCGTGCGGCGCGCAGAGCCCTGGCTCGACCCGCGGGTGCGGCCGCACGTCGCCGCGCTCGCCGACCCGGAAACCGGGCTGGCGCGCGAGGACGCCGTCGTGCGGGGCCTGCCCTGGCAGGAGCCGGACGAGACGTTCGCCGCTGCCGGGGAGGGGACGGGCCGCACCGATCTGCACCGCACCATCGACACGGAGGGCCGCACCGGCGACCGGCGGAACGACTTCGACGAGGTGTACGGGGACTGGGAGGCGCTGCGCGAGGCCGCCGCGCCCGGCATGGCCCCGCAGCGCATCGACGGCGATGTGCGCGCCGCCCTGTCGCAGGCGGCCGACGACCCGACGAAGCTCGACGACGACGCGGCCCTCGCGCTGCTGCACGCCGAAGGGCCGGCGCTGGACGCCCTCACCCGGATCGCGGACGAACTCCGCCGGGACGTCGTCGGCGAACAGGTGACCTTCGTCGTCACCCGCAACATCAACTTCACCAACGTCTGCTACACCGGCTGCCGCTTCTGCGCCTTCGCCCAACGCCGCACCGACGCCGACGCCTACACCCTGTCGCTGGAGCAGATCGCCGACCGGGCGCAGCAGGCATGGGACGTCGGCGCGGTCGAGGTGTGCATGCAGGGCGGCATCCACCCCGACCTGCCGGGCACCGCCTACTTCGACATCGCCCGCGCCGTGAAGGAGCGCGTACCCGGCATGCATGTGCACGCCTTCTCCCCGATGGAGGTCGTCAACGGCGCGACCCGCACCGGGATGTCGATCCGCGACTGGCTGACCGCCGCCAAGGAGGCCGGCCTGGACTCCGTCCCCGGCACGGCCGCCGAGATCCTCGACGACGAGGTCCGCTGGATCCTCACCAAGGGCAAGCTGCCCGCCGCCACCTGGATCGAGGTGATCCGCACGGCGCATCAGCTCGGCATCCGCTCCAGTTCCACGATGATGTACGGGCATGTGGACCAGCCGCGCCACTGGCTGGGCCATCTGCGCACCCTGGCGCGCATCCAGCAGGAGACCGGCGGCTTCACCGAGTTCGTCACCCTCCCCTTCATCCACACCAACGCGCCCGTCTATCTCGCGGGCATCGCCCGCCCCGGCCCGACCGTCCGCGACAACCGCGCGGTGACGGCGATGGCCCGACTGCTGCTCCACCCGCACATCACCAACATCCAGACGAGCTGGGTGAAGCTGGGCGCGGACGGCGCGGCCGAGATGCTCCGCTCAGGCGCCAACGACCTCGGGGGCACGCTGATGGAGGAGACCATCTCCCGCATGGCGGGCTCCGGCTACGGCTCGTACCGCTCCATCCGGGACCTGACCGCCATCGCCGAGGCGGCGGGCCGCCCGGCCCGCCCTCGGACCACGCTGTACGGCGAGGTCCCCGAGGAGCGCGTCCGCGCCGCGCAGGAGTCGGACGGGCATCTGCCGCGGCTGCTGCCGGTGCTGTCGGACTGAGAACCGGGGCGCCCCGGACCCTGTGCGGGGCCTTTGCCCCGGACCCTGTGCGGGGCCTCCGCCCCGGACCCTGTGCGGGGGTTCCGCCCCCGACCCCGTCTGGGGCCTCCGCCCCGGACCCTGTGCGGGGCCTCCGCCCCCGACCCCGTCTGGGGCCTCCGTCCCCGACCCTGTGCCGGGGGTTCCGCCCCGGACCCCCGCGCCTCAATCGCCCCCGGACTCCGTCCGGGGGCGCCCCCACGGGGCCGGGTTTCTGGACCTTGTGCGTCGAGCGCAGAATTCAGCCCGTCCGGCGTCTGAGGACACGGCCTTCAGGCCGTACAGGGGGTCTGGGGGCGGAGCCCCCAGTTACGGGAAGGGGCGGGGAGGGGAAACCCCCCACCAGCCTCCCCCCACGGCTCGGCCGGCCGTCGCGCAACCCCGCACGTCCGCACACGAGCGAACCCCGCGCCAGCCCACAACCCCGGTACCCGGGAGCATGACAGGGTGCGGCTGCCGCCCGAGCAGCCGGACCGGTCATCACCAGGGTCGATTACAGTGCTGCGCCAGGCATACGTTCGACCGTCGGCCGGTCCCCGGCTCGCCGGTCGACGGTCGACGTCCGGGGAGGGACGCCGTGAGCGCAGCAGCGACAGCCGTATGGGGACGTGCCGAACAACAGGACTTCCGCGCCCGGGTGCGCGGTGCGCTCCTGGGCGGCGCCATCGGCGACGCGCTCGGCGCGGGGGTCGCCGACCTCGGACTGGACGACATACGGACCGCCCACGGTCCGGACGGCGTCGGGGACTTCGTGTCCGTGTACGGCCGCCGCGGGGCGGTCACGGCCGCCACCCAGATGACGCTGTTCACCGTCGACGGACTGATCCGCGCCCAGGTGCGCCGCGACACCGGGGCCTGGCATCCGCCCACCGACGTCCACCGCGCCTATCTGCGGTGGTTGGCGACCCAGCGCGACTGGGGGCCGGACGAACGCCGCAAGGACAACGGCTGGCTGGCCCGTGAGGAGTGGCTCTACAGCCGCCGCGACCCGTCCCGGGACTGTCTGACGGGGCTCGGCGACGAGACGATGGGCACGCTGGAGTCGCCCAAGAACCCGACGGCCAGGGACGCGGGGGCGCTGGTGCGCTCCGCGCCCTTCGGGCTGCTCGTCGGATGGGAGCCGCAGCTGGTGTGCCAGCTCGCGGTGGAGTGCGCGGCGCAGACGCACGGGCACCCCACGGCGTATCTCTCGGCGGGCGCGTTCGCGGTCATCGTGCACGGGCTGGCCCGCGGTGAGTCCCTGGACGCCTCGGTGCAGCGCGCACTCGCCCAGCTCGCCGCCCGGCCCGGCCACCAGCCGGTCACGGACGCGCTCAGACAAGCGCTGGGCGCGGTACGGCAGGGCATTCCCGGCCCGTCACGGGTCGCCGCCCTCGGCGAGGGCCGTCATGCGGAGGACGCCCTCGCCATCGCCGTGTACTGCGCCCTCGTCGGCGAGGACATCCGTCACGGCCTGCGCCTCGCCATCAACCACAGCGGCCCCTCACACACCACGGGCACCCTGTGCGGCTCCCTGCTCGGCGCCCTCCACGGCGAGACCGCCCTGCCGCCCGCGTGGCTCGCCGAGGTGGAGGGGCGCGGCACGCTGCTGGAGCTGGCGGACGACTTCGCGATGGAGATGACCCAGGGGCCGGCCCTGCACGGCCCGGCCATCAGCGCCCCCGGCTGGCTGGCCCGTTACCCGCGGGCGTGACTCCGGCTGGTTGGCCCGTTGCCCGCGGGCGTGGCTCCGGCTGGTTGGCCCGTTGCCCGTGGGCGTGGCTCTGGCTGGTTGGCCCGTTGCCCGTGGGCGTGGCTCTGGCTGGTTGGCCCGTTGCCCGTGGGCGTGGCTCTGGCTGGTTGGCCCGTTGCCCGCGGGCGTGGCTCTGGCTGGTTGGCCCGTTGCCCGCGGGCGTGGCTCTGGCTGGTTGGCCCGTTGCCCGTGGGCGTGGCTCTGGCTGGTTGGCCCGTTGCCCGTGGGCGTGGCTCTGGCTGGTTGGCCCGTTGCCCGCGGGCGTGGCTCTGGCTGGTTGGCCCGTTGCCCGCGGGCGTGGCTCTGGCTGGTTGGCCCGTTGCCCGTGGGCGTGGCTCTGGCTGGTTGGCCCGTTGCCCGTGGGCGTGGCTCTGGCTGGTTGGCCCGTTGCCCGCGGGCGTGGCTCTGGCTGGTTGGCCCGTTGCCCGCGGGCGTGGCTCTGGCTGGTTGGCCCGTTGCCCGTGGGCGTGGCTCTGGCTGGTTGGCCCGTTGCCCGTGGGCGTGGCTCTGGCTGGTTGGCCCGTTGCCCGCGGGCGTGACCCCGTGCGGGGTGACGCCCGTTTCAGCACGGTGGTGGTCAGCGCATCACTTCGCCCGCGTTGACCAGCAGCGACTGGCCCGTGATGGAACGCGCCCGGTCCGAGACGAGGAAGGCCGCGGCTTCGGCGACGTCGGCGTCGGTGGCCGGCTCCGGCAGGGCCATCCGCTCGGTCAGGCGGGCGAGGACCTCGGATTCCGGCACGCCCTCGGAGTCCGCGGTGAGACGTACGTACGCCTGGACCGGTGGGCCCCACATCCAGCCCGGCAGCACGGTGTTCACCCGTATCCGGTGCGGGCCCAGTTCGCGCGCCAGGGAGTACATCGCCGAAGTCAGGGCGCCTTTGGAGGCCGCGTACGCCGCCTGTCTGACCTGGGAGGGGGCGGCGACGGCGGACTGGGTGCCGATGATGACGACCGAGCCGCCGCGCTGTTTCAGCGACGGCAGGCAGGCCCGGGTCATCCGCAGGGTGCCCAGCAGGTTGACGTCGATCACCTGCTGCCAGACGGCGAAGTCGGCGTCTTCCAGACCGCCGAAGGAACTGTCCCAGGCAGCCACGTGCACCACCGCGTCGATCCGTCCGAAGCGCTCCACGGCGAGGGCGGCCAGCGCCTCGCACTGGGTCTCGTCGGTGATGTCGGCGGTGCGGTAGGCGCTGCGGCCGCCGTCGGGGTCTATCTGTTCGGCCGTCCTGGCGAGTCCGGCGCGGGTGCGCGCCCCCAGCACGGCACGGCCTCCGTCCCGTACGACGGCGGCGGCGACCCGGTGGCCGAGACCCGGGCCGACGCCGGAGACGATCACGGTCTTTCCCTGGAGCAGCAGTTCTGCCGGCATCCGGAGGCCTCCGCTGTCTGGTCAACTACCTGACGGGCCGTCAGAGTAGGTCTCCGCAGGCGAGGGTGGAAGGGGAGAGGCGACCATGGGCGAGGACACGCGCAGTGAGGTGTACACGGAGCTGGCGGCGGTGGGCCCGTACGGGGTCCGTCCCGGCCATGCCCTGATCACGATGGTGGAACCGCACCCCGGCCATGAGTACGCGTACAACCGCTGGTACGAGGACGACCACTACTACGCGGGTGCGATGGCCATGCCCTGGATGTACGCGGGGCGGCGCTGGGTGGCCACCAGGGAGTTGCAGCTGCTGCGCCGTCCGGAGAGGTCCGCGGTCGCGCAGCCGGTCACGGCGGGCTGCTATGTCTCCGTGTACTGGATCGTCGACGGCCGTTACGAGGACCATATGAGGTGGACGGTCGCCATCAACAAGCGGCTGAATCGCGACGGCCGGGTTTACCGGGACCGCACTCATGTCTTCACGTCGTTCCAGGACCATGCGGCGACGGTCTACCGCGACGGCGCCTCCGGCCCGCGGGACCGTCATGCACTGGACCATCCGTACGCGGGGCTGGTCGTGGAGGTGGTGGACGCGGAGGGTCCTGAGCAGCGGCCTGAGCTGCTGGAGTGGCTGCGGGCGAGGGAACTGCCCCGCCGGCTGGCGGGCTCGCCCGCAGCCATGGTGACGGTCTTCCGGCCGACTCCGCTGCCGGGGGACCGGATGACCTATGTGAAGCAGGTGGAGGGGGTGGACACCCGGCTCACCCTGCTCTGGTTTCTCGAGGCGGATCCGAGGGAGTGCTGGGAGGCTTGCTTCTCGTCGGATGCGGGGCTGGAGACGGCGGTCGCGGGCACGGGGCTCGGGCGGATGGAGCTGGTGGCTCCCTTCATCCCCACGGTCCCCGGAACCGATCGCTATGTGGATGAACTGCGCTGAGGGGGCGGGCCGCCGTGCGTGCCCGGGGCGTGGGACATGGGGCGGACTTCGGGATGCGGGGACGGGCCGACGTATGTCGTCGGCACGGCCGAGCCCCCTCGGCCGGGACGGCGAACCAGTCGAGAGGGCTCATGTCGTGTTCGTCTGTGCTGAGTCGCTGCGCTCTCCTCGGCGCAACGCTCAGGAGCGGTCGAACGCGCCCTGTGCCGCCTCGTCGACGAACGCGCTCCACGCGTCGGGAACGAAGGTGATCGACGGGCCGGCCGGCGCCTTGGAGTCCCGGACCAGCAGGGCGTGCGTCACCGGCGACTTGACCTCGATGCACGCGCCGTTCCCGCCGGAGTACGAGGACTTCGTCCAGGTGTCCGTGGCACCCTGAATGATTGCCATGTCTAACTCCCCTTCGGCAGCAGGTGTGTTTGCGCCAACGTTCTTGCTGGCGTGATCGAAGCTACTCGGCGGGGCCTGTGTGTGGGACATGCGTTCACTCGACCGGATGGCATATTCCGGTGTGGTCTTCCATGTAGAGGTGGCGGGGGTGTACCATGCGGCCCCCTCGCCACCTCTGTCACTTGGGTGAAGGTTTCCGCTGGTGGAGCCGAGCAGTGACCGCATCGCCGTCAGCGGGCGTACTCCTTGGCAGTGTCGGCGATGAACTGCCGTGACTGGTCCACGTTCAGCGCCTGGGCGCGCAGGTGCTCGTACATCACCGTGTACTTCTGGACGTCGTTCGGCTTCTCCAGGTACAGGTCGCTGGTGACGCCCTCGATGTAGACGACGCTGGAGTCGGAGGCGTCCGGGAACTCCAGGATCGCGTACTGACCGTTGATGCCCGGGTGCGCACCCATGTCAAAGGGCAGCACCTGCACCGTGACATGCGGCTGCTGGGACATCTCCACGAGATGTTCGAGCTGCTCGCGCATCATCCGCCTGTCGCCCACGACACGGCGCAGCGCCGCCTCGTCGACGACGGCCCACAGCCGCAGCGGATGCTCGGGCTCCCTGATCCGCTCCTGGCGGCGCATCCGGACGTTGACGCGCTTCTCGATGTCGCTGGGGCCGCTCTCCGGCATCGCGCCGGTGATCAGCGCCTCGGCGTACTCGCGGGTCTGGAGCAGGCCGGGCATGATCTGGGGCTCGTACACGCGAAGACTCGCCGCGTCGGTCTCCAAGCCGATGTACACGCTGTACGGGATGTCGCCGAAGGCGTGCCACCAGCCCTGCTGGCGGGAGTCCTTGGCCATCTGCATCAGCGAGTCGACGATTCGGTGATCCTCGACCTCGTACACTCCGCACAGGTCGCGGACGTCGCGCTGACTGATCGAGCGGCGGCCGTTCTCGAGGCGGCTGATTTTGGACTGGGAGACGAGCAGGCGCTCCGCCACCTCCTCTGCCGTCATGCCTTTGAGTTCCCGGAGCCGACGCAGCTCCTGGCCCAATCGGCGTCTCCTGACGGTGGGGTTGACGTTGGACGCCACGGGGACTGCACCTCCGGCTGCGTAGCTGTGCGTATCTAGTGCTCAGCAGATTGCCACCAATGGTCGCGTCCGCGCTGCTAAATGGCCAGACACATCCATAGACACGCCGACGCGCGGGGCAGCGAGCATGCTGCCCCGCGCGTTCATGCGGCTCCCGTACCGGGTCATGGGGACGTCGGCGCGGCGTTCGCACCCGTGCGCGATCCCGCGCGGTGATGCCTGTGCGCGTGGTGCTGCGTAGCGGTGTTGTGCTGTGGCGCTGCGTTGTATGGCGGTGCGTTGTACGGCGGTGCTGGGTGGTCGTGCTGCGTCGTGCGTGGTGCTGGGTGGTCGTGCTGCGTCGTGCGTGGTGCTGCGTGGCGTGCTGCGTCGTGCGTGGCGTGCGGTGCTAGTGCGCCGCGACGCGGGCCATGCCCCGGCGGCGCGGCTGAACGGGCACGCCCGCCGGCTGGCGGCCGGCGCCCGTCCGGCGAGGCTGGGCCGCCACGCCGTTCTGGACGTCCATCACGGCGTGCGCCACGAGTCCGCCCATCGGGTCGTGCCTGATGAGGTCCCGCAGGCGGGACCTCGAGGAACGCCCTTCGTTCCCCGGATACAGATGCTTGCCGAGGCCGACCGCGTGCGCCAGCGCGGCGAGCGCGGCGGTCCGCGGGTCCGGCGGCACACCGGTGCGGATCGCGCTGTCGAGACGGGCTCTGATGTCCCGGCTGATCGCCGTGTCGGTCGCCTGGTAGCGAGTCGTCGGCAGCACTCCGCACATCTGGCCCTCCACGGCATGCACCATGCCGCAACGCTCCAGATGCGAGAGGTACACCTGGCGCAGCCCCAGCCGGGGCCCGCCGATCCAGTGGACAGCCCGGACCGGGCTGCCGCGCCTGCGCAGCAGCTCCAGTGCGGAGTCCAGGGTCGGATCTCCTGTCGGCCGTGGCATCACCACGGCGATACGATCCCCGTCAGGGGCTATCCGTCCCGCCAGGGCCAGCTCTACTAGCTGTGCCCCGGCGAGACCGAGGTCGAGCGACTGCGGCTGCGCTGTGGTACCCGTGGTCGGGTCCAGAGCGAGCAGCAGAAGCTCTTCCGGAAGTGTTCTGCGGCTCCTGCCCATCCATGCCTCCCCGCGTGGATGAATGACAGGGTGACGCCTCTCACATTGGTCTGTCGAGAGCGCCTGGGTAGTTCGTACGGGAACCAGTAGGTATGTCGTTCTCGTCTTGGCACGGGAGCCATGTGCTCACACAGGACACTGAGAGATGGTTCGGACATACGCAGCGCGCAGGGCTATGACTACTGCGTATGACTTATGCATGACTCATGGAGGAGGCACGGTGGCGGGCGAGTCCCCCGACAAGTCGGAGCAGCACAAGCCGTCGGGGGAGACGGCGTCGGACGAGCGCCGTCCGGAGCGCACCCCGGAGCGGGCTGCCGCACGTGACCCGCGTCTCGCCGTCTACCGCGAGACCTCGTGGGGGGCGGCGACACGGGAGCGGGATCCCGAGCCCGGCGACGAGGACCGGCCGGGCGGGCCGGACGAAGCCGATGGGCGCGACGGGGCCGACGCCGACGCCGACGCCGACGCCGCCGATGACGATGTGAAGGCCGTGGACCAGCCGACCGCCGTCTTCAGGACGTCGTCGGCCGCTGGCTCCTTGGGGGCGTCGGGGGCCGAACCGGCCGGGGACGGGAAGAAGGGCGGGAACGACGAGCGGCTGCGTGCCGCCGTGGCCGCCTGGATGTCGGGCGAGGGCGGCGACCGGGCGGCAGGCGAGGCGGCGGATGCCGGAGAAGCCGCGGAGGAAGCCGCCGGGGGAGACGTGGAGGAAGCCGCGGAGGAAGCCGCCGGCGGAGACGCCGAAGCCTCCGAAGGGGCCTCCGCGCCGGTGGAGCCCGAGGACGCCGCCGACGAGAAGGCGGTCGACGGCAAGTCGGTCGCCGACAAGCCTGTGTCTGCGGAAGCAAACAAGGATCAGCCCAAGGGTCTGCCCAAGGACCAGCCCACCGCCGTCTTCAAGGCGCCCCGCGCGCCGGCCGTGGACCAGCCGACCACCACGCTCGCTATGCCTCCTGGGAAGCCCAGGCCAGAAGCCAAGGCCAAGCCGGAAGCGAAGCCGGAGCCCGAGGCGAAGCCGGACCCGGAAGTGAAGCCGGAGCGGGAGGCGAAGCCCGCGCCGAAGCCCGCGGCCGGGCAGGACCGTGAGGCCGGGCCGGAACCTGCGGTCGGCAGGACGAGCAGATTCGTTCCGCTGCGCGAGACGGCCGGCCCCGCCGGTAAGCCCGCAGTGCAGGACAAGCCCGCAGCGCCGGAGAAGCCCGCGCCGGACAAGCCCGCGGCGCGGGAGAAGCCTGCGACGCCGGAGAAGGCCGCGGCACCGGAGAAGGCCGCTGCCCGGTCCGAGGCGGCTGCGCCCGTCACTCCCGCCGCGACACCCGCCGCGCTCACGGAGCCCGAGCGGACCAAACAGCAGCCCCTGCCGCCCCTCCCTCCGCTCGACCTGCTCGCCGAGCTGACGAACACCCCGCCGCCGCCCCCGACCTCGTTCCGCACCTTCGTCCGCCGGGTCAAGATCTGGTCCCCGCTGGTGCTCCTGCTGCTGATCGTGTTTGCGGTCGTACAGCTCGTACGCCCCCTCCCCGACCCGGCGCTCGGCCTCTCCGCCGACCGTGAGCACACCTTCGACGGCGGCTCGCTCGACATGCCGTGGCCGGACGAGGGCCAGGGCGCGGTGGTGGTCGAGGGAGTCGGCCGCATCGGGACGTACGGGGCGCAGAAGCCCGCTCCGCTCGCCAGCGTCACCAAGACGATGACGGCCTATGTGATCCTCAAGAATCACCCGATCACCGGCGACGAGACCGGCCCGGAGATCGAGATCGACCAGCAGGCCGAGGACGAGGCCGACAACGTCGACGAGTCGCGGGCCGCCGTCAAGAAGGGGCAGAAGTACACCCAGAAGCAGCTTCTCCAGCTGCTGATGATCCCCTCCGCGAACAATGTGGCCCGGCTGCTGGCGCGCTGGGACGCGGGCTCCGAGGAGGCGTTCATCGAGAAGATGAACGACGCCGCCAAGGACCTCGGGATGAAGGACTCCGTGTACACGGACCCGAGCGGCTTCAAGAAGTCGACGGTCTCGACGCCTCAGGACCAGCTCAAGCTGGCCGAGGCCGTCATGGAGTTCGATGTGTTCCGCGAGATCGTGGACATGACCATCCTTGAGGTGCCGGGCATCGACGGGAAGATCTACAACAGCGCGGACAAGGCGCTGATCCAGCCGGGTGTCGCGGGCATCAAGACCGGCTCTTCCACCCCGGCCGGCGGCAATCTGCTCTGGGCCGCCTACACCGAGGTCGACGGGGAGAAGCGCCGCATCCTCGGCGTGACGATGGGCGCCCAGAAGGCCCCGCAGCTCAGCCAGAAGCTGGGGCTGGCCATCGACTACAGCATCGCCCTGATCAAGGCCGCGCAGAAGGGCGTCACGTCCGAGACCCTCGTCGAGAAGGGCCAGGTCGTCGGCTATGTGGACGACGGGCTGGGGGGCCGTACACCGGTGGTGGCGGCCGAGGACCTCAAGGCCGTCGGCTGGCCCGGCCTGAAGACCGAGATCGACCTCGTCCACGCCGGCAAGGGCATCCCGAGCTCCGCCCCGGCGGGCACCAAGGTCGGTGAGCTCTCCGTCGGGTCCGGAACCGGCAAGGTCAGTGTGCCGGTGGAGCTCCAGAGCGACCTGGCGGAGCCGGGCCTCGGCGCCAAGCTGACCCGTATCGGCTGAGGCCGCCGGTACGGTCGGCCCGGTGCCGTCCGCCGCTTCGGGCGTCCCTCCGCCGGGACGCCCGAAGCCGCTCCGAGCCGCTCGAAGCAACTCACAGGCGTCGCACAGGCGTCTTCGAAGTGTCCACCGCGACCGGCGATCCGGGGAGAGCCGCATTGACCAGCGTTGACGAGGGCCCGCGAATATCCACCGCCGCCCCCGCGCCCGCCACCGCCCCCGCGGCCGACGGGCCGCCGCCGGGGCTGCGCGAGAGGCTCGCCCGCCACCCCGTCCCGCTGACCGCGGCGGTCGCGGCCCTCGTCCATCTGCTCTGGTACGTCTTCCTCGCCAACAGCGGGGGCGACATCGCGGCCCAGGACGCCTGGGCGGAGTTCGCCGGCCGCCACCCCGACTCCGCGTACAACCTCGCCTGGTACGGCGGGATGCACCCGGTCTCGTACAGCGTCGTCTCGCCGTACGTCATGTCCGTCCTCGGCGTCCGGACCACGATGATGGTCGCCGGGACGGTCTCCGCGGCCCTGACCGCGCTGATCCTGGTGCGGCTGCGCGGCCGCGGCCGGGCCGTGCGCAACCCGGTGGCCTGCTCCCTCGCCGGGGTCTTCGCCTTCTTCTGCAATGCCCTTTCGGGGCGGGTGACCTTCGGTCTTGGCCTGATGTTCGCGCTCGCCGCCGTCGCCGCGTTCTTCTGCTGGCCGTACCGCTGGCGGCGCAGCCGCTGGGCCAAGGCGGGCACGGCGGCGGCGTTCGCAGGGCTGGCCACCGCGGCCAGCCCGGTCGCCGGGCTCTTCCTCGGCGTCGTCGCGGCCGCGTTGTTCCTGAACAAGCGCCGCCCCGGCGCATACGCCATCGGCCTCACCCCGGTCGCGGTGGTCGCCCTGTCCGCCTGGCTGTTCCCCTTCTCCGGCACTCAGCCGATGTCGCTGGCCACGGCCTCACTGCCCGTCCTCTTCGGCGTCCTCGTCTTCCTGCTGGCGCCCGCGGAATGGCGCACGGTGCGCACGGGCGCGGCCGTCTACGCCGTCGGCACCCTGCTGACGTGGGCCGTCGACTCCCAGATCGGCTCGAACGTGACCCGGCTCGCGATGCTGTTCGCCGGCGTGGTGCTGCTGGCGGCGCTGCCGTACGCCGTGCCGCGCTCCCGCAAGTGGTACGCCCTCGTCGTGGCCTTCGCCGGTCTGAACGTCTGGATCGGCTTCAAGGGCGTCGACGACATGGTGCGCACAGCCCCCACCGCGTCCTGGAACCGTGAGGTCGCGCCGCTGGTCCACCAGCTGCAGAAGGTGCACGCCGAACGCGGCCGCGTCGAGGTCGTGCCCGCCAGCAGCCACCGCGAGGCGTCCGCACTGGCGCCATACGTCAATCTCGCCCGCGGCTGGAACCGGCAGGCCGACATGGAGCGCAACCCCCTCTTCTACGACAAGGACAAACCCCTCACCTCCACCGACTACCGCGCCTGGCTGAACCGCTGGGCGGTGCACTACGTGGTGCTGCCCAAGGGCGCGCCCGACTCCAGCGGGGCGGAGCAGGAGGCGGAGCTGGTCGGCGCCGGGCAGCCGTACCTGAAGGAGATCTGGAGCGACGCCAACTGGCGGCTGTTCGCGGTCGACGCCCCCAGACCGCTGGCCGACCCGCCGGCCACGGTGGACCACGCGGGCGCGGGCGAGCTGCGGATCACGGTGAAGAGCGCGGGGCGGGCGCTGATCCGCGTCCCCTACTCTCCCTGGCTGAGCCTGGTCGACGAGAACGGCAAGGGCGTCGAACCCCCGCAGGAGACCCGGGAGTCGAGGGAGCGCGAGGACGGCCCCAAGTCGTATGTCAACCTCCACGGCTGTCTGCTCGAGGCGGAGGAGGACGAAGCGGGCGACGAGTGGACCGAGCTGCTCGCCCCCGAGCCGGGTGTCTACCGGCTGGCGGCCCCGTACCAGATACCGCGAGGCACTCCGTGCCCGGAGGAACTCCGCTAGCACCCGGCCGGACAACTTCACACCCCCTCTACCTCGTTGTCCCGCGCTGATGCATAGTGGAGCCGCCCACATACTGGGCAGTCGGTCTGTCTAGTGGTACGGGTGCGACATGGCTTGCGGACGATGCGACGGCGGTAGATGCACGCTGCCGGGAATGCGCTGCCCCGAGTGTGAGTTGGGGGCTCGGGCGCCGGGCGGCGCATGGATCGCCAAGGAGACGCTGGCAGGACGCTTCTCCCTGCTGTCGAGGACGGGAAAGACGCTGGTCGTCGCGGGGGTCCTGGTGACGGCCTGCGCCCTGGTCCTCTCGGTGTCCGTCCTCTACGGGGGCGATGACGAGGCGACGGCGTCGACGGCGGGCTCGGCGGGCGGCGAGCCGCCGTCCCCGGGCGACCGCGCAGGCGCACCGCAGCGGATACTCCCCAGCGCGCTCCCGGAGCCCCCGCCTTCCCCGAGCCCGACCCCGACCCCGACCCCGACGCCCTCCCTGTCCCCCTCCGCGCCGCCTTCCAAGACACCGCCCCCGCCGCCCCCCTCGCCGTCCGTCTCGCCGTCCGCATCCCGGACTTCGTACTCCGCCTGGGCGGGCCCCGGCTGCGCGGGCGGCGGCCACTACCGCGAGCACGGACGCTACGCCGACGGCGACGACGGCTGGTACACCGTCCCCGCAGGCGGCCACCGGGGCGACGGCTGCGACGGCCGCTTCACCGCCATCCCCATGTCGGGCAGCGCGACCAGGGACTACGGGAACACGGCGACCTGGACCTGGTATGTCGGCAGCGGCTACACCCACTGCTCGATCGCGGTCACCGTCCCCAACCCCCGCCGCCCCCAGGACGCGGCGGGCCAGCCCACCACGTACCACATCCTGACCGACCCCGATGACTCCCGCAGCGCCGTCAAGTCCTTCCGGATCGACCAGACCGAACTGCGCGGCAGCGGCCTGATCGTCGTCAAGGTCCCGGTCACCGACCGCCGGGTGACCGTCCAGTTGGTCGACCGCGGCATCGACTGGGGCTCCTCCGACCGCACCGGCGCCCACCACGCGGCAGCCCAGATGCGCGCGGACTGCACGGCGCGGGACTGAGCACCCTGGCGAACCCGCCGCTGAACGACGGCGCGGCCCCGGACGCCTGGTCCGGGGCCGCGCTTGTGATGTCACGGCGAACAGTGCCGCCGCGGGCTCACGCCTTGGTGTAGCGCACCGGGGAGCAGTCCTCCCAGGTCCCCTTCACCGCGCAGATCTTGAGAGCCACCGTGGTCTCCTCGGCGATGTTGCCGCTCATCCAGGGCGAGCAGTACGGCGAGTTGTGGCCGCGGGTGCTGGCGACGCGGTCGGTGCGCCAGGCGCCGCTCGGGTTGATGTCCATGCGGACCTCGATGCCCACGCCGTCGGCGCTCAGGTCGCAGGCCCGGATGGCGTCACCCGGGACGGAGCCGGACGGGTCGGCGTTGAAGTAGCCGCTGCCGGCCAGCTTGCCGCCGTAGTAGGCGCTCATCTCCACGCTGGTGGATGCAGCGGCCTGACCGCTGAAACCGACCATCATCCCGACGGCGGCCGCACCGGCCGTGACGGCCTTGGCGGTCAGCTTCATCGTGCGCTTCATGGGTCCTCCTTGGTCAGGGCAGGCCGCGGTGAGGCGCGTGTTCATGGGTCCCCCCGCATGACTGGTCTGCTGTATCCAGGCCCCCTGCCTGGATACATGTTCGAACGCGTGGAAGATCATAGCGCCCTGCTGCTGCCCGGTCGAGAACTTATCCGCATGTGCGGACCGGCCTGCCAAGACCTGATCAGCGGCTATACCAGGACGTTCTTGTAGAACAGATTCGAGCGCCGGTCGCCCGCGGCGCCCGAAGCGAAGCCCAGGAAAAGGCGGGACTGTCCGGCGTTCGTGCGGTAGATCGCCAGGCCCTCCGGCTCACGGAACTCCAGCGTGCCGCCCGCCTTCGTCAGGACCGGACCCTGCGTTATCGCGCCCGTGTTCAGGTTCACGCTCGTGAGCTCGGCGTTGCCCGGCACGGGGTTGCTCGCCGAGTACGCGTTGCCCGTCAGGTAGTAGAGGTACTGACCGTAGGTCGTGTAGCCCTGCGCGGTGCCCGGAATCGACGGCTGCTTGAAGTAGGCCTTGGGGCTGCTGAAGTCCCCTGCCTTCGCATCCGCCATGGCGTAGACCGCTATGTACTTCGCGCCGTCCTTGTGGTGACGGACGGCCATGTTGTCGTAGACCGGGTCGATGGAGCAGGTGTACTCCACGGCCCCCGACACAGGGCTGTACTTGGTGATCGCCGACGATGTGTGGGACAGCGAACCGCCCTTCACGAACTTGAAGCGGCCGAGCCGGGTGCCGTAGCCGTTCGAGTTCGCATCCACCTCGGTCCACAGCCAGCTCTCGCTGCCGCGCGGTTCCACACCGAACGACACCCCGTGGCCGAAGCCGCTGAGATGCATGTACGAAACGTAGTTGCCGGCGAAGTCCAGCTGGGTGATGCACAGATCGCCGGCCTTGGTGTCGGTGCCGTTCCGCCGCTGTGCCACGAACAGACGCTTGTTGACGCTGTCGAAGGCGAAGCTCTGCTGCACGGTGTCGTCGTGCAGCGGCTTGTGCCGGAACAGGTCGTACGAGGGCTTGGTCAGATCGAAGCGCGGCGACGCGGACACCGCCGCGGACGCAGCTCCCGCTCCGTATCCCAGGCCGAGCGCGGCGAGCCCGATTCCGCCGCCCGCGCGCAGCAGACTCCGGCGGTTCAAACGTTCCTGCGTCATGAGTTCCCCCTGACTGGATGAGTGCGGTGCGCACTGATCGACTCGGGGAGTCTAACGGGGTGCGCCCCCGGCGGGATTCGGACCTGCGACACGGCCTCGGGAGAGGCCCGAGATCACCTCTGTGCGGCTGCGACGTCGGGCGGCGCTGCCTCCGGTCCCTATGCTGCGCTCATGCCTGACGCCATCGAAGTTCAGCGGCTCACTGACGCTCTGCTTGTCGCCCCGAGTCCCTTGGCCGCAGCGACATCCGCCCTGCCGACGACCGCGGGTCTGTACGCCTGGTGGGCGCCGCCGGGTGTGCTGAGCGACTTTCCAGGTCTGTTGAACTCCGCGGAGCCGGAGCGGCGTCTGCTCTACCTCGGCAAGGCGACCCGGCTTCGCAGCCGGATCGTCTCGAACCACCTGAAGCGGTCGGGAAGCTCTACTCTGCGCCGGACGCTGGCTGGGCTGCTCATGCCGACGGAGGGGTACCGGACGATGTGGAGTGACCGCGTGATCCTCCTGCCGGAGGACGAGCAGCGCCTCACAGAGTGGATGCACAGGCATCTCACGCTCACCTGGGTCGAGTATCCGGATCCCCTCATAGTGGAGGCGGTGCTGATCTCAGCGCTGCGCCCGCCTCTCAACGTCGACGGCGCGGAGCAGAGCCCTGTGCGCGATCGGGTGAAGCAGGCGCGTTCCGCGTACTACGAAAGCGCCGGGCCTCGGCCGTCTGAGCAGGCAGGGGCTTGAGCTCCGCAGCCTTCCTGGAAGCGGCTGCGGAGCCGGCGTGTTCGCCGTGGTCGCGTAGTCGCGTTGGTTCCGCCCGGCCGTACGGACGTATCCGCGGCCCGCTGCGTGTGGCCTCTTCCCCGCCGGGAAAGAACTCCTCTATACGGACGCCGCCGACGTCCCGCCGCAGAGGGGGCCGCCTTGACGGTCAACGCCACAGTCCACGACCCGCTGCTGCTCGCTCCGCCGCTCCAGCGCTTCCTGATCCGCCGCCTGCCAACCGGCCGCTTCGGCGCCCCGCGCACCGACGGCTCGCGCACCGGCACTGTCGCGGGGATCTCGACCACCTACAGTCCTCGCCGCGCCCACGAAGGCGTCGACCTGAACGCCAGCCAGGGCGACCCCGTTTTCGCCGTCACCGACGGCACGATCGTTGTCTCCGGCTCCAGTCCCACCGACAGCCGGGGCCCGGCCTGGGTGATCCTCGACCATCACCCTTCCGTCACTCCTCCGCCTACAGCTCCTCCCCCTGCCACCGCCCTCGGCCACCTCAGCGTGTACTACCACCTCAGCGTCGGCCTGCCGGTGGGCACCACCGTCCGCGAAGGCCAGTTGATCGGCTTCGTCGGCTCCCACCCCTCCGGCCCGCACCTGCACTTCGAGCTGCGCCACGTCACCAACCCCACCGGCAACCCGGCCGCCGACACGACCTCCGTCCCCCTCAACCCCGGACCCTCGCTGGAGCCCTGGGCGTTCACCGACACCGGTGCGGTGGAGACGGACGAGGTCCATATCCGGGAGCTGCGCCTGCTCCAGCACAAGAATCTGTCAGTGCCGTATCTGCGGGTACGCCTGGACCACGACGACAACAACTACTTCCTGCCCATGGAGCACCCCACGCCCGACCAGCTCCAGGCAGCCGAACTGCTGCGGGCCTCCGGCAGCCACGGCGTGCGGCTGCGCTACGCGGTCTCGTCCTGGCACGCGGGCCGGAAGATCATCCGGGGCGTGCAGTCGGCATTCTGACCGGCGACCCTACGCGCAAGCGAGGGCCTTGCACAGGTCGTTAGTCCACAGGGTCGTGTGCGCGTCTGCCATGGCCGGACGGTATCCGGTGCCACCGACATCGATGCATGGTCGCGCCGGCGGAAGTGCTGTTGACGGGATGCGGCGCCAGTTTAGGAGTCCAACATCTCCTTCGCGTTCACGACGATGAGCACCGGCGCGACCAGGTTGGCAAGGGCCACGGCGATGCGGGCGGCAGCACCGAACCACTTCCATGGCAGCGACAGAGTCGCATGCTCCGGTGCGGCCGGGTCGTATGTCACAGGGATGGAGCTCCCGATCGGGTCACTGCCGGCTGCGGTGATTCTGTACCGACTCCCGTCGCCCGCGGTGTAGGTGACCGTCATCTCATGCGAGGTGCCCCCTTGCGGTCCGGGGGTGAATTCCGTATGCCGATCGACGACCGTTCCGGCGACAGTCCTGCCATGCTGGGAAAGTCGCACAGCTTCTTTCGTCTTTTCTGCGCCGACGACGCCGAGATAGATGCCCGCTGCAGCGAACAGGGCTGCCAGGCCCACGGCGAGCAGCCATCCCCCGGCACGTCCGACGGCGCGCGTCGCCGGTCGCGCCCGGGTGGGTCTCGGACGTGTGGGACTCATCGGCTTCTCCTCCCGGGCGCAGACCGACCGTGTGCGGATTCCCCCGATCGCGTGGGCCCACACGGCCTTGCCCGTCGCGAAGGGGCGTGAACGACCTCGGCAGGTCGTCCGGCCTGGCGCGGCTGGACGTGCTCCGCGGTGGACCCGGCCCCCCGGAGCGCCCCCGCACGACCGGCCTCCGCCCCCGGAGCTGCTGGTACTCCTCCCGCCGTGGGTGTCCCTGGTGCCCGAACCTCATCCCGGCCTTGTAGGTCAGGGCGAACGCGGTGTTCCGGTTCAGCCCCAGCTCGCGCGCCACGGCGGACACGCTCCGCACGGCGTCCAGCCCGCTCAAGGAAGCGCTTCTTCAGCGCAGGATCGATCCTCTTACCGCCCACGGTCCCCGCAACTCCCAACGTCGTGAGTGTTGCGAGGACCGCTAGAACCTAAGCACCGGCTACGGCCGGGCGCAGGGGCCCTTTCGCGATGCGCCATCAGGTGGCGCGGCGGGCACGCACAGCATCCGTGTAGAGCTCCGTCGTGAGATCAGCTTCACCGATACCCAAGTCGGCCAGGACCGAACGGACATCGGCCAGAGCAGCCGCCAGCTCCTTCTCATCGGCGAGCGTCTCCAGTTCCAGGAAGGTCCCGTCGACTTCTGGTACGCGCACCAGCGTGGCGAGCATCGCTCGGCCGCGCGCCTGGAAATCATAGTTGCGGCAGCGCTTCTCAAACGAGATGACCGGCACGTATCCGAGCCCGCGAACGATCGCGTGGATCGCTGCAGCGTCACCAACGGGCGTTTCCTCTTCAGGTTTCGACCCCGACGCCTGGTCGACCTTGGCGTCCTTGAAGGTCAGCACGGTACAAGTGCTGTCCGCGCCATGCACGGTCCGCACCCGCAGCTCCTGGTCTCGTGCCGAGAGCGCGCCGTCAGGGAAGTCGTAGTAGGTGTCGGAATAGACCTCGGCTCTCCCAGCCGCCCACTCTTCAAGCTGGCGCAGAACCCGTTCCGGAGTGTGGACTCGCGCCTTCAGCTCCGCCTCGATCACCCAGAGTTCTCCTTGCCTCATACAGTCCGTTCAGCACCCTCGAGGACAGCCTCGAACATGCGCCGGAAGCCTCGGTACAGCGGCCCGTGTGAGGTTTCCATCACCTTGTACGTGGCCGACTCATGCCCCTCCCAACCCGCGTCGAAGGCACCCACGAACATGGTGGAGTCGGTACGGATGATGCGCCAGGTCGGCAGCATGGCGTATCGGTACACCTCGATGTCGCATGCGCCGGACAGCTCACGCAGGCGCGCCTCGGCGAGCTTCACGCCGCCAGCCAACGACTCGGCGGACTCTCCGATCTCCGCTGCACGTTGACTGAGCAGGGGTGATGCAGGGTCGAGCAGCAGCACCCGCACTCGAAGCGGGCGGCCCCCTCCGTCGCGGGCGAGGCAGGCGCGCAGCAGCGAGTCGTTCAAGCCGATGAGCCCGAGACCCCGCACTGCCAGCACGTCCAGCTCAAGAGCGGATCTGGCCTGTTGCTGGATCTCCTCACGCGCGGACCCCTGGGACGAGTAGACCCGCACCACTTCCGGGAACGCAGCGAGGTCGAAGGCCGCGCCTCCGCTGCGTCTGTCGCGGCTGGAGGCCAATCCCAGCAGGTGGCGGGCGTCGTCTGGCATGTCCAGTCCGTCTGCGATTCGTTCGTAGACATCAAGCCTTGAGACCTCGCGTCGCCCGTTGATGATCTCGTTGACGCGGGCCTGCGTCATGTCCACCGCTGCGGCGATCTTCGCCTGACTGCTGCCTGCGTACTGCTGGACGTAGCGGAACACGGCGCCAATGTCCCGGGCACGTAGTGCCTGCCGGACTTCGATGCGCTCCCAGGCCCAGTCCGGGAGTTGGACGGATGAGCTTTGCGTCGCCATCGTCGGCCCCCTGGTTCCACGGTGGGATGCGAAGCTATCCCACGGTGAGATTACAGGCATGGTATCGAGCCGATACGTTCCGTAAGGAAATGCTGCAGCCATGACCAACCAAAGTCCAAGCCGAACATGGATCCCTGCAGGTCGGACAGTTGTGCTGCTGCCCGCAGGGAGATGGTGGGATGCCGTCCGTGTGCCACGAGGGATCGGCCAGAGTGTGCTCGAACATCTCGGCGACCGCAGCGGCGCGGTGATCGAGGACCCAGGAGGCAACACCTTCTACTGGCTTGTACCGCCTGGCAGCACGCTGGAGTGGGAGGAGGAGTTCACCCCTCAAGCGCAAGTCCAGATGCTGAGTGAGACGGCCCATGTGGCTGTTCCTGGCCCCCAGTGCACCGCAGGACCTCAGTGGCGCATCCCGCCGACTCGGATGCGTTGCCTGACGGCGGCCGAGGCCCTCCGGGACGCCCTGGCGGCTGCTGTCAGCGGATCGCCGGACACGTCGGAGCACTGCTGGTGAACCACACAACGATCCGCCCGGAGCTGATGCGAGCAGACGCCGAACTGCTGCTGCTCCCCACCGCCGACCCGCCGACCAGCGATCAGCTCGACGAACTGACGCTGCGGTTCCGCGGCTACCTCATGCAGCTCATCCCCGCCGTCACCGACCGGATCCCCAAGCACCCACGCAACGACGACACCCTGGCGCACGCAATGGCGGCCGTCGCACGGGCACGGCGACGCCTCGCCGAGGAGCCCCCGAACGGCCACCCCACCAAGGCCATTGCCTACGCGCAAAGCCTCGCCCGCGCCGTCATCGCGCTCGCGGACTCCCTGGCCGCACTGGAGGCGGCACGGTGAGCGAGGGGACCCGTTTCTGCGACTGGTGCAGCCGGCCCATCCGCGGCGAGGCCGAGACCATCATCCCGTTCTCCGCCTCCGGCGCCCGCCCCAACAGCTACCGGCACAAGAAGGGCGACCCCGAGTGTCAGCCCCGCCGGGACCCGGGCATGCTTCGCCCCCGCGGGCGATGAGCCCCTGCCCGCTGCCGCGACTACGGCGAAGCGGCGGCGGGCAGGCACCACGGGCCCGGCCGGGCCGTAGCCCCCGCGCAGGCCGGTCGGGGCTCGGATGTCGGTTCCCTGCCGGTTACCGGAATGTATTCCTCCGCATATGGATCACGCCAAGTAGGTCGCTGCAAGTTTCAACTATATGGACGCTCGCCTCATGCCGAGGTGAGCCCGCAGGGCGCGCCGGGGGCACCAGGAGTGGCCCCCTCGGGGCCCCGGCGCTGAGCCGCCCCTCCCCAATCAGTCAGGGGCGGCTCTTCTTGTGTGCGCTGACCAGCGCAAACAGGGTGATCGTTTAGGGGATTTTAGGAGACGGGGCTCCGTAGTTGAGGTGTAGTCAGAACGTAGGGGCAGTGTGGGCGGACTGTCCGGAGCGACGAAAGACCCAGGCAGCCAATGGGCTGACCTGGGTCTTTGTCGATCCGGCACCTGGTCGCGGTGGTGCCCCCGGCAGGATTCGAACCTGCGACACCGGCTTTAGGAGAGCCGTGCTCTATCCCCTGAGCTACGGAGGCGAGGCGGCACGGCCCACGGGCTGATCCGCCGCGGACAGTGTAGCGGGTGGGGTGACGGAGGCTGTCGGCTTATCCGCTTCAGGCGGCGCTTGACGGAGGGGTGGGGCCCGCATAGCGTCGCCCGGATGTGAGCGGGCGCTCAGCGCCGGGGCGGGGCGGGCCGGGCGGAGGGAGTAGGCGGCCGTGGGCGAGGAGAGACTGGTGGCGGACGGGGCGCCCTTCGCCGTGGTGCGCGGGGAGAGCGGCGTGCTGGAGTACGCCGCGGGGCCGCGGACGCTGCGGGAGTTCGTCGAGGGGGTGTGGGCCTTCGGGGAGCGGCCGTTTCTGGTCGGGGCCGAGCGGAGCTACGGCTACCGGGAGTTCTTCACGGCGGCCTCCGCCCTCGCGCGGCGTCTCGTCGAGGTGCATGGGCTGCGGCCCGGTGAGCGGGCCGTCGTCGCGATGCGCAACCACCCCGAGTGGCAGATCGCGTTCTGGGCCGCGCAGTTGGCTGGCCTCGTCGCCGTGCCGCTCAACGCGTGGTGGACCGAGGGCGAGATGGCGTACGCCCTGGACGACTGCGGGCCGGGCGTGCTGCTCGTCGACGGGGAGCGGTACCCGCGGATCGCCGCCTGGAGCCGGAAGCGCGGGGTGCCGGTCGTCGTGTTCCACCCGGAAGGCTCCGGGGAGGGGTACGGGGGCGAGGGCGTGGAGCCGTATGCGGAGCCGCGCCCGGATCTGCCCGTCGCCCCGCCCGGCGTCGAGGTGCGGCCCGAGGACGACGCCACGATCATGTACACCTCCGGGACCACCGGGCGGCCCAAGGGGGCCGTCGCCACTCAGCTCGCCCAGGCCGGGGCGGCCGTCCATCCGCGGTACTTCGCCGCCGTGTCCGCGCTGGCCCGCGGGGCGGTTCCCGGGCAGGGGCCCGCGCCGGTGGTGCTGATGACGTTCCCGTTCTTCCACGCGGCCGCCTTCACCACGCTGTACTCGACGATGGCGGCCGGCGGCAGCCTCGTCCTGATGCGCAGGTGGGACGCCGAGCAGGCGCTCGCGCTCATCGGCCGGCACCGGGTGACCCACTACGCGGGCGTCCCCACGACCGCGCTCCAGCTTCTGGACGCCGCCGACCGGGCCGGGCACGGGCTGGACACGCTGACCAACCTCGGCACCGGCGGGGCCGCGCCGCCCGCCGGGCTGGTGGGGCGGCTGACCGCGCGCCTCGGCCGGCGTGTCGAAGCCCGCAACGGCTACGGTCTGACCGAGACCGGCGGAGGTGTCCTGGCGAACTTCGGCGACGCCTACCGCGCCGACCCGGCCGGAGCCGGACGCCCCGCCCCCGCCGTCGAGGCGCGCGTCGTCGGCCGGGACGGCGGGGAGCTGCCCGACGGCGAGGCCGGCGAGCTCCAGCTGCGCGGCCAGTCGCTGGTGCGCGGCTACTGGCGGGACGAGGAGGCTACGGCCCGGGCGTTCACGCCGGACGGCTGGTTCAGGACCGGGGATCTGGCCGTGCTGCGGGAAGGCCGGGTCACCGTCGTCGACCGGATCAAGGACATGGTGGTGCGGGGCGGCGAGAACGTGTACTGCGCCGAGGTGGAGTCCGCCCTCCACGACCACCCCGCCGTCCTCGACGCCGCCGTGCTCGGCGTGCCGCACCCGGTCCTCGGCGAGGAGGTCGCCGCTGTCGTGCGGCTGCGCCCGGAGGCCGCCGCGGTCACCGCCGACGACCTGCGGGCGTATGTCGCCCGCAGCCTCGCCGTCTTCAAGGTGCCCGCCCATGTGCGGACGCAGCGGGCGGAACTGCCGCGGAACCCGACGGGAAAGATCCTCAAGAGGGAGCTGCGCGGGCTGTTCACCGAAGGGCCCCCGGAGGTCAGGAGCGGGTGATGCGCACCCGGTAGGCTCCGGCCCGGTCCCCTTCCAGCTCCTCCATCACCGAGATCCGCACCCCGTGCTCCTCGTCCAGGAAGAAGTCGCCCGGCCGGTACGGGGCGTCGGACAGCTCCGCGTGCACATTGGGCCGGCGGGTGCAGCCTCCGCTTTCACGCCGGCTGTCGGACACCTTGACCGGTCCCTGCCCGGTGTCCACATCGGACCGTATGCGGTAGACCAGCACTCCCGGCTCGCACACCGCCTCGTCGTTGCCCGCTCGGGTGCGCACCTCCACGGCGTACCCCGAGGTGTCGTCCAGCGGCACGACCGCCAGCTTCGGCCCGCCCGCGAGGGCCAGCGGCGTCAGCGTGTGCTCGGTGGTGCCGGGTACCGCCGCGCAGCTGATCTGGTCGCCGTCCAGCCAGCCCAGCTTCCACTTGTGCCAGCCCAGCAGATCGTTGTTGGCCCCCCAGTCCTCGGACATGATGTCCCAGTGGCCGACCGAGCCCCCGCCCTCCTCGGTGTAGAGGTCCGGCAGGCCGAAGACATGGCCGTTCTCATGGGGCAGGACCCGGTATCCGGTTTCCGCGTACGACCCCGAGCCGTCGTCCTGGCGGCTGTAGACGAAGGACGTGTTGGCGAGCGGCACCCCGTCGGCGGTCGGGGCCTCATGGTTGCCGGAGAAGGTCACGGACAGCACGGTGTCCAGCGCCGAGGGCCCGGCGTTCGGGGTCACCAGTATGTTGACCAGGTCGTATGCGCTGAAGTCCACGCTGCGGTCGGCTGTGGCCACGATGTCCTCGACCAGCCTGCGGTACCCCGGCTCGTACGGGGAGCCGCGCTCTATCCCGTACGACGCGAACGGCGCGGGCATCCGCAGCCAGTCGGCGACCGGCGCGTGCGGCCGATAGCTGAGCCGCCCGTACGAGCTGGTGGAGAACCAGTCGGAGGTCTGCGGGAAGAACTCGGCGAGCCGGTCGAGCGCGCTGCCCTCGCCGACCGCGTCCGGGAAGTCGATCATCAGGTTGAGGGCGCGGACCTCTCCCGTGGAGCGGGAGTAGCCGGGCGGCGTGGGGAGCCCCTCCGACATCTGCACGCCGATCGCGGAGGGCAGGCGGCACGGTCCGAGACCTGCGGCGTCCCGGTTGGCGATCGGACCGGCGGAGAGGCCCCGGGTAGGGGCGGGCAGGGTGGCGCTCGCGGTGGTGAGAGCGGTCAGGGCGAGGGCGGCGAGGCCGGCGAGTACGCGGAGTCGCCCGGTGCGACGGCGGTCTGCGGGGCGGCTGTGGGATCTGCGTATCCGGTGGCGTCTGTGCTGCATGCGCCCGCCTTCGGGTCCGCGGCAGCCGGCCGGCCCTGGCTGCCCTCCGTGAGCTCAGCCTCGGCGGGGGGACGGTGGGACGCGCGCCGGGTGGGCCGATCGTGGGGTTCGCGCCGGGCTCCCCCGGGCGAGTGACTCAGGTCACATCAATCGGAGGAAATAACCGGGGACCGTTTCCCCGTTTGCACTCATGTCCGCAAGAAACGGGGAGCTGATCCCCGGTTCGCCAAGACAGCGAGGGGCGTGGGAGAGCGCATGGGAGCCGTGAAGTCCGCTGCGGCCGGGTCCGCCGGAGGCGCGTCCGGCGACCGGGAGTGCGCCCGTCGCGCCCCGAGACCACGGGCCGACGCTCTGCGCAACCGGGAGCGGATCGTCGCCGCCGCACGCGAGATGTTCGTCGAGCACGGCCCCGATGTGCCGCTCGACGAGATCGCCCGCCGTGCCGGCGTCGGCAACGCCACGCTCTACCGGCACTTTCCCGACCGAGCCGTCCTCATCCGCGATGTCGTGGTCGCCGTGCTGGACCGCGTCTCCCGGCAGGCGGAAGCGGCGATGGCGGAGGAGGCCGACCCCTTCGCCGCCGTACGGCGCTTTGTGCACACGGCGGCCGAAGAGCGCATCGGTGCGCTGTGCCCGATGCTCTCCGGGGCCTTCGACACCGCCCACCCCGATCTAGACGACGGGCGGGAGCGGCTCGAAGGGGCCGTGCAGAGCCTCGTCGAACGCGCCCAGTCCGCGGGCCGGATGCGCGGCGACGTCGCCGTCGGCGATCTGATGGTGGCGCTGTCCCAGCTCGCCAGGCCCCTGCCGGGCACCGTCTGCCCGAACATGGACCGCTTCGTCCACCGCCATCTCCAGCTCTTCGTGGACGGCCTCGAAGCGCCCGCCCGCTCCGAACTTCCCGGCGTACCCGCGACGTTGGGCGACCTGCGGAGCACCTCGTGAACCGTTGACCCCGCCGACCCTTTTATTCGCTTTCCTTCACGGCGTCAGGGGACCATCGTGTAACTCAGGACCCCTAGTGCCTCGACCTCCTCATCTGTCACAGCGTCAGCACCCTTTTTGTGCCCTTTCCCAATCCCTAGGTGGCCAGACCCATGCCGAAAGCGCCCGACATATCCCGCCCCGACATATCCCTCCCGGATCCCAGCCGCTGGAAGGCGCTGGTCTTCATCGCGCTCGCCCAGCTGATGGTGGTGCTCGACGCGACGATCGTGAACATCGCGCTCCCCACCGCCCAGCAGGACCTGGGCATCTCCGACGCCAACCGCCAGTGGGTCATCACCGCCTACGCCCTCGCCTTCGGCGGACTGCTGCTCTTCGGCGGCCGGGTCGCCGACCTGTGGGGCCGCAAGCGCACCTTCGTCGTGGGCCTGCTCGGCTTCGCGGCCGCCTCGGCGCTCGGCGGCGCGGCCACCGGCGAGGCGATGATGCTCGGGGCCCGCGCCCTCCAGGGCGTCTTCGGTGCGCTGCTCGCGCCCGCAGCGCTCTCCCTGCTCGCGGTGATGTTCACCGACGCCAAGGAGCGCGCCAAGGCCTTCGGCATCTACGGTGCGATCGCGGGCGGCGGCGGCGCCGTCGGCCTGATCCTCGGCGGCTTCCTCACCGAGTATCTGAACTGGCGTTGGACCTTCTTCGTCAACATCCCGTTCGCGGTGGTCGCCGCCATCGGCGCGTACTTCGTCATCCGTGAGCCCGCCGACGCGCGCAACCGCTCCTCCCTCGACATTCCCGGCGTCGTGCTGTCCACCCTCGGCCTGGTGGCCCTGGTGTACGGCTTCACCCGCGCCGAGTCCGCAGGCTGGACGGACGGCCTGACCATCGCGATGTTCATCGCCTCCGCTGTGCTGCTCGCAGGCTTCGTCGCCACCGAGGCCGTGGTCAAGTCGCCGCTTCTTCCGCTGCGCGTGCTGGCCGAGCGCAACCGCGGCGGCGTCTATCTGTCGCTGGGCCTCGCCATCATCGCGATGTTCGGGCTCTTCCTCTTCCTGACCTTCTACCTGCAGGTCGTGAAGGGCTACTCCCCGGTGGCGACCGGCTTCGCCTTCCTGCCGATGATCGCAGGCATGATCGTGGGCTCCACGCAGATCGGCGCCCGGCTGATGACCCGCGTCCCGCCGCGGCTGCTGATGGGGCCCGGCTTCCTGGTCGCGTCCCTCGGCATGCTGATGCTGACCCAGCTGGAGATCGGCTCCTCGTATGCCGGGCTGATCCTGCCCGCGCAGCTGCTCCTCGGCCTGGGCATGGGTACGGCCTTCATGCCGGCGATGTCGCTGGCCACGCACGGGGTGAACCCGTCGGACGCCGGCGTGGCCTCCGCCATGGTGAACACCTCGCAGCAGGTGGGCGGGGCGATCGGCACGGCGCTGCTGAACACGATCGCGGCCTCGGCCACGACCTCGTACATCGCCTCGCACGCCGCGGGTGCGACGGACGCGCGGCTGCTGGAGCTCCAGGGCATGGTGCACGGCTTCTCGACCGCCATCTGGTGGGCCGTGGGCATTCTGGCAGTCTCCGCGGGCGTCGCCTTCGCGCTGATCAACACGGGGCGCCAGGGCGGGGACGGCACGGCGACGACGGACGGCGTCGAGCAGGACGAGGTCCTGGTCCCGGTCGCCGCGCACTGAGCGCCGCACACGGAAAGCGGCAGAGCGCCGGAGAACGGCAGAGCGCCGCACGCGGAAAGCGGCAGGGTGCCGAAAGGCGCCGAGCACTTTAAAGCCGAGTACTGGAAAGCGGCGGGCCCCGCCCGGTTTCGACCGGGCGGGGCCCGCCGCGTCCTCCGTCCTTCCCTCCTCGCGTCCCTCAGCGCAGCCAGGGCAGATCGGCCGTCGGGTCCTGCGGCTGAAGCCCCTCCGCCAGCACCCGCATGATCTCGCCGAGCTGGGCCCTCTGTTCGGGCGTGAGCCGGTCGAACATCGCCTGTCGCACCGCGTCCACATGCCCGGCAGCGGCGCGCTTGAGGACCTCCATGCCCTCGTCCGTCAGCAGGGCGTACTGACCGCGCTTGTCGGAGGGGCAGTCCTCACGGCGTACCCAGCCGTTCTTCTCCAGCCGGGCGATCGCATGCGAGAGCCGCGACCGGGTGATCTTGGCCTCGATGGCCAGCTCGGTCATCCGACGCCTGCGGCGCGGCGCCTCGGAGAGCTGGACCAGCAGCCCGTAGTAGATGTGCGGCATGCCCGCGTCACGCTGGAGCTGGCGGTCGAGATGGTCCTCGAGAAGCGTGGTGGCATGGAGGTACGCGCGCCAGACGCGCTGCTCTTCATCGCTCAGCCAGCGGGGTGCGGTGTTCATGTCCCCACTGTACGAGGCTGTTCTTGAAGCTTTAACAATGCGGAGTCAAAGCCCCCGGCCGGATGCCGGGGCGGGCCGGCCGGGGTCGCGGGGCCGGAGCTCCTTCTCGTACCAGACGACGTCCCAGTACGTGCCGAACTTCCGCCCCACCTCGCCGTAGCGCCCGACCTCCTTGAAGCCGAAGCGGGCGTGCAGCCGGGCCGACGCCTCGTTCGGCTGTGTGATCCCGGCGTAGGCGCGATGGACGTCCTCGCCCTCCAGTACCCGGAACAGCGCCTCGTACAGGCGGGTGCCGACGCCCCTGCCTCCCGCGTCGTGCGCGCAGTAGACGGAGACCTCCACAGACGTGGCATAGGCGGGCTTGGGGCTCAGCGGGCTGCTTGTCGTATAGCCGAGAATCCGCCCAGACCGGACATCCTGAGCAACCAGAAGGCGGTGCGGACCGTCTTCAGGGTGGGAGTGCAGCCATGGGCGGCGCTGCTCGGGAGTGAGGGGGGCTGTGTCGAACGTGACGGCCGTCATGCTCACGTAGTGGTTGTAGAGGTCGACGAGGGCTTCGAGATCGGTCTCCGCGCCCGCCCTGACCTGCACTTCCGCGCGGTCCTGCGCCATGTGTCCTCCCCTGGTGGCGGCACAGGGTACTGCATGATCGCGAAAATCAATGCACCGCATGGGAATTCTGTCCGGATTCCAGTCGTTGTTTCCATCGGATGCAGGGCACCCGAAGGGTGTCGCGACCTACAGAGCAAAGGGAGCACGCATGGCAACCCGTGCCGTCGCCCGCCGTCAGTCCGAGTCCGCCGAGGCCGGGCCCGACCGGGCGGGCAGCGTTCGCGCAGTGGGCGGGGAGATCGCCGACCGCGACCTGGTCGGCATGTACCTCGACGAGATCGCGCGTACGCCGTTGCTCGACGCCGCCAAAGAGGTCGAGCTGTCCCAGATCATCGAAGCCGGGGTGTACGCCCGGCAGATCCTCGACGGAGAGGCCGAGTCCGACGCCGGCGGCGCGACGCGCGAAGAGCTGGAAGCGCTGGTTGCCGAGGGCGAGCGTGCCAAGGACGTCTTCATCCGGTCCAACCTCCGTCTGGTGGTGGCGGTCGCCCGCCGCTATCCGCGCAGCGGGCTGCCGCTGCTCGACCTGATCCAGGAGGGCAACGCCGGCCTGGTCCGCGCGGTGGAGAAGTTCGACTACACCAAGGGCTTCAAGTTCTCCACCTATGCCACCTGGTGGATCCGCCAGGCGATCACCCGCTCCATCGCCGACCAGTCCCGCACCATCCGGCTCCCCGTCCACCTGGTGGAGGAGCTGGGCCGAATCCGCCGTGTCCAGCGCGAGTTCAACCGGGAGCACGGACGTGAGCCGGAGGCCGCGGAGATAGCGGGCGAGCTGAGTTCCACCCCCGAGCGGATCACCGATGTGCTGGACTGGGCCCGCGACCCCGTCAGCCTCAACATGTCGGTGGACGACGCGGGTGAGACGCAGTTCGGCGATCTGCTGGAGGACACCTCGGCGATCTCCCCGGAGCAGTCCGTGCTCTCGCTGCTGCGCAGCGAGGGGCTGGAGGATCTGATCGGCAGGCTCGACCACCGGACGGCCTCCATCATCCGTATGCGGTACGGCATCGAGGACGGCCGCGAGCGGACGCTGACCGAGGTCGGAAAGGAGCACGGTCTGACGCGTGAGAGGATCCGCCAGATCGAGAAGCACGCCCTGCTGGAGCTGAAGAAGCTGGCCCGCGACACGGGCTTCGACGCGGCGGCGTGAGTACGCGGTCCGTCCCCGCGGACCCACCTGAGCGGACCCCGGCACCTTCCCCCCCCCCGTGCCGGGGTCCTTCTACGTCTGCGCTGCGGCCGGTTGCTCTTTCCCCGCCCTGCCCACTACGCCTGAGGGCGCGTGAGGGGACCCATTTGACCCATTTCCCGGACGGGGGGGACCACTCCAGACCGGGGGCCTCAAACGCCGACGCGGCTTGAGACGAGCCCGTCCGGCGACGGGGGACACGGGCGTCAGGCCGTACGCGGGCCGGGGGCTTGCCCCGGTTTCGGGTTAGGGATGGGGATGGGGAAAGTCTCCGGCCGCGGCCTGGGCGGCTCCGCCCGCGCGGGAGAGCCGGCCGCCCAGCTGGCGCACGTACTCCGCCAGCCGCGGCGGGCCGTGGACCGTGAACTCGCAGTCGACCAGGGCGAGACGGAGCGCCACCCACTCCAGGGAGTCCGCCGACCGGGTGCGCAGCCGGCAGCGCTGCCCGCCGTCGTCGTCGCCTGCCGCCGCCTCCTCCGCCGGCCTGCCCAGATGGTCCGGCAGCCGGGCCGCCACATGCGAGGCCGGGGCCCGGAAGGTCACATCGATGTCGTGCTCCGGCTGCGTCCGGGACATGCTGTGGCTCAGCAGCTCCGCCGCGTCGCCCACGGGGGCCTCACGTGGGGTGAAGCGAGCCCCGGTGGCGAACGGCTCGGAGACCCGGTCGACCCGGAAGGTCCGCCAGTCCTCCCGGCCGAGGTCGTAGGCGACCAGGTACCAGCGCCTTCCCGTCGACACCAGCCGGTACGGCTCCACCTGACGACTGGTCTGCGCGCCGTCGCCGGCCCGGTAGCCAAAGCGCAGCCGCTCGCGCGCGGTCACCGTGCCCGCGATCACGGTGAGGGTGTGCGGGTCGACCGTCGCGCCGTCGCCGCGGGTGAGCGGGATCGTCGCGGCCTGAAGCGTGGCGACCCGGTGGCGCAGCCGCGACGGGAGCACCTGCTCCAGCTTGGCCAGCGCCCGTACGGATGCCTCCTCGATGCCCTCGATGGCATGGCCCGCGCCTGCCCGCAGGCCCACCGCGATGGCGACCGCCTCCTCGTCGTCGAGGAGCAGCGGGGGCATGGCGGCGCCGGCCACCAGCCGATAGCCGCCGATCGCGCCCATCGTCGCCTCGACGGGATAGCCGAGGTCACGTAGCCGGTCGATGTCCCGCCGGATGGTGCGCGGGCTGACCCCGAGCCGCTCGGCGAGCTCGCTGCCGGGCCACTCGCGCGGAGTCTGGAGGAGAGACAGCAGATTCAGCAGTCGTGCCGGTGTGTCCGTCATGTCCCTCAGAATGCCCGCTATGTAGGCCGTGATCTGACCTATATGACTCCTATCTTCATGGGCATGAGTTCACAGCCTCCCTCCCCAGCCCAAGGCTCGGCCGCAGACTCCATATCCGCGGCGGCCGAGGATGTCCCCGCGGCCCGTTCCGCGGCGGACCGGCGACGCTGGATCGCTCTCGCCGTCGTCATGACCGCGGCCTTCATGGACCTGGTCGACGTCACCATCGTCAATATCGCGATCCCCAGCATCGAGCGGGACCTCGGCGCGTCCTTCGGCGCCATCCAGTGGATCACCGCCGGGTATGCGCTGGCCTTCGCCGCAGGGCTGATCACCGGTGGCCGCCTCGGCGACATCTACGGTCGCAAGCGGCTCTTCCTGCTCGGCATCACCGGTTTCACCATCGCATCCGCGCTCTGCGGCTTCGCCGCGAACCCGGAGATGCTCGTCGCCTCCCGGCTGCTGCAGGGCGCCACCGCGGCCATGATGGTGCCGCAGGTGCTGGCGATCATCCATGTGACCTTCCCGGCGCATGAGCGGGGCAAGGTCTTCGGCATGTTCGGCGCGGTCATCGGCCTCGGCGCGGTCTCCGGGCCGCTGCTCGGTGCGCTGCTGACCCAGTGGAATCTCTTCGAGCTCGAGTGGCGGCCGATCTTCCTGATCAATCTGCCGGTGGGCATCGCCGGAATCATCCTGGGCCGCACCTTCATCAGCGAGTCCCGCGCCCCCAAGGCGCTGCGGCTCGATCTGATCGGCGTCGCCCTGGTCACCCTCGCGCTGCTGATGCTGGTCTACCCGCTGACGCGCGGGCGGGAGCTGGACTGGCCACTGTGGGGCCATCTGTGCATGGCAGGCAGCCTGTTCGTCTTCGCAGCGTTCGGCGTCTACGAGAAGTACAAGACGAAGCGGGACGGCTCCCCGCTCGTCGAGCTGTCGCTGTTCCGGGTGAAGAGCTTCGCCGCGGGCATCGCCGTCCAGCTGACCTTCGGCATCGCCTGCGGGATCTTCTTCCTGGTCTGGACGCTGTATATGCAGATCGGCCTGGGCTGGACGCCGCTGCGGGCGGGACTGACCGGGGTGCCCTTCTCCCTCGCGGTCTCCACAGCCGCCGGTGTCTCGGTGCAGAAACTGGTGCCGCGCTTCGGCCGCAAGGTCCTCCAGGCAGGCGCGATCATCATGGCGACCGGTCTGCTGCTCTACATCTGGGAGGCCGGACGGTACGGCACCGGCATCCACTCCTGGCAGATGATCCTGCCGCTGACGGTCATGGGCGCGGGCATGGGCCTGATCGTCGCCCCGCTGACGGACGCGGTCCTGTCGGAGGTGCCGCGTGAGCACTCGGGCTCGGCGTCCGGGCTGATCAACACCACCATGCAGATGGGCAACGCGCTGGGCCTCGGGCTGGTCTCCGTGGTCTTCTTCGGGGTGATCGACGAGGAGCGGCTGCTTCCCGGGCAGGTCGGCACGGCATTCGCGGAGGCGTTCCAGAACTCCCTGTGGTGGGTGGCCGGCGTGCTCGCCGTCATCTTCCTGCTGATGTTCGCCCTCCCGGCACGGCCGAAGCAGCACATCGAGGGCGGGGCGCCGGACGACGCCCGGCCGGAACCCGTGGCCGGGCAGCGTGAGGAGGCGCCCGCGCTGGCGCACTGAACCCATCGCGCGACGGGGTCCGGGGCTCGCCTCGGACCCCGTTTTCAGGGCTCCGCCCCAGACCCCTGTGCCTGGAACCCCGACGAGGCCGATCTCGTCCGCTTGAGGATGCGGCCGAAGGACAGGGACGACGGTCAGCGCACCTGCGCGCGGTGCTCCATCGCCGCGCGGGCGGCGCCCTCGTCCCCGTACACCTCGCACATATGGCGGCCGTCCGGCGTCGCCGTGTGCTCGACCTCCCACAGGCTTGTCTCACTGCCGTCGAGCAGCAGAAACCCGTGCTCGTAGAGCGTGAAGCCGGCGTCCTTGCCGGCCACCCGGCACTGGCGGCCGAACACCTGGGTGATGTGGTGGGCAAAGGCCGCCCGCAGCCGCCGGGCGGTCTGCTCGCCCGGCCGGTCCGCGTTCTCCGCGCGGCGCAGGACCCGGCGGGCATGGTCGGCCGAGTCGTCCGGGACGTACACCCGCGGCGCCGGGGCCGGCGGCGTCGCCATCAGCGACGCCAGCAGCTCGAAGTCCGCGTCGAAGTCGTCCTCGAACCCGCCCAGCGGGCCGCGGCCCCCGCCCGCCGGGGACGCGGGCGACAGCCGGGACGCGGCCAGCCTGGCCTCCGCCTCGACCTCGTACAGCTCGTGCTGCTCCTCGCCGCCCCGGCCGGTGTTGTGCACCAGCTCCCAGAGGGTGAGCGAGCTGCCGTCGCTGAGCAGATACGCATGCCGGTACAGCGAGCGGTGCAGTGTCGCGCTGTGGTGCGACGAGTGCAGCGAACTGGCGTGCGCCAGCGCCGACTCAAGCCGCTCGACGGTCGCGTCGGGCAGCTCGAAGGAGTTGAGCGCCCGACCCAGAAGTCGCTCAAGATGGCTCTCGGGTGTCTCGTGCGGATCGTTCAAGGTCGGTCTCCAGGCCGTCGCCACATGTCACTCGGTGATTGCTAAACGTAGTCCCTCGGTCTGACAACGTGTCTGCGGTTCGGCAAAACGAAGGGGGCGCATATGAGGTTCCCGTGCGCCCCCGGCCAGCAATCGTGGCTTTCCGGTCAGTTGAAGCCGCCGGGGGAGCGCGGCTCGAATCCGTACAGCGCACGGTACGAGGGGAAGGTCCCGCCGGGCCCCTCAACGGACTCCGCGGCCAGGACAGCCCGGACGATCGCCCTGGTCACCACGGACGCACCGGCTGCCAGAACCGGGTTGAGGGCCAGCGGGTCCGCGGTGTCGAGCGGACCCGCGCCGCCCGTCGCCAGAGTGAAGACGGTGTCGCCGTCATTCAGCAGATGCACGGGGCGCACGGCGCGCGCGATACCGTCGTGCGCCGTGCCCGCGAGCTTCTGCGCCTGGGCGCGGGTGAGCTCCGCGTCCGTGGCCACCACCGCCAGCGTGGTGTTGAGCGGGGGCGGCCCCATCTTCTCCCGGACCTCCGCGAGTGTCCGCTCGGCCGCCGCACGCGTCTTTGGGGAGGGCGCCGCGACGCGGCCCGCGACATAGTCCTCCAGCCGTCCGTACAGCGCGCCCGTCCCCGGGTCGACCACCGACCCCGCCGCATTGGCGACGACCAGCGCGGCGACGGTGACCCCCGAATCCAGCCGGGTGCTCGCCGTGCCGACACCGCCCTTGAGCGGGCCCACCAGCGCACCCGTCCCCGCACCCACGGACCCTTCCTCGACGGCGGCCCCCTCCGCCGTCTCCGCCGCCGCCCGCACCGCGGCCCGCCCTGTGTCCGCGTCAGGCCGCGCAAGCCAGTCGCCGCCGCGCCCCAGGTCGAACACACAGGCCGCCGGAACCACCGGAACCACCTGCGCCGGATCGGATCCCACCCGGACGCCGCGTCCCCGCTCCTCCAGCCATGCCATCACCCCGCCGGCGGAATCCAGGCCGAACGCGCTGCCGCCGGTCAGCACGACCGCCTCCACCCGCTGCACCAGATTGCGGGGGTCCAGGGCGTCGGTCTCCCTGGTGCCGGGCCCGCCGCCGCGCACATCCACGGCCGCGACGGCACCGCCCTCCGGCGCGAGGACGACGGTCGTGCCGCTGAGCGCCCGCTCGCCCGGCACCCGCGCATGCCCCACCCGCAGCCCCGCCACATCCGTCAGCGCATCACGCAGCCCCGTCGCTTCCCGATCCCGCCGGGCTTTCTCCGTCATAACGCCCATGGGTACCACGTGGGTTGTCCGGGCGGCGGCCGAAGACCTGCGGAGCTCAGAAGCGTTTCACGACCTCTCTGCCCCGCCCGACAGGTGAGCGTCACGCCGACCGCAACCGCTGCCTCCCCGGCGGAGTGCTCCACCGTCACCTCCAGCACCGGGAACAGCCGGCGCTTCACGTCGTCCGGCGTCGCCGTCAGTGCTGCCCAGGACGGCTGGCAGAGGGCCAGTCCGGTCGCTTCGCCACGGCGAGCGGCCCCAAGAGCCCCGAAGTCTGCGAGCCCCGAAGTCTGCGAGCCCCGAAGTCTGCGAGCCCCGAAGTCTGCGAGGCCCGGAGACCTCCGCGGTCTGCGAGGCCCCCGAAGGGCGGCTCAACTGCGCGATCCGCCGTACCCTTGAGGGCCGTACCCTTGAGGTATGAGCACCGCCCCCGCCCCCGGACCGCGAGCAGCGGAGCGGCTTCGGCAGAAGTCCAGTCCCGATCCCGCATCAACGCCGAAACTGATCTTCGACGATCCGCTGGACCAGCAGTCCGCGGACGATACGGACCGTGGGTGGGGCGAGCGGGCTCCGGGCAGCGGCGACAGCGCCGCGGATCTGGCGCGCTTCCTCGACGAGAAGCCGCCCCACCATCTCTGAGCGATCGGTCTCTGCGCAGTCAGCCCGGGTGAGACTGCGTGCTCGGTGCGCTCTGCCCGGGGACGCGCTGTGCGACGAGGGCGTCGCGGATCTCCTTGAGCACTTCCAGCTCGGTTGCCTCCGGTGCCTTCTTCGCCCCCTCTTGCGCCTTCTGCGCCTCGGCCCGGCGGGCCAGGTACTTCGACATCGGCAGCACCATCAGGAAGTAGACGACCGCCGCGGTGATCAGGAAGGTCAGGGTGGCCCCAAGCACCGACCCCCACATGATCCGGATGCCGATCTCCGTGCCGTCCACGACCTCGCAGGGGCCCTTGAGGCAGGAGCTGTAGGAGTCCAGATCCTTGGTGCCGAAGGCGCCCACCACCGGGTTGATGACCCCCTTCACCACTGTGTTCACAATGTTGGTGAACGCGGCGCCGATGACGACCGCGACCGCGAGGTCGATCACATTGCCGCGCATCAGGAACGCCTTGAAGCCTTCCAGGACGTTCGGCTTCTTGTTGCTGTCGCTCACGCGTGGGCCTTTCTTCGTGTTCAAGGTGGCATCCGGCGAAAGCGAAACCTACGGCAGTGCGGGGCGGCGCTGTCCAGTCGGGCCCCGGGAACAGGTGACCTGACGGTGCGCCAGTGCGAGTCTCGGGCGTCAGCACACCGTCACCGCCAGCCGGGACGTCGCGCCCGCGCCGGCGAGCTCGGCGGCGACGGGGCGCGGCACCGTCAGCACGACGAGCGCGCCGCCGCCGGACGAAGGGGGCAGAGCGGCCGAGGCCGCTGAGGCAGCCGACGACTGCTCCGGCCGCGGCACCTCTGCCACCCGGGCGCCCGAGGCCACGATGTGCGCCTCGCTCGCCTCCCCCGCCGGTGAGAGCGCTGAGGCGATCACATCCACGCGATCGCCCGGCCGCAGCAGCCTGACCGTCGCCGCATCCGCGATCCGCACCGGCGCCGAGACCATCTGCACCGGCGACCGGGCCGAATGAGCCGCCGCTGCCGCCGCCTTGGCGTCCGCACCCGTCCCCGCCGGGCTCCGCGTCCCCTCCAGGCCGTGCGCGCTCGAAGCCGCCAGCGCCGCGGCCGTCACCGCGAGCCCGGCAGCCAGCGCCCTCCGGCGTCGGAGCAGCGCCCTGCGCAGTCGCTGCCTCCCGCCCCGCACCCGCAGGGGGGCGAACGGCGGCACCCTGACCGGATCAGGAACCGACTGCGGCAGCCGGTGCGCCACCGAGCACGGAGAAACGGGACGGAAGGAAGAAGAGGAAGCGGCAGCAGCGGAAGCAGCCGCCAGAGAGCCAGCAGCCGCAAGAGGCCCAGAAGCCGCAGCAGGAGCAGAAGCCACAGCAGGAGCAGAAGCCGCGGAGGAGGAAGCAGAGGAAGCAGGAGAGAAGGACATCGCCGTACCGCCCGTCGTGAGAAGCGCGTCGAACCGAACGCCCCTCACGATCCGCCATCCGCCGAAAGCCCGCAGAGGCCTGTGGACGGCCGACGCCTTGTGGACAACTCCCTCACTCACATGGGTGGTCCGTGCCCACAGCCCCTGCCGGGTGTCAGGGCAGCGCGATCCCCGGATCCACCCCGCCCAGCGCATGTGTGCACAGACACCGCCGGGTGTCGGTCTCCGGCAGCAGGGTCACCGCCTCGAACAGCACCTTGCGCAGCCGGTCCACATTGGAGGCGAACACCTCCAGCACCTCCTCGTGGGAGACGCCCTCGCCCGCCTCCGCGCCCGCGTCCAGGTCCGTCACCAGCGTGATCGACGTGTAGCAGAGCTCCAGCTCGCGGGCGAGCACCGCTTCGGGGTGGCCGGTCATGCCCACCACCGACCAGCCCATGGCCGCATGCCAGCGCGACTCGGCCCGCGTCGAGAAGCGGGGCCCTTCGACGACCACGAGCGTTCCGCCGTCGACGGCCTCCCAGTCCTGCCCGCGTGCCGCGGTCAGGGCGACCCTGCGCCCCTCGGGGCAGTACGGGTCGGCGGGCGACACATGCACCACATTGGGGATGACGCCGTCCGGCAGCGGCAGCCCGTCGTAGTACGTCTGCGCGCGGGCCTTGGTGCGGTCCACCAGCTGGTCGGGCACGAGCAGCGTGCCGGGCCCGTACTCCGGCCGCAGCCCGCCCACGGCACAGGGGCCCAGCACCTGGCGCACCCCCACCGACCGCAGGGCCCACAGATTGGCCCGGTAGTTGATGCGGTGGGGCGGCAGATGGTGCCCCCGCCCGTGCCGGGGCAGGAAGGCGACCCGGCGGCCGGCGATCTCGCCGAGGAAGACGGAGTCGCTGGGACTGCCGTACGGGGTGTCCACCTGGATCTCGGTGACGTCGTCCAGGAAGGAGTAGAACCCGGAGCCGCCGATCACACCGATCTCAGCCGTCTGTGCCGCTGCTGCGGTCGCGTTGGTCGTCTTGGTCGCCTTGGTCGTCGCCACGGCGGTCACAGTAGCCGACCGCGCCTTCCGTACGCCTGGTGCGCACGGCGAGGGCCCCGCCGTACAGCGTGTACGACGGGGCCCTGGAAACCCGGAAGGCTGTGAGTCAGGCGGCGGTGCCGGAGCTCGATGCCGCGGCCGGCTTGGCGTTGGAGGACTTCGCCGCCGACGATGACGAGGACGAGGAGGAGGAGGCCGCGGACGACGACTTCGACGCGGACGACGACTCCGACGCGGACGACGACTCCGACGAACCCGAAGCCGAGGTCTTGGACGACGCGGCGGGGGAGCTGCCGGACGACGAGCCGCGGCTGTCGTTGCGGTAGAAGCCGGAGCCCTTGAAGACGATGCCGACCGCCGAGAACACCTTCTTCAGGCGTCCGTCGCAGCTGGGGCACACGGTCAGGGCGTCGTCGGTGAACTTCTGCACCGCCTCGAGGCCCTCGCCGCACTCGGTGCACTGGTACTGGTAGGTCGGCACTTGTCTTCCTCCTGGCACTCTGACTCAGTGAGTGCTAACGATGTTCCATAGTGACCTATTCCGCTGCTTCAGTCCACCGTCACGGGCACGCGGTGACCGACGCCACGTGCCGCGATCCGCCCCCGCGCCTTCGGGGACAGCCGCGAGCGCAGGGTGACGAGAGTGGCCAGAGCGAGGGCCGTGCCCATCAGCGGCACGGTGAATCCGGCGCCGGAGCCATGGGCGTCGGTGAGCTGTCCGGCCACCGTCACCGCCGAGGCCTGGCCCAGGGCGACCGCCCCCGTCAGCCAGGTGAACGCCTCGGTCCGGGCGGAGGCGGGCACCAGGGTCTCGACGAGCGTGTAGCCGGTGATCAGGGCCGGAGCGATGCACAGTCCGACCAGCAGGCCGAGCGCGGCGAGCAGGACTGCCGAGTGGGCCGCCCACAGCCCGGAGGCGGCGAGCGTCAGCGCGGCATAGCCCAGGATCAGCCGCCGCCGTGGGCCGCTCTTCCAGGCGATGGCTCCGCAGGCGACGCCGGCGAGCATGTTGCCGGCGGCGAAGATCCCGTACAGCACGCCGTTGACGCCGGGGTTGCCGATCTCCTCCGAGAAGGCGGTGAGCGAGACCTGCATGCCGCCGAAGACCGAGCCGATGCCGAGGAAGGCGACGGCCAGCACCCGCACGCCCGGCACGGAGAGCGCGGAGGCGTGCGGCGCGGACGCGGTGGCGGCCGGGCGCGGGGCGGGCTGGGTGCGGCGCTGGGCGGCGAAGAGGAGGCCGCCGACGACGGTCAGCCCGGCCTCCGCGATCAGCCCGGCGGCAGGGTGCACGCCGGTGCACAGCGCGGTCGCGAGCACCGGTCCGACGACAAAGGTGAACTCGTCCGTCACGGACTCGAAGGCCGCCGCCGTCGACATCAGCGGAGAGCCCTCCAGCCTGGCCGCCCAGCGGGCCCGCACCATGGGGCCGACCTGGGGGACCGAGGCGCCGGTGGGCACGGCCGCGGCGAACAGCGCCCACAGGGGCGCGTCGGCGAGGGCCAGCGCGGTCAGCGCACCGCCCGACGCCGCGTGCACTGCCACGCCCGGCAGCAGCACCGCGCGCTGCCCGAAGCGGTCCGCGAGCTTGCCGCTCTGCGGAGCGAACAGCGCCATGGAGACACCGGTGACGGCGGCGACGGCGCCGGCGGTCCCGTACGAGCCGGTGGTGTGCTGCACCAGCAGCACGATGCCGATGGTGAGCATCGCGAAGGGCTGGCGGGCGAAGAAGCCGGGGAGCAGGAAGGTCCAGGCTCCGGGGGTGCGCAGCAGCTGCCCGTATCCCGGGCGCTTCTCGGTGGCGACCGTGGATGCCACGGCCCTGGCCTTTCTGCCGCCTGGTAGCGCTCCCCGGGGTGTACGGGAGCAGCCGAGAGCTGTCCTCTTGCGCGGAACTGCGGTAGATACCGGGGCCCACTGCGAGGGCTCCGCGGCCGCCATACGGTCGCGCCAGCTCTGCATCAGGCAGAGTTGGTCGATCAGTGTGCCTTCATGGTACAGGGACTACGGCCGTTCCGCCTGTGAAACCGGCGACACGGATCATTCCCCGCCTGCGATTAACCGGAACGTAATCTTCCGTTCGCCCTAGCCGGGGCCCGTCCCCAGCCAGTACGCCAGTTTGCCGCCCTGCCCCACGGCCCGCAGCCGACGCTCGGCCGCGTCCCGCACCGGATCCGTCGCCACGACCAGCAGTTCGTCGCCCTGCCGCAGCGCGGTCGTCGGCAGCGGCACGAAGCTCTTGCCGTCCCGTACGACGAGGGTGACGGCCGCTCCGGCGGGCAGCCGCAGCTCCGCCACCTCCACTCCGTGCATCTTCGACCCGTCCGGGATGGACACCGACAGCAGATGTCCGCGCAGCCGCTCCAGCGGGGCCGACTCGATGCCCAGATCGGCGGCGGCGTCCGGGGACCCGAGCCGCAGTGCCCTCGCCAGCCAGGGCAGGGTCGGCCCCTGCACCAGCGTGTACACCACGACCAGCACGAAGACGATGTTGAAGACCCGGTCGCTGCCCCGGATGCCGGACACCATCGGGATCGTCGCCAGGATGATCGGCACCGCGCCGCGCAGCCCGGCCCAGGACATCAGCGTCTTCTCCTGCCACGGGAGGCGGAACGGCAGCAGACTGCCGAACACGGACAGCGGTCGCGCCACCGTCGTCAGCACCAGCCCCACCGCCACCGCGGGCCAGAAGTCGTCGACCAGCTCGTGCGGGGTGACCAGCAGGCCGAGCAGTACGAACATCCCGATCTGGGCGATCCAGCCCACTCCCTCGGCGAAGCCGCGGGTCGCCGGAGCGTGGGGCAGCCGTGAGTTCCCGAGGACCACCGCGGCCAGATATACGGCGAGGAAGCCACTGCCGTGGGCGATGGCCCCCGCCGCGTACGCCGCCACCGCGATCGCCATGACGGCGATGGGGTAGAGGCCGGACGCGGGCAGCGCCACGCTGCGCAGCCCGTACGCCCCCAGCCAGCCGACCGCGACGCCGACCCCGGCGCCGATGGCCAGCTCCAGTGCGATCTCGCCGATGAGCAGATACCACGCGTCGACGGGGCCGGTCGTGGAGAAGGCCACGACGAGGATCACCACGGGGGCGTCGTTGAAGCCGGACTCCGCCTCCAGCGCGCCCGTCACCCGTGAGGGCAGCGGCACCTTGCGCAGTACGGAGAAGACGGCGGCGGCGTCCGTCGAGGAGACGACCGCCCCGATGATCAGGGACTGCCGCCACTCCAGCCCGACGAGGTAGTGCGCGCCCGCCGCGGTGACTCCCACGCTCACCGCGACGCCGACGGTCGCCAGCACGGCCGCCATCGGCAGCGCGGGTCTGATCTCCTTCCACTTGGTGCCCAGACCGCCCTCGGCCAGAATCACCACAAGGGCCGCATAGCCGATCACCTGGGTCAGTTCGGCGTTGTCGAAGCGGACGTTGAAGATGCCGTCCTGGCCGATCGCGATGCCGATCCCGAGGTAGAGCAGCAGGCTGGGCAGACCGCTCCGGGAGGAGAGGCGCACCGCGACGACCGCGATGAGCAGCACGAGCGAGCACATCAGCAGGAGTTCGTTGAGCTGGTCGACAGTCAGCGGCCGGTCCTTCCCTGTCAGTGCACATGTCCGACGCACATGCCTTGGCGTATTTCGTTTTGTTACCTTACCTAATCATTAATGTTTCCTTGATGCGTCCGAACGGGTGTACGGGAACTGGGGGTGGATCAGCCGGGCTTACGGACACCGCCGTCGGGGCGGGCCAGGCGCTGCGCCTACAGTTGCTCCAGCACTCCAGGACCACCCTGCCCCTCGAAGGACAGCGATGCCCTCCAACGAAACCGCCTCTTCCCCCAAGAAGAAGAAGGGGCGACGCGCCCGACTGCTCGTCGTCGTCCTGGTGCTGGCGCTCATCGCGGGCATCGGCTACGGCGCGTACTGGAGCGTCAGCACGGTACGCGCCTCCTTCCCGCAGACCACCGGGACGATAGAGATCGCGGGCCTGAGCGGCCCGGTCGAGGTCAAGCGCGACGACTACGGCATCCCGCAGATCTATGCGGACAGCGACGAAGACCTCTTCCGCGCCCAGGGGTTCGTCCATGCGCAGGACCGCTTCTGGGAGATGGACGTACGCCGCCATATGACTGCGGGCAGGCTCTCGGAGATGTTCGGCTCGGGGCAGGTCGAGACCGACGCCTTCCTGCGGACGCTCGGCTGGCGGCGGGTGGCCCAGCAGGAGTACGACACCAAGCTCTCGGCCGGGACGAAGAAGAACCTCCAGGCGTACGCGGACGGCGTCAACGCCTACCTCCAGGGGCGCGACGGCGGGGACATCTCGGTCGAGTACGCGGCGCTCGCGTTCACCAACGACTACACGCCCGAGCCGTGGACCCCGGTGGACTCCGTGGCCTGGCTCAAGGCGATGGCGTGGGACCTGCGCGGCAATATGCAGGAGGAGATAGACCGCTCGCTGCTGACCAGTCGGCTGGACGAGAAGCAGATCAAGGAGCTGTACCCCCCGTATCCGTACGACCGGAACAAGCCGATCGTCGAGGAGGGCGGGATCGACCCCGTCACGGAGAAGTACGACCCGGATGCCAAGCCCTCCGACGTCTCGGGCGGCGACGGCTCGTCTTCGGGCGACGGCTTGTCTTCGGGCGACGGCTCCGGCGACGGCTCGGGGTCGGGCTCGGTGCCGGGGTCGGGGTCCGGCTCGGGGTCCGGCAGCGGCTCGGGGTCCGGCTCGGGGTCCGGCAGCGGCACGGGAGCCGGGAACTTCTCCTCCCAGCTCTCCGCGCTCTCCGAGACCCTCGACGCCATCCCGGAGCTCCTCGGCCCCAACGGCAGCGGCATCGGCTCCAACTCCTGGGTCGTCTCGGGCAAGTACACGACCACCGGCAAGCCGCTGCTGGCCAACGACCCGCACCTCGCCCCGCAGCTTCCGTCCCTGTGGTACCAGATGGGCCTGCACTGCCGTGAGGCCTCGGACTCCTGCACCTACGACGTCGCCGGCTACACCTTCTCCGGCATGCCCGGTGTGATCATCGGCCACAACCAGGACATCGCCTGGGGCTTCACCAACCTCGGCGCGGACGTCACCGACCTCTATCTGGAGAAGCTCGACGGCGAGAGCTACCTCGTGGGCGCCGAGCGCAAGAACCTCGCCGTTCGCGACGAGGTCATCAAGGTCGCGGGAGGCGCGGACAAGACGATCAGGATCCGCTCGACCGAGCACGGCCCCCTGGTCTCCGACCGCAGCACGCAACTGGAGTCGGTCGGCCAGCGCGCCCCCGTCGCCAACTCCGCCCCCGACCGCGGCACCGGCTACGGCGTCGCCCTCCAGTGGACCGCGCTCCAGCCCGGCGCCTCCATGGACGCGGTGTTCGGCCTGAACCGCGCCAAGGACTTCAAGGAGTTCCGGGCCGCCGCCAGGCAGTTCGAGGTCCCCTCCCAGAACCTGATCTACGCCGACGCCAAGGGCAACATCGGCTACCAGGCCCCCGGCAAGATCCCAGAGCGCTCCAAGAGCGACGGCCGGAACCCCGCGCCCGGCTGGGACCCCGCCTACCGCTGGAAGGGCTACATCCCCTTCGACGAGCTGCCGTACGAGTACAACCCGGAGCGCGGCTACATCGTGACCGCCAACCAGGCGGTGGTCGACGCCGAGAAGTACCCGTATCTGATCACGGAGGACTATGGCTACGGCGCCCGCAGCCAGCGCATAAACGATCTGATCGAGTCGAAGATCCAGGACGGCGGCAAGGTGTCCACCGAGGACATGCGCACCATGCAGACGGACAACAGCAGCGAGATCGCCAAGCTGCTGACGCCCTATCTTCTGAAGATCGACGTCTCCGACCCGTATGTGCGCGAGGCGCAGAAACTGCTGGAGGGCTGGGACTACACCCAGGAGCCCGACTCGGGCGCAGCCGCCTACTTCAACGCCGTCTGGCGCAACGTCCTCAAACTGTCCTTCGGCAACAAGCTGCCCAAGGAGGTCCGCGTCGAGGGCGAGTGCCTGAACGTCCGCCCGGCCGACGACACCGCGCCCGACGACGACCTGGGCGAGTGGGTGCGCGAGTGCGGCGAGCGCGACGGCGACTCCGCGCAGCCCGACGGCGGCGACCGCTGGTACGAGGTGGTGCGCCGGCTGCTGAAGGACGAGGACAACCGGTGGTGGCGCTCCCCGGGCGGCCGTACGGACGAGGCGACCGCCACCCGCGACGAGCTGCTGGCACGGGCCATGAAGGACGCCCGCTGGGAGCTGACGGCCAAGCTCGGGAAGGACGCCTCCACCTGGACCTGGGGGCGGCTGCACCAGCTCACCCTGACCAACCAGACCCTTGGCGCCGAGGGGCCCGGCTTCCTGCAGCGCATCCTCAACCGCGGCCCGTGGAACCTGGGCGGCGGCGAGGCGGCCGTCAACGCCACCGGCTGGAACGCGGCCGTCGGATACGACGTCGTCTGGGTGCCGTCGATGCGGATGGTCGTCACCGTCGGCGACTGGGACAAGTCCCGCTGGATCAATCTGGCCGGCGCGTCGGGGCACGCGTACCACGCCCACTACACCGACCAGACCGACAAGTGGGCCAAGGGCGAGCTGCTCGGCTGGGCCTTCGGGAAGCAGGCGGTCGACGAAGCGACCGTCGACACGCTCACTCTCGCCCCGAAGGGCTGAGACGACGGCCCGGGGGCGGCTCAGGCAGCCCTGTCCGGGAAGCGCCTGACCGACTCGGGCGTCACCACCGCGTGCACGGGGTGGTCGTGCGGCTCCTCCGGGACCCGTCCGACCACCTCGTTCGCGTACAGCAGCACCACCAGGGCGGGGTCCGCGTCCGCCGCGGCGAGCCGGGCCAGCACCCGGTCGTACGAGCCGCCGCCCCGCCCCAGCCGCATGCCGCGCACATCCACGGCGAGACCCGGCAGCAGTACGGCGCCGGCCTCCAGCACGGTCTGGACGCCGAGCCGTTCGCCGTGCGGCTCAAGCAGCCCGAGGCGGGCGCGCACCAGCCGCTCCCGCCCCTCGTACACCGCCCAGTCGAGGTCGTTGTCCTCCCGCAGCACCGGCAGGAGGACCCGTACGCCGCGGTCGCGCAGCGCGTCGAGCAGCAGCCGGGTGCCGGGCTCGCGGCCCACCGAGACGTATGCTGCGACGGTGCCCGCGTCGGCCAGTTCCGGCAGGGCGAGCGCATGGCGGGCGAGGTCCGCGGAGGCGGCCCGTGCCTCATCGGAGGACAGCCGCCCCCGCGCGTCGAGGAGTTCACGCCGCAGGACCGCCTTGGCGGATGCATCGGGCATTCCGTATGTACCCGCCATGTCTTCGCCTATCACTCGTCTCTCAAACCTCTCGTGTCCAGCTTTATGAAGCTTTATGAGGCTGAAGTTAACCGGAGGCTCATCTTCAGCCCATAGCCACCGGATAAAGTGCCCGCATGACTCAGTCGCACCCCAGGATCAGCAAGGCTGTCATCCCTGCCGCGGGTCTCGGCACCCGGTTCCTGCCCGCTACCAAAGCCACCCCCAAAGAGATGCTGCCTGTGGTCGACAAACCCGCCATCCAGTACGTGGTCGAGGAGGCGGTGGCGGCGGGCCTCTCCGACGTACTGATGATCACCGGTCGCAACAAGCGCCCCCTCGAGGACCACTTCGACCGCAACTACGAGCTGGAGGAAGCGCTCACCCGCAAGGGCGACGCCAACCGGCTGGCGAAGGTACAGGAGTCCAGCGACCTGGCCACCATGCACTATGTGCGCCAGGGCGATCCGCGCGGCCTCGGACACGCCGTGCTGTGCGCCGCCCCGCACGTCGGCGACCAGCCCTTCGCCGTCCTCCTCGGCGACGACCTGATCGACCCCCGGGACCCGCTCCTCGCCCGCATGGTGGAGGTCCAGGAGCAGGAGGGCGGCAGCGTCATCGCGCTGATGGAGGTCGACCCCGTGCAGATCCACATGTACGGCTGCGCGGCCGTGACGACGACCGGCGAGGCGGACGTCGTCAGGGTCACCGACCTCGTCGAGAAGCCGGACCCGTCGGAGGCCCCGAGCAATCTCGCGATCATCGGCCGCTATGTCCTGGACCCGGCCGTCTTCGAGATACTGCGCAAGACCGAGCCCGGCCGGGGCAACGAGATCCAGCTCACCGACGCCCTGCAGAAGCTCGCGGAGGACGAGTCCCTGGGCGGCCCGGTCCACGGCGTCGTCTTCAAGGGCCGCCGGTACGACACCGGCGACCGCGGCGACTATCTGCGGGCCATTGTCAGACTCGCGTGCGAACGTGAAGACCTGGGCCCGGAGTTCCGGACCTGGCTGCGCGGCTTCGTGACCGAGGAGATGGCCCAGGAGATGACCGAGGACATGACCGAGGACATGACCGAGGACATGACCGGGGAAATGACCGAGGACATGACCGGGGAGATGCAGCAAGCGTGAGCAGCGGTGCGATCTGGTCGGTGGACGACCATCTGGAGGACATCCTCGGCGCGATCCGCCCGCTGGATCCGATCGAGCTCCAGCTCCCCGACGCCCAGGGCTGCGTCCTCGTCGAGGACGTCACCGTGCCGGTCGCCCTGCCCCCCTTCGACAACAGCTCCATGGACGGCTACGCCGTCCGCACCGCCGACGTCGCCGGAGCGAGCGAGGAGTATCCCGCCGTCCTCGCCGTCATCGGCGACGTGGCCGCAGGCAGCGGGGGCCTGCCGACGGTCGGCCAGGGACAGGCCGCCCGGATCATGACCGGGGCCCCGCTGCCGCCCGGCGCGGAGGCGGTCGTCCCGGTCGAGTGGACCGACGGCGGCTCGGGCGGCGGCGCGGCCTCGACGATGCTCCCGGCGGGGCAGGCCCCCGAGGCGGCCGGCGGCGAGGTCAGGGTGCACCGCTCTGTCGAGGCGCGCGCGCATGTGCGCTCGCGCGGCAGCGACGTCCAGGCGGGCGAGGTGGCGCTGGCGACGGGCACCGTCCTCGGACCACCCCAGATCGGGCTGCTCGCGGCCATCGGCCGGGCGACCGTGCGGGTTCGGCCGCGGCCGCGCGTCGTGGTGCTGTCCACCGGCAGCGAGCTGGTCCAGCCGGGCGAGGCGCTGGGCGAGGGCCAGATCTACGACTCCAACAGCTACGCCCTCACCGCCGCCGCGCGCGACGCGGGGGCCCTCGCCTACCGCGTCGGCGCGGTCACCGACGACGCTGACGAGCTGCGCGCCGCCATCGAGGACCAGCTGATCCGCGCCGACCTGCTGGTCACCACGGGCGGGGTGAGCGTCGGGGCGTACGACGTGGTCAAGGAGGCACTCTCCTCGGTCGGCGACGAGGACGAGCCGGGCGGCGGCGTGGAGTTCCGCAAGCTGGCCATGCAGCCGGGCAAGCCGCAGGGCTTTGGCTCGATCGGCCCGGAGCACACCCCGCTGCTCGCCCTCCCCGGAAACCCGGTCTCGTCGTATGTGTCGTTCGAGCTGTTCGTACGGCCCGCGATCCGCGCCCTGATGGGCCTGAAGGATCTGCACCGGCCCCGGGCGCGGGCCGCCCTCAAGACCGACAAGGCGCTGACGTCACCGGAGGGGAAGCGCCAGTTCCTGCGGGGGACGTACGACCCGCAGACGGGCACGGTCGCCCCGGTGGGCGGCTCGGGCTCCCATCTGATCGCGGCCCTCGCGCACGCCGACTGTCTGATCGTGATCCCCGAGTCCCAGGCGTCCGCAGAGCCGGGGGCCGAGGTGGACGTGGTCCTGCTGGGGTGAGGGCCGGACCGGCGGGCGGCCGCGGGCTCGCGGCGGCGGCGCCGACCGGCCGGAGGGCTCCTGCGGACGGGACGGGCCGTGCGTACGCGCGGCAGCGGCGGTACTGACCGGGTGACGGGCATACGGTGGCGGTACGGTGTCTGACCACACAGGCCCGCGGCCCCGCACACCCGCAGGCCGCGGGGCCGCACCGGCAGCACGCCGGGCGCGGCCGCCAGGCCACGCCTGACAAGGCCCGACCGGGAGCGCCACAGCAGATGAGTACGCAAGGCAGGCTGACGCACATCGACGACGCGGGGGCGGCCCGCATGGTGGACGTCTCCGGCAAGGACGTCACGGCCCGCACCGCCCGCGCCAGCGGCCGAGTGCTGGTCGCGCCCCGCGTGGTGGAACTGCTGCGGGGCGAGGGCATGCCCAAGGGCGATGCGCTCGCCACCGCGCGCATCGCCGGAATCATGGGCGTCAAGCGCACCCCCGATCTGATCCCGCTCTGCCACCCGCTGGCGGTCTCGGGCGTCACGGTTGATCTGACCGTCGCGGACGACGCGGTGGAGATCACGGCTGTCGTCCGGACCACGGACCGGACGGGCGTCGAGATGGAGGCGCTCACCGCCGTCTCCGTGGCCGCCCTCACCGTCGTCGACATGGTCAAGGCGGTCGACAAGGGCGCGGTGATCACGGACGTCCGCGTGGAGGAGAAGACGGGCGGCAAGTCGGGCGACTGGAGCCGGTCATGAGCCGGGCGGCGCGCGCGGGCGAAGTACGGGTCCACAGCCATGGCCCCGCCCCGGCCTCCGCACCCGCCGACCGCGCGGACCACCCGTACCGGGCGCTCGTCGTCACCGCGTCCAACCGGGCCTCCGCGGGCGTCTACGAGGACAAGGGCGGTCCGGTCCTCGCCGAGGGCCTCGCCGCGATGGGTTTCACGGTCGACGGCCCGCGGGTGGTCCCCGACGGCGCACCCGTGGAACAGGCCCTGCGCGAGGGCGTCGGCCGGGGGTACGACGTCATCCTCACCACCGGCGGCACCGGCGTCTCGCCCACCGACCGCACCCCGGACGTCACCCGCGCCGTGGTGGACTACGAGATCCCGGGCATCCCCGAGGCGATCCGCGCCCACGGCAGTCGGAAGGTGCCGACGGCGGCGCTCTCGCGCGGGCTCGCCGGGGTCGCGGGCCGCACCCTGATCGTCAACCTGCCCGGCTCGACGGGCGGGGTGCGCGACGGCCTGGCGGTGCTGCGCACGCTGCTGCGCCATGCGGTCGACCAGATCCACGGCGGAGACCACCCCCGCCCCGAGGCGGGCACGAGTGCCGAGGCGGGTACGAGCGTCGACGCGGGTACGAGCGTCGAAGCGAGCACGAGTACGGGTACGGGTACGGGTTCTGAGGGGAGTACAAGCTGAACGCGCCCTCCTGGCCGGCGGTGCTGGCGGACGGCGAGGTCGTCCTCCGCCCCATAAAGCTGCGCGACCAGCGGAGCTGGCGGGAGGTCAACCGGCGCAACCGCGACTGGCTGCGCCCCTGGGAGGCGACCGTGCCGCCGCCCGCCCCCGGCGGTCCGGCAGCCCAGCGGCCCACCTACCGGCAGATGGTCCGCCATCTGCGGGCGGAGGCCAACGCCGGGCGCATGCTCCCCTTCGTGATCGAGTACCGGGGAGAGCTCGTCGGCCAGCTCACCGTCGCGGGGATCACCTGGGGCTCGATGTGCTCGGGCCATGTCGGCTACTGGGTGGACCGCGCCGTCGCGGGCCGCGGCGTCATGCCGACGGCGGTGGCGCTCGCCGTCGACCACTGCTTCCAGACGGTCGGGCTGCACCGCATCGAGGTCTGCATTCGCCCGGAGAACCTCCCCAGCCGACGGGTCGTGGAGAAACTCGGATTCCGGGAGGAGGGGATGCGTCCGCGCTATCTGCACATCGACGGTGCATGGCGGGACCATCTGGTCTTCGCGCTGACGGCCGAGGAGATCCCGCAGGGGCTGCTGCACCGCTGGCACCAGGCCCGGCCTGGCGCCAGACCAGAAATAAAATAAATGTTCGAAATTGATCGGCCTCAGCCATCGTCTGATCCGAACAATCACAAAAAAGTTCCGTGATATCAGCCAGATCGTGCGACACACCGCGCCAATTGGCCGATGCGCTTGCGCCGACCCCTCTACGGTGTGAGGCGTGAGCAGCAGCGGCCTCATTTACGCAGTCATCGTCGGGGCCTGGGCCGCCTACTTGGTGCCGATGTGGCTCCGCAGGCAGGACGAACTCAACGAGGCACGTCCGACGGAACGCTTCTCCACCGCCATCCGGCTGCTGTCCGGACGCGCGGCGATGGAGCGCCGGTACGCCAAGGAGCTGCGGGGGCGCACGGCGGAGCCCGAAGGGCACGAGGCACCCGACGCGGACCCGGACGCCCTCACGGAACCCCGGGGTTCCGTGGACGTCCGGGCCTTTGCCGCGCCCGAAGGCCGCGCCGAAGCCCGTGCCGGCCTCCCGGAGCGGCGGCCGGGACGCCCTCCCGGCCCCCGCGCCCGACCCCGGCTGAACCGGGCCGCCGCCGAGCGTGCCCGCCGCAGCAAGGCCCTGGCCCGACGCCGCCGCACCACCGTGATCCTCTTCCTCGCCTTCACACTCGGCGCGATCGTCGCGGCGGTCGGCGGGGTCGGCTTCCTCTGGGCGCCGGGCGTCCCGGCCGTGCTGCTCAGCACGTACATCGTGCACCTGCGCGCCCAGGAGCGCCGCCGCTTCGTGTTCACCATGGACCGCCGCCGCGCCGAGGCGGCGGCGCAGCGCCTGCGTGAGAGCCGCCGCCCCCGCCGCCAGCAGGAGGCCGCGCAGGCCGCCGCCCCGCCGGAAGAGGACACCGAGCCGCACCCCGCGCCCGAGCCGGCCCCGACGCTCTCCCCGCAGGAGGCCGGGCGCCGCGCGCTCGTCGAGCAGACCGACCACGCCGAATGGCTCGACCAGCAGCGCGACCGCGGCCCCGCCCGCGGCGACAGCTGGGAACCGGTCCCGGTCCCCCTCCCCACCTATGTCACCGCCCCGGTGGCCCCACGCGCCACGGGCGGCGTCGAGGTGGGCGACCCGGAAACCTGGAGCGCGGCCCGCTCCTCCTCCGCGGACCCCACCCCGGAACCCGCACGCCGCCCCCGCCCCGACCGCAGCCGCACCCCCCTCTTCGACCAGTACGCCGACGACGACCGTCCCCGCGCGGCCAACGAGTGACCCGGGGCGCTCCGCTTCGCGGACTGCCCGCCCGATGACCAGCGGGGAACGGATTTCCAAGCACCCCGGATGGGGTGCTAAGGTTTCACACGTCGCAAGGGCCTGTGGCGCAGACTGGTAGCGCACCTCGTTCGCATCGAGGGGGTCAGGGGTTCAAATCCCCTCAGGTCCACCATGGACGAGCTATTGGAACATACGGCCAACCGTATGCCACCCAGTAGCACGTCCAAGGTGCCCATGGCGGCGCCCTTCCCCATCTGGGGGAGGGCGCTTTCGCCGTTCTGGGGCACTATCTCCGAGGTATCTGGTGCAGTGGCCGCCTCGTCACTTTGAGTCTGCTGTTGGCCGGGCTGGGTGCTCTCGGCACCCTCAGCGCTCAGGCTGGCCGCATCAGCCGGCCGCCTGCGCTCCTGCTGCACGGCGTGCAGCCGCGCGAACGGCTGCTTCAGCTCGTGCTCCAGGGTCGGTCGTCCAGAGTCCTGGTCCTCCTCGACGTATAGCCCCTCGAAGATGGCTTGGTTGAACATCCGACGTTGTTCGTCGTTACACCGCAGGTACAGCGCCTGCGGGTCTTCGAGGAGCTGCAAGCTCACCTCAATGAGACGAGCCGCTTCGCCGAGGTCGTCATCGGTAGCGCCGAGCCGTTCCTTCAGCCGCTGACGCTGCCTCTCGATGTCGTGCAGGCGGCTGCGGATCTTGGCCTGAGGCAGGGTGCCGTCGGTCGCCAGGTCGAGCAGGTTGTTCTCGCGCGTGTCCAGCTCGCGCAGCTCCCGTGAGAGCTGCTGGTGCAGCAGCTTGGCCGACGCTTTCTCCTCACCGATGGCCTCCGCCAGGTGAGCCCGTACGTCGGAGATGAACTGCGGGCTGAAGCGAACGCTGGCGTAGTGATCCTCGACGGCTTCCTCCAAGCGGCCGACGTTGACGTACGGCAGCTCGCAGGTGTGGCTGTAGCGTCCAGTGCAGAAGAAGTAGGTGTAGACATTGCCGTGGCGGTTCTTGGCGTGCGAGAGGATCATGCGGCTCTTGGTGCCGCTGAGGTGCTTGCAACGCCCGCAGAACAACGAACCCTTGAGGTAGTGGTGGTGCACCCGGCGCCGTTCGTCGGCCACGCTGCGCGACTCAAGGATGCCTTGCACCCGCTCGAACAGCTCGTCGTCGATGAGGTGCTCGTGCCGCCCCTTGTACTCCTGGCCTTTGAACCGTACGAACCCGATGTAGTACCGATCCCGCAGCAGGTCCGAGAGCTTGCTGATCGAGATCTGCGTCTGCGTGTACCGGCCGTTGGTCCGCATCCTGAGCCCGCGGTCGTACAGCTCGTCGGAGAGATCGGCCAAGGTGTAGTCACCGGTGGCGTACAGCTCGAAGGCCAGCTTGATGAGCGGGCCGCGCTGCGGGTCAACGATCACTGTCCGGATCTCGCGGCCGTCGCCCCGCTCGATGACGTTGAGGTAGCCGACTGGCGCCCGCCCCAGCGTGCCGCCGTTCTTGGCCTTCTGCTCCATCTTGTAGGCGATGTCCGCGCCGCTCTGGCTGGAGGCGTACTCGTTGATGACCGCCAACATGCCGTGGAGCATGCGCCCTGTTGGGGTGTCGTCAATGTTCTTCTCGACGGCTGAGAGCAGCTTGACGCCCAGCTTCTCCAGCGTGGCCACCATGATCGCGTCGTCCAGCCGGTTCCGCGCGAAGCGACTCAGCATGTAGACGATGACGTAGCGGACATTCGGATGCTCCCGGATGTAGGCGATCATCTGCTGAAACTCAAGGCGTTGGTCAATCGTCTTGGCGCTGCGCCCCGGATCGATGAACTCCGCTGCTTTCGTTGAGCCGAGCTCCCGGCCACGTTCTTCCACCTTCTCCCGCTGCGCCGGGATGGAGATCCCTTCGGGGTTGTAGTCGGTGTTCACCTGATCCTTGGTAGACACCCGCAGGTACGCGACGTAGTCGTTCCCGGTGACACGGTCGGCTGGATTCTTTACTCCTGCCATGTATTACCTCCTTCTGTTTCGATGACCCATTCCGATTCACGGTCAACATTTTCTTTATTTGCCTTACCACTTCCATTTTACCTCCGTTATTGCTAATTACGTACAGTGGCTTTACGGTTACTGGCCGGGGTGGGGCCGTTTAGGCGCCACCCTTGGCTATGAACCCGGAAAATCCTTCCTTCGTGACCACCTGGAACATGCCAGCCAGGAACGACTCTCGAGTAGCGGACTCGGTTTTTAGAGCTGCTTCAATCGTGCCTTTGCGTCGGTCATCCGGCACCACGAAGGCCACGACCGGGAAGACCTCGTGCTCACTCTGGTGAGCACCAGTGGCCGCGTATTGCTGGTAAGTCGTGGCCTTGCGGACAATGACTGGTGTGTGTTCCGTGCCGAGGTCGGTCTCAAGAAACCAGTGGTCCTCAAAGTCTCCGCCGGCGGTAATGGCGAACAAGTCCGGCTTGAGCCACTGCTTAGCTCCATGCGGAGCCAAGAACGTCCTCCAACAATCAGGCTCACTTTCCAAGCGGACGAGCTCAATAGCGCCAGTGTCCGCCAGTTCGTGGAGCTCCATCGCGAGCTCAGCCGTAGCTAGCGTGTGGAACGTGAAGGCTGCTGAGGGTTCCAGATAACGACGTCGCTTGCCTTCGTCATCGCCTTGCCGAGTGAGCCGCTCGCCAGCACTGGTCAATTGCCAGATGACGCCGGTTGATCCAGCTCGTACGCCACCAATCCGCCGAAACAACCTGGCGACCAATCCGTGTGACTCCAAGCGTGAGAGCACGCGCATGGTGGCTACCGAGGCAGCCGCTTCGGTAGCGTGCCGCTTGGACGATCCTTCCCCTGAAGCGCCCCGCGGCGCGCTCTGACTACCACTCGGAAAGTGCAGCCGCCGAATCAGAGCGGTGGTCAGCAATCGGAATTTCCGCACCGATCCCAGGATGCCAAGGTCACGCTCTGAGAGCGTTGACCGTACGCAAGTTATGTCCTTCTTCTTTTCCATGTTCTTTCCTCCCTTCCAAAATCTCCGATGAGATCTTGAGCTTGTTTGTATGCATGTGGACGAGGTAGCGAGGGCCAGCCAGCCGGGATGGTGAAGATGACCAAGTGAAGCGGGTCAATCCCTTCCCACCTCGCGCCTGAACTGCCGCCTGAGCTGGGCAAACTCCTCGGCTACCTCCGTCGCGAACCAAGGAGCGAAGACAGCACCGACGACACGGTCGGGCCAACGCACCGCCGCTCCAGTCGGCGCTCACTGCGTACCTCTTCGCCGCCTTCGTCCAATCGCGCTCGGCCCGCCTGGTGTCGGTGGCACTGCTGCGGAGGATTCCTCCGAGCTAGCCGTTTCCGAACGCGCAAGCTTCGGCTCTACTGGGCTAGCGTAATTGGCTCGTGCTAGGGCGCGGATTGCCTCAACATCCGCCGTAGCCGGTGGTGGTGGCAGAGTTTTGACCAGTGCCCAACCAGAAGGCGCTCCATCTGCTACCAAGTTCGCATACGCGTGATACCTCGGCAGCGCCATGAAGTCCTCGGCTTCCAGCCCTGGTGCCAGTTTCGCCATATTCCGGGCATCTTCGTACTCGCTGGCAAACACAATCTTGCTACGGGCATTGACGTCGACTGCGGAACGCAAGGCGGGCGGAAATTGGTCACGAAACTGCGCGGCCAAGAACCAGCCAACAGATAGCGATCGGCTCACGGCCAAAGCGTCAGCTAGTGACATTGGCAAGTGCAGAAAGCGCGGTGCCTCGTCGACGTATACAGTGCCCGGTCGCTCACTGGCGTAAGGCTCATTGGCTCGTTCCTGTGTAGCCTGCCAAATCTCGGCAATCACCAGACTCCCCAAAAGTGAAGCCGTCCCGGGTCCCACGATTCCCTCGTTGAGCGGGACTAGCAAGACCTTGTTGTCTTGGAAGATATTGCGCAGCCGGAAGTGTCCCTCTCGCTGATCCAACATCCGGACCATGGCTGGCCGCAGCAGGAACTGACGAAGCTTGTTCATGGGCGCGGCAATAATGTTGGCTTGAGCCGCTGGCGACTGGCTGTCGTACCAGGCCCAGAACTGAGCCAAGCCGACGTCGTTCTGCGTCTGGCCGACGTACTGACGTCGGAAACCAGCGTCAGTCAGCAGGCGCGGCAAGTCCACCAATGTCGCCGGATGCTTCGGGCTGCTACCCCGAGCCAAGGTACGAAGCGACGCCGAGAAAATATCGGCCGTCCTCGGCCCCCAGCCATCCGCGAAGACGCTCTCGAAGACCGACAAGACGCCGTCGACTACCACGTCGAGGTCACGGCCGGTGACGTCCAACGGATTGAAGCCAACCGGCGATTGGTTGGCAGCATTGAGCTCGACTACGTCGTTCACCCGGTGCTCTGGCATTCGCGCCAAAACGTCGTCGATTAGCTGCTGCTTTGGATCGAGAACGACTACCGGGCGACCAGCCTCGATGTCCGCCAAGACGAGGTGCAGCAAGGCTGTTGTCTTACCGGAACCGCTTGGTCCGTAAGCGATGCCGTGGAAAGTCTGGTCCGCTGCTGAGATGCCCAGCAGGCGGTCATCTCCCGGTGCCGCGCTGCGGGCGAAGACTCGCGGTCCACAGTGGACGTGCGCCGCCGCGCGCAGCACTCGCGGATGCATGGGGTTGCCAGGGAGGTCTCCCTCACCGACGGGCCAGCCGAGCAGGCCGACCAGCTCGGAGACGCCGAGGGCCAACGGCCACAGCCAAGGCAGCCGCACGTTGTTGAGACGGTCCGCCGACTCGCGGACGAGGTCGATCTTCACGCCCGCGCCTTGGGCGACGGTCAGCGCGCTGAGCAGGCTCAGGATTCGGTTTCGGCGCCGGCGCGTATCTGGTCCGGCTACACCGAGCCGGATGGTGGCCGCGAACCCGGCTTGTGACTGGCGTTCCCTGAGTCTGCTCCTGGTGTCGGTGCTGGCCAGAACTTCGCCCATGACCAGCTTCTGCACCATGGAGGCTCCGGGGTCCGGAACATCCTTGGCCATGGTCCGGGGCTCTCGCCGCGGACCCAAGATGATCTGCACCGCCAGGGCCTCGTCGGCCTGGAGCGGTGCCGTCAAGGCGGACAGTAACGCCCGCGAGGTAGCCTCGGCGACGTCGCTTCGTAGCGGCATCCCCGCGGGCTTGAGCCGCAAGCGTCCGGCCACGTCGACCCGAAGTCGAGCCGGAGGTCGTCCGTTGTCGGACTGCACAAGTTGAGAGCCCGGCAGGAAGTCTTTGAACAGTCGCCGCAGTTGACTAACCTCGGCCGAGCGACAGCCCAGCAGGTAGCGGACAGAGCCGCGTTCGGCTCGGGCTTCCAACACCAGCCGCGAGGCGGTGCGCTCGGCGGCCAGACGGCCCAGCAACACCAGCACAGATGCCTCGCTGAGCGGTCGGGGCAGGTGCAGCTCCGAGAACAGCAGCTCATTACTGGGGTTGGCCATGCTGAGCCTTCCCCTCGGTGTGCTCAATGCCCTGGTGGGCTTCGGCGGCTTGCTTCTCGACCTCGGCCTGAGCCAAGGCGATGAGTGCCCGGCCAAGCTTCCGTAGGTCGATCTCTGTGCGCTGGATGCCCCGCACCACGAACCGGCGCTCGGGCCTGGGACTTCGTTTGCTTCGTTTTGCCATATATCTCCCTTCTGTTACTTCGCTTGGTGGTTGTGGTGCCGGTCACTCGGCACTGGGTAGCCGGGAACGACGATGTCCGAGGCGATCTCGTTGCCCCAGACGAACCAGTCCCGATTGCTCGGCGGACGACGCCGCGCGAACAGCTCGATGAACGCTCCTTCTGAAATCCGCTCAATCACGGCGTACTGCTCGTCGGGCTTGCGCGAGTGCTCCTGTACCGGCGCGTTGATCCACGTTGGCTGGCTCCGGAACGCGACTGGCGCGTTCCCCCTGGTGGCGAACAACAGCGTCTCCGTGCTGTTGCGCAGGTAGTTGCCGAGCCCCAGCCGGAACTTGACCCAGGTCAGGGGCGAGCGGACCGTGAAGCCCCACGCCTCCGCGACGTCGAAGCCGTCGCGGAGTGTGGCGTTGGTCGTCCACAGCCACAGGTGCGCGTCGTCCTCGGCCAACTCGGCCACGGGGAGCTCTCGAATCCGGTTGAGCGACATGACCGGATAGTGGCGCTCAGCGCCCTTTGCGCCGGTCTGCCCTGCAGCCCACGGTGGATCGATGAGGAGTGTCCGGAACCGGCGCGGTACGTCTGGCGACCGACCCTCCTCCTTCACTTGATGGTTTGTCACGTACTAACTTCCTCCTTTCTCTTCGTCCCGTGATGTACTTTTTGCACGGGTACACTTCTAGCTATACAGAAATAGCCTTAATTGAAAAGTCGTTGGTTCGGGCGAAAGATCGCACGAAGGCACAGGCGAAGAAACGCCCGTGCCTCTCTGTTGGCTCCGCGTTTCTGGTACGCAGAGATGCAACGAACTTGCTTGTTGTGGAATGGTCTACGAGGGACCGTGACCCGCCATGTCAGCGAGCCACGGTCCTACCAACGCCGGCCGCGGAAGTGGAGCACGGCTCCACCGATTGAACTGAGGATGACCAGCGGGACCAAGATCGGGATTAGAGGTACGAGGAGCTCGTAGACCAGCCTCGCCCCGATGGCGATTGCCAGCAGGAGGGCGACCGTCCGCAGAGCGGTCGCCGCCATGCCTTCCCAGTTGTTGTTCATGCCGTGCCGGGACGGTAGTCCTCGTGGGGCTGCGGGTTGGCGAACTCGTCAGCCCCCAGCAGCTCGGTCAACAGCCGGCGCTTGGCAGTGTCCTTGCGAGCCCGCTCCTCGTCGTAGGCGGCCGTGAAAGCCTCCTGGAACGATTCCGTCAGAACCCTGATGGTCCTCGACTTGAGCAGCTCCAGCGGTACGGCGACCGCTGTGGTGGGAGTACGGTTCACTCCTTGCTTCCTTTCTCCTTCTTTCGCATGATGTCGGCGATGCGCTCCAAGCCCTCCGCCGTCTTGATGGCGTCGCGGTTCTTCTGCCATTGCCGGATGCGGCCAATGACGTAGGCGACCGCGATGACCGCCACGACTTCCAAACCGCTCACGTGCTCCTCCGGAACACCTCTCGGCGCATCCGCCTTTCGGCGTCGCGTACTTGGGCGTTGATCTCTTGCTTGGCTTCCGCCTCGATGAGCTGGATGTAGGTCTGGCGGTCGAGCTCTCGGATGTAGAGCCAGACGCGATCCAGACCGACACCCAGCAGCACCAGGCACAGCCCGATGAAGATGGACATTTGTCAGGCCAGGTCGTTGCCGAAGCGGTGAACCTGCTTCGCGATGGCCCCGGCCGCCGTGTTGGCGATGAGGGCCAGGGCCTCTGCGGCGTCGGGGCACATTCGCTCCAACTCCGCCTGCTGGCGCTTGAGGTAGGCGACTTCTCCCATGGCGTTCTCGGCCAGGGAGGAAACGGCCCGCGTACGGGCCTGCTCGACGTGGAGCTCTCCGGCAACCTGCCGGAGCTCTCGGTGTACTTGTCGGGAGACCGGCATGCCCGCCGGCCTGCGCATGAGTTCACTCATTGGCGAGTGTCCTTCCGCTGTTGAGTTCTGAATCTGAGAGCCCAGTTGAGCCCTTTTGGCTGTCGCTCTGTGGCGATGGCTTAAAGCTGACAGAGAGAGTCCGACAGGGCAAAGACTCTTCCCATTGGTACTAGGGAAAAGTGCAGGTCAGAGCAACATCATGAGGGGATTCTGATACCAGCAGGAGGTGGTAACAGGGGCTCCTACGACTCGTTTTCGGAGTCCATGAGGCTCACCAGACGTCGCAGAGCAAGCTCTCCGGCATGACGCACGGGGTCATGGAGGTTCTCGTCTTGTTCTGCTTCGTGATAGGCGTTGGTGAGGCGGAAGATGTCAGCGGGTGTTAGCTCAGGGTCTTCAAGAGCATCTTCCATCTCGTCAAATGCTTTGGCTCTAACTTCATGTTCAGGATCTCGAAGAAGGCGTTCCCAAAGATCTATGGCGATATCATGATCTACTTGCATAAGCGGCCGAGCAAGGTGGGCCACTCTGTGACGCTCCTGCTTTAATGGGCTACCAGCGAAGCTGAAGAATATTTCCTTTGCGCGTTCGGGATGCCTAGTACTAAGGGACCCGATATAGGAATCCATCGATTCTTCAAGATAAATATCGCGCCTGTCTTCAAATCTCGATATCTCTAAGCTTGGCGCACCATCTTCTTGGTCCAGGCAAGCGCGATATAGGAAAAGAAACTCCTGGATGGGCAGGCGATCAAGCGACGCTGCCAAACTTTCTTCCCTGCGCCTCCGCTCTTCGTATCGCTGCTGATTTAGTTCTCCATGCATACGTATCTATTTATTTCATAGTTGGACTAAAAATGCAATAGTAGATACCCGAGGCCGGGCTTCCGGTCTGCAAAAAATGATATAATTCTGCCAGTTGCATGTCAGTCAGGGGGCGGTGTGGCAACTGAGGAGCGATTGACAGCTAATGAAGAAGCGATGCGAAAGCGGATCCAAGAGCTTAGTAAGGGAAAGGGGGTTCGGCGCTCAGGGAGCGAAAAAGAAAAGCTCCTCGATATCCTAGGCGAGGAGCTGTGCGTTCTTTGGGGGGTCACACCAGACAACAGCATGAGTGACATTCAGTCGACATTGACTGTGAAGCTGAATGAACTTATTGCTTCGTTTGAAGCAAAAGTTCGCCTCTTGGATGAAAGTGACTGTCGCGACTCCATTAGGGTCGACCTCAATATTGATGATGTCCGGCAGGTGCGCCGAAGGTCGGGTAAGGGCGTTCGGCGTGAAGATTTCTCGCAGCACTTGAAGAAACAGCTCAAGGCTGGCGATGTAGAAAACCTAAGGAAACATTTCGATAAGTTTGCGACGTATGCCGCAAAAAAGATCTGTAAGCAATACAGCGCTTTGCTTGAGCGGGCTGTCGCTGAGGCGCAGATTGTTCATGGCCCCGCAGGAGTAGCGGCAACGAATAGCCGTACTCATGTACAGGAGGATGTTCCTTCCACCAGTGTCGAAGTGGCCGTCTTCCCTGAGAAAGCAGCGACTGAGTCCCTCCAGGAGCCAACAGCCAATGAGCCAGCACCAATAGACCAACCTGTTCAATCAGACGCCTCGTTGACGCTGTCCGAGGAGCCACAGCGCAGCGAGCCAGACTCGCCAGAGCCACTACCAGAGCGCAAGGAACCTGCAAGGACCTTCCTCATTCGGCAGGCTTTCGTTTCTCTTGTTCTCGCTATGACATTGCCTCTTACGTTCCTGCCCTGGCCTAACGACACAGAGGAAACGGGAGAAGAGTGGTCCGGCGACACACTCAACTCTTCACCAAAGCCGCCAGCGAAGCTCCCCATCGGTGATGCGCTTAATGTGCACACATACTCAGTGACAGGCATGAACGGTACGTGGAGCGCCGCCGTCTCCGATGACAAAGTTGATCTGGTAACCAAGCCGTTGCAGGGCTACAACTCTATCGGGGTAGATAAGCTCCCCGCAGACTTCCAGAACTCACTTGAGGAACACGGCTACCTGCTCGGTGAGTTGCGCATCCAGTTTGCAATCAACCGATTGGATGACGACAAGAGGGACATCGAGATCATTGAGATTCGTCCTGTAGATATCAAGAAGCAACCTATGCCTACAGGTGGTGCCTTCCTGATGCCGCCCAGCAAGAATAATGACTGGATCGGCGATGCAGAGTTCTACATGAACGCACCGGCCATGGAGGCTGTCTATCCGGCCGACGGAGCCGATGCGGGTGAGCCATTCTTCCAGGCGCAACGTAAGACTCTTAGCTTCCAGGGAGATGGGGAAGCCTTTAACCTAGCCTTCTTTGCCTTTCAGGGCGCGTACACCTTCAAGATCGCTGTGGACTACGAAGCGGGCGGCAGCCAGTACAGAACCTATGTCGTCAACGAAAACGGTCGAGAGACATTCAAGTTGACAGCCGATCCATGCCCTCGGGCCACGCCGGCGCAAGAAAGGCTCTACGGATACCCTTCCAAAGCTGATCTAGAAGCCGTGCAGGGCATCAAGTACGGCGAGCTGTGGATCCCTACTGAGCTCGAGCTAGCGGGCGGAGAGTCAGCGAGCGTGATTGCCCAGGGAAAACCTGGGCAGTATACGACCGATACCACGAACTGTGCTCGCATCAATTCCTAGTTGGGAGAGCGCATTGGCATCTAGGAATCGACTACTGTCAGTGCTCCTTCTCATCTTGGCAGCAGGGAGTTTTGGCTGGTGGTTCCTTCACCGTGGAGAGGGTCTCCCCGACCCCTGTGAGCCCCATCAGGACGATTGCTTGGGGATCCGCGAAGGAGACTTTGACGGCGACGACAAAAAAGATAGAGCAGCATTGCTCTTGAAAGGAAGAGGCGACGGAACTGGAGAGCTGAGTATCAACGTCGCGTTCGGCAGTGGTGAAAGCCGTTCTCAAATTATCGTTGACAAGAAGGAGTACAGCGCTCACCAGCTCACAGAGCCAAAATGGCTGAACTGGAAAGAGCCAGTCGATCTAAACGAAGACGATCAGGACGATCTCTTCGTTGTTGGTCTTGCCGGTGGTCGCTCGATCCTTGTTTGGCACTTTGAGTATCAAAGCGGTGAACTACGACCACTGCGAGGACTGGGAGACGCTTCCTGGTTCAATCACGGCACATGGGGGTTTCAGACAGGGATTACTTGTCGAGCGCGGAACGGGCATCCGGAAATAGTATTTGTTACATTGAGCCGCGACTGGGATAGTCGCTCCAAGGAAGATCTCTTCAAAGGCGTCACGACAATCTACCGCGCTGATGATCGGGGCGCGTTCGCCGAAGTCAGCCAGGATGAACTGACCTATCCGGCTTCCGACTTCAAGGACGGCTGGCCGTCTGAACTCGCTCAGTACGAGGGGCTCAACTGTCCAGGGCTCGTGTACCCCGGTTGGTGAACCCCTCACCCCAACCCCACCCGACACCACACCACCTTGCCGCCGTTCGGCGGCTGGAAGAATCCCCACTCCTTGGCGAGCATCTCCACAATGAAAAGCCCCCGGCCGTTCTCGGCCTGGGGGCTGACAATCCCTTTGCGCACAGGCGGTTGGTAGAAGCCGTCTGCTACCTCAACTACAAGCTCGCCGGGCATGTAGATCAGCGTCAGCGAGATACGCATCACCGGAGCGTCGAGGGTCTCCTCGGAGATGAGTACAGCGTTCGTGACCAGCTCGCTGACGCACAGCTCCACCGTGTCGATCCGCTCGAGCACCAGGCCCCAGGCACCGAGGACATCACGGGCGTGGCGACGAGCCCAGGGCGAGGCGTCGCGCTGGGCGGCAAGCTCCAGCCGGCTGACCAGTCGTCGGTTACTCACGGCCCGCCTCCTGGCTCTGAGGCGCGGTCTCCTCGAACGGCTCGACCAACCAGAGCTGGCCGCCAATCTCGCGCTCTACCTCGTCCTTCATGATCTCCGCCAGGACCGGGATCTGGTGAAGGTGTTCGGGCGAGGGCATCACCACGTGGGTTACGTTCTTCATGCGGCTGTGGGCCACAAGCTCCTGCCACGCCCTGAGCTGCTGCCACTGGGCCTCAACGAACACGTCTGCGAGAACCAGTCCGTTGGTCTCGGCAAAGACCATCAGGTCGCGTTGGAGTCGTAGAACGTCGTCGATGCCGAGCCCTGGCAGCATGCGGAGATAGCCGTAGGCAAGTCGTCGAGGTGAAGTGGGTCGCATGGTCGGCTCCTTGTCCCACCCCGCTGGACGGGTGGGAAAAACGGGGGCTACCGAGCCTGCTTAGGTCTCCCACCTGCGCCAACTACGGCCACGCATACGCCGGTATACCTCCGGCGTATTGCCACCCACGGGCCCCGTATGGCAATACGCTGGGTTGGGTAAAACCAGCGGCAACAGGGGCGGGAGTACAGCGGCATGGCACCACAACCACCAGCCCGCTTTTGCCAGTGCGGTACCCGCCTGGCCAGGGATAACGCCGGAGATCGCTGTAGCGCCTGCGCCCGCCAGGAGCGCGGTTCAGCCGGCCAACCGCCCGTTCTGCCCGACGAGTTCTGGCAACACCCGCAGATGAGCGAGGCCCTGGAGAGCTGGCACTTCGGGAAGGTTCTGTACGCCTACCGCACCCACCCGCACCACGAGCGCCCCATCTCTCAGGGAGCCGTCGCCAACTGGCTCGGCCTCACCCAGGCGCAGCTCAGCCGCATCGAGAACGGTCCTGCCCCGCAGGACCTCGGAAAGCTCATGAGTTGGGCGCATAGCCTCGGCGTTCCGGCCGACCTACTTTGGTTCAAGCTCCGAGGTAGCGAAAGTCAGTTCGCCGCTCCTGCGAATCCGCGGGAGGACAGCGATCTCCAGAGGCCAGAGCAGCCGTCCCAGACCCAGGGATCAACGCTGCTTCCGGTCGTGGTCGACGGACAGACCGTCTTCGTACCCATCGACGCTTCCACGCTAGCGACCAGCGGCCTCGGCAGCCTGTCGGCGATCCCAGCCGACAGCACCACGAGCGCAGAACACGAGGCCATGAGTCCGCTTCACCGTAGAACCCTGCTCAGCGGCATCGCCGCTGCTGCCCTCCCCGGCCTGGGCCTGGAAGAGCTCCGGCGCGTAGCGAGCGCTCTGGACGATTCACGCCGCTACCAGGGCGGCCCGATCGTCGACTACTTCCGCACTCAGCTCGACCACGCTAAGCGTGACGACGGCTCCCTCGGGCCCAAGAAGACTCTGCCGGTCGTCCTCGGGCTGCTCGGCGCGATCGAGCAGCACGCCCGCAACGTGAAGCCGCGGGCCCGCCGCGAGCTGCTGTCGGTCGGGGCGGATGGAGCGGAGTTCGCTGGGTGGCTATATCGTGATATTCACCAGCCAGGTCAGGCCGGCTTCTGGTACAACCGGGCCATGGAGTGGGCTCAGGAGGCTGACGACGCATCCATGCAGGGGTATGTCCTGCTGAAGAAAAGTCAGATGGCATATGACGATCGAGATGCCCTGCGGGTGCTCACCTTGGCCCAGGCAGCTCGTCACGAGCGGTGGCAACTGCCGCCGCGTGTCCACGCCGAGGTTACCCAGCAAGAGGCCCTCGGCTTGGCCATGACCGGCGAACCGCTGGATGCCGTCAGGCAGAAGCTCGACGAGTCGCGCAGCTTGTTGACCAACATGCCCAGCGATGACCCGAACCCGCTCGGTGCCTACTTCGCCGAAGACACCCTGATGCTCCGCAACGCCGTGACGTACACCGAGGCCGGAAAGCCGAGCATGGCGGTGGAACTGTTTGGCGAGGCGATCTCAGCGGGGACGTTGTCGCGACGCGACACGGGGTTCTTCACCGCACGGCGGGCGGCTGCTGTGGCGCTGTGCGGTGAGCCCGACGAAGCCGCCCAGCTCGGCCGGGCATCTGCCGAGGTAGCGCACACCATGAAGTCGGAGCGGACCATGCGTGTCCTCGGGGAAGTCCTGCACACCTTGGATCGGTGGAGTAGCCGGCCTGCGGTACGAGACTTCCGCGAAGCTCTGCGGGCTTCGTGAAGGTTATAGAGGTTGCGTCAGTCAGTTGGTGACTGGCCGTCCTGGTTCTCGACGATCACGCGCACGGGGTAGCGCAGCTGCGGGAGTGCTCCCTCGAGGCTTTCGATCGCCTTGCGGATGTAATGCAGGTTGCCCTCTGGGGCGTCACGGGTTTCCCGGAGATCGGCAAGGTCAATCTCGTAGGTCATCGTAGGGATCGGGCCATGCGGTCCATCTGCATCAATCGTGATCGTGTGCCGCTGCGGGACGTCATCCTTGACGATCTTGAAGCCAACTCCGATGAACCAGACGAGCTTACGTCCCGGACCGAGCGCTTTGATGCCGTGGCGTAGCCGTCTTTGAGCTGCTTCGGCTCGAGAAGAGGGGCCACCATCACTGAGCGGCGGGTAAATCGTGGCCCGAACATTGTGCGCGAACGTCGGCCCAGAGTTGCCGAGTACCAGGTTGAACGCCGTCCCTTGGGCCTCGTCCGGGCGTACGTCCACCCAGATGTAGGGATGAGCAGCTTCTTCCGCGATCTGGCGCTGGAGGTCAGTCTGGGCCATGGCGGCATCGGCAGCCCGCTGCTGGAGTCTCGTCTGGTCCCGCTGGATTTCAGTCTGGGCTGCAGCAGCATTGGAAGCGCGTGCAGCGAACCGGAGCGATACCCAGGAGGCGCCAGCGGCGGCGATGGCGCCTCCTGCGGCGGCGAGTGCAACAAGTGTCTCGGACTGCATGCCGGGAGTATCTCAGCCTTCCCAGTGCTGGTGCTACCGAACGGTGTTGCCACGCACGTTGGTCACCCACTCCGCCACCGTCCGAATCACGAAGGCTTGCCACTCCTGGCTCTGAGGGTTGAGGTACTGCGGGTCGTCGTGGACGGCGAAGCCGTGCTGTGCGCCCTCGATCTCGACCAGTTGGCACGGAGCCCGGAACTGGGAGACAGCCGACTTGGAGGACTCGAACGGTACGAGGGTGTCCCTGGTGCCGTGCACGATGAGGGTCGGGGCCTGCACGTCGCCGAGGGCCTCATGGGGACGGAGCCAGAACACCTCGTTGAAGATGGGGCGCCCGTGCTTGAGGGTCGGCGTGAACTGGATGAAGCCCTCCGATGCCAACTGCTGTGCTGCTTCGTCCTGGAGGTAGTCATTCTCCCAGAAGGGCCGGCTGTCGATAGTGCGCTTCTTGTAGTCGAGCTGGGGGTTGAAGAGGACCAGGCGGGAGAGCTCGTCCGGACGCTGGGCGGCGTAGTAGGCGCAGATTCCGCCGCCGAAGCTCGCTCCGAGCAGCGTGACCTCCGCGGCCCCGGTCGCCTCGCGGGCGTACGCCAGCACGACCCGGATGTCGTTGAGGATGGCGGAGAGCGTGACGTCTTCCTGACGGCCCTCGCTCTGGCCGTGCCCGCGGAGGTCGAAGCGCAGCGAAGCCACACTGGCTTCGGCCAGCCCGGTCGCCAACCGCGTGAAGAAGCCGCCTTCTTCGCGGGTGACGCCTCCACCGTGGACGAGCACCACGGCACGGGAGGTTGGTTGCTCCGGTGTGACCAAGGTGCCCGCCAGGTGGAGGCCGTCGAGGGTACGGACTGTCACGTCAGTTGAAGGCATGGAGAGTAGCGTAGGGAGTGTGGGGGTGTAGGGCGACCAGGTGGAGTCAGCGCCTCTTCGTGGGCGGATAGAGCGGCTCGTCGGCGAGCACTCTTCGTTCAAGTTCAGCGATGATCTTGGCCGCTGACGCGATGAATTCCTGAATCCTTTTGTCTGCTCGCACTGTCACCAGCTCCGAACCGCTGGGAGAGCGTGCATCGTAGTCATAGACCGGTGCAGTGAAGCTGTAGGTTCCCAGACGGGCCAACTCATCGAGCGAGCATTCAGGTTCGTTGTTCCAGTTCAAGCCGTACGAGGCGAAGTCGGCGGTCCTGTGCACGGTCGTTGTTGGAATGCCATCGAACGGCACACGGACGCTGCCTATCTGCCATCCCTCGGTGATATATGAGCGTTTCCAGTTCAAGAAGTGCAGTCCAAAACGGATCCTCGCGAGTACCGGTTTGCGTAGGAATCCGCTCCGTCCGTAGAGGTACCCACCATCGAATGTAGGGGTGCCCTCCCAGTAGCCAAGATAGATTCTTTCGTCGATTGGAACGAACTGACGAAGTTCTGCGACGGCGGACTCTACTTGGGGTAGCAAAGCTTGGGCGCGTTCTGCTGCTTCGTTTCGATCAGATGCCCGCTTGGCTGCCTGTTCGTCCGCCTGCCGCTGAGCGTCGTTCTCGACACGGGAAAGCTTGGCCCGCTGGGAGTTGAGCAGGTCCTCGAATGAGCTGTTGCTCTCGTCGGTCGTCTCAGGTGTAGTTGCGCCCGCGCTTTCTCGGAGCTTCATGCCTGCCCTGCTCATCCTGTCAATTGGAGAGCCGAGCTTGACGTTGCAAGGCGCGCACTCGTTCGAATATATGGGCGTGCCTGCGTAGCCACTGGCCTGATGAGAACCACAGAAGGGGAGACCGCAGTTGTGACAGCGTCCGATGGCCAGCACGCCGCACTGATTGATCTCGCAGACAGCAGGAGTCGACATGGGCGGATCCTACTGGGCGACGGGTGTTTTGCGCCAGATCGTTGTGTTTCAACAGTGAGCTCGCTAGCGGGGCAGGTGAGGCGGGTGGGCAGGCTCGCTATTAGGCCAACACGAAACGTTTCGCGCAGGAGATCGCAGGCAGGAGAAATTTTGACGAATTCGCCTTGATCTTTTAGAATGTAAACTATTAATCAAGGCGAATTGAAGATGAATGAAGAATTTAATGACCAGGCGACCCCCGCGGCATCATCCGGCTTTTCGGGCCTACTGATCGCCGTTACCCTTTTAGCAATTCTCTACTTTGTGGGGAATTGGATCCATGATAGCTTTTTCGCGGAGAATTCGAAGACGCGAGGCGGTGATGCCGGCCAAGTGGCCCATTTGAAGCCTTGGTGGAACGGAACAGCTTATCAGCAGGTGTGTAGTGTTCATACAGCCCCTGAGGACACATACTGCAATATCATGGCTGTAACCGTGCAGGATGAAAGAATTGCGACTCTCGTCCTGCCTGATTCACTAGGACGTAACAGTGAAAGTGTATTTATTTCCGCCAATGACTGCGGCAAATCGGATTACGAGCCCGGAAGTTCAGAATTAGAAGGTGCCCTGGCAGGCAAAGGAAAGCGATACTGTTACATACAGGAGCTGGGTGGCGGTAGAGAGTGGCAAGTTAACGAGCTATAAGTGAAATCTGAAATACTCTTTTAGATGTTCCAAACCTCCTGGTTCTCCAAAATGTCCGGCACCTCATAGCCATGCGCTGCCGGATGGAGTTGAAGGATCTGCCGCAACGTCACCAATGCCCGGTAGGCGTCGCGCATAAGCTTTACCTGTTCCTTGAACAGCGAAACGTTATACTCGTCGGGTCTGATCGTGTGAGCGTTCGGGTTCCGCTTTTTACGGACGTCCTTCAACGTCTTGATGGCGTGCTCGATGAGCTCAGGGTTCTCACACCTGACCTTCTCCTTGATCCACTCGTCAAGGATTCGGATGGTTCCCCGCTGTGTGACGACCGTGCGCCCCTTCTTGTCGGTCTGCTCGTCTTCGTACGGAACTTCGTTCTGGAAGAACTCTCGGTTGATGTTGTCTGAGAGCATCTTGTCGAGGACGCCAGCGAAGTTGGCCAGCTCGCGGCCCGTCGGACGGATCAGGTAACCAAAGTCATTGGGCCAGTTCTCAGTGTAGGTATTCTGGAAGAGCGGTGGTCGGCCGATGTGCTGCGCGAGAGCGTTGATCTGCTCCATCTCTTCCAAGAACGCCCTGAACAAGGAGAGCTTCTCCTGCCACTCTCCAAGGATGCTCGACCGCAAGTAGTCCGGGTGTGGAGCGAACTTGTCTCTGTCGTCCTCCTGCTTGGCCTTCCAAATCTGCTGGTGCTCGGGCGAGAGCGAAGATAGGTACCGGCGAAATACGATGACGCCCCATGCATCGTCTTTTTGTAGCGCCAGGCCAAATGACTGAAGAAGCACCTGATCCCGCTCAGGCATGGTTGACTGCCCGAAATGGTCATCGTGGATGCCGATCCTGCCGGTGATGTCGAAGTTGTAGTAATAGCGAGGATCGTTGCGGTACGACTCCAGAATCGAGAGATCAAAGAAGTGGTATCCGAGGGCGGGATACCCGAGGGCAAGTTCGAGGCTGTACGGACGACCTCGGTGTGCGTCGCGGTCTATAACCGATTCAAGGTGACCAACCGTGGGGTAGAGACACGCGCCAGTCAGGTCGCTGGTTGCCAACTTTCCGAGCTGCTGCTCTCGGGGCTCCGGCTCGAACGCCAAGATGTGAGGGTTGGGATGCCGGTCACCGTAGTTGACGTAAACAGTACCCGCTTCGACCAATGGCCGCAGGAGCACTCGGAGGTCATCCAGTTCCATTTCGAGGGAGCGCACCGGTAGGCCGTTAAAGTCGTGCGACTGCACATAGAACTCGGTGGCCAGAGCCAGGAGATAATCTGGAGTCACCTTCTCGTCAGCTGATGACTTCTGGAAGAGCCTCGAGAAGGCGGACATTGCTGATCGGAAGATCACGGGCACCTCAAGACTTGGCACGTGGACTCTCGGCCGTCCGAGGGGCGACCCACGGAAATTCTACTGCGTCGCGGGTGGCGCGATGCCAATACATTTTTACGAAGCCGAGGTTCGATCGTTGCTGTCGCCGACGTCCTCCGGCGCCTTCAGCCCCTGCATCAACTCACCTGGGTCGATGCCCAGCGCCTCAGCAATCTTCAAGATGTTGTGCAGGCTGACGTTGCGCTGACCTCGTTCGACCTGCCCAATAAACGTCCAGTGCATACCACTGTCGTCGGCAAGGCGCTCCTGGCTCTTGCCGAGCTCGTTCCTGCGGGTGCGGACTCGGGCCCCAAAGGTCTGGGCAGCGTCTGAGATGGGCTGTTTTGCCATACCACGCCCAACTACATATGTCCCAAGCCTCAAGATCCAGAGACGATATATCCCAACACTCTGCATCCCATGACTATGTGTCCTATAGTCATGCCCAAGGTCCCCGGCACTTGGGAGGGGGTGATGGCCATGCTGTGCGTCAACAGTGGAGGCAGCGGCGGCACGAAGCGCTGAGCGCCCGTGCGAGCCAGGCCCAGAAGGCCCCGAGCCGTACCTAGCGGCTCGGGGCCTTCCCCATGCTCTCACCATTGCCCTGAGCTGCATGTTTGTTATAATTGATCTTGTGTATGTCAAGTCCGCTCGAGCGCCTATACCAAACCAAGCTTGCACTCCTCGCGACCGTCGCCACGGTGGTTGGTATAGCTCTGATGCTCCTCGCCCACTGGGCGAGCGGCAACGCAGCCGGCGCCTGGCTTGACAGCCTCCCCGTGATGGAGGTCGGCTCGGCTCTCTTCACGACCGGGCTCATCGCCATCTTCTTCGAGTACATCGACCAGGCCGACGCCGAGGCCCGTGCCAACCAGCGTCTCCGCAAGGTGCTGTCGGAGGAAGCACCAGCCATCCGGGACGCCGTGGTCGACGGCTTCGCCTTCGCGCCGGATTCCCTGACGAACGTGGCCTCCAAGAAGACGCTCGACCGCATCGTCGAGAACACCTTGAGCATCCGTCTCGGTGACCAGGAGCTGGCTGCCGACGCCTACCGCGACTTGAAGGAACAGATCATTGGAGCCCGGCAACGCTGGGAGGATGCCCACGTGGCGGTAGCGCTCGCCCCCTGGACGAAGGGGCCGGCGGAGGGCCGAGGCGCGATGTTCGTTGCCACCATCCGTTGGGAGTACCGCTTCGTACCGTCGAGCCCGGTGCTGCGCTTCTCCTGCGTGTCTGATTTGGACGCGTACCGAGACCTGTTGGCCGATCCGACTTCCGCAGCGGAGTGGTACTTCCCGCCCGTAGATGGTCTCGACGCCTCGTCACCCGAGGTCTTCGAGCTGGTGCAGATCGCCGTCAACGGCAAGCCGCAGAAGGTACGTCGCAGCGTGCGCAAGGAGGGGCAGGTCTTCACCTGCAACCTCGGCGAGGCGAAGTCCGACGAGGAGATCACCGTGTCGTACACCTACCGCGTGTTGGTACAGCAGCACGGGCACGTCCTGCACCTCGATCTCGCCCAGCCCACCAAGGACTTCAGGGCTGAGCTTTGGTACGGCGATTGCGGTATCCGGCGCATGAACGTTCTGGACTACCTCTCCGGACCACGACAGCCGCGGTACACCCACCTCTCAGCATCGGACCCGTCACCGAGCGTCGAAGTTGCTTACGAAGGCTGGACGTTCCCCAAGGGAGGCGTGGCGTTCGTGTGGGTGTTGGAGGGGGAGATGCGGGAGCTCGCTGTGTCGGGTGGGCGCGGGAAGCAGACATGATGCGCGCTCTCGTAGCGAGCTCAACTCACTGGATGGGCACGCATCATGCCTGGCGTCGGAAGTAACTACTGCTGAATTGGACGGATTGCTCGGAGCATCGCCTTCTCAGGAACGCGACCCACCATGGTGGCTACTACCACAATGACCATTGCCATTACTGCAGTAGCTACCCCGGCACAGGGGAAGGGATCTCCTCTCAAGCCCAGCAGTAGTGAGATTGACAGGGCGAAGGCCCCCAGAATCGAAGCGACGCCAAAGACCCAGCGAGTGATAGTCTTCTGAACTTCCATTTTCTGCTGGTAGATGTGCAGCAATTGCTCTCGGCTCTTCGGGGGAAACTTTTCGAACGTATTGGCCAGTTCGACATCGGAACTGGAAAACACGGCACCTGAATCTTGCTGTCTTGTGCGAGCCATCTGGAACCCTATTCCCTCAAAAAAAGTAAGCAATAGCTAGATCCGGGCTGGACCTAGCTATTCAAGCGTCGCATAATCCTGGAGATCCAATTGATGCTTTTTACTTGCTTCACTCTAACGAGTGACGCTCGTGAAAGGGTACCGAACGATAGGTGAGAGTGTGGTATTAGGTCAAGATTATTCTTGCGCAGACTTTCCCCTCCGCCCGCTACGACCTGGCCCTGTATCCGCCGGCACCTCGCTCGAAGCGGTTGTCGCTGACGTGCCGAGTACCTTCTCGATAGCCGCACGTTGCTCTTGAAGCTGGCGCTGTTGTTCCTCGATTCCAGCCATGGCTTTGCTGCGGACTTCTGGATCTCCGAGAATCTTCTCGGTCCAGTCTCGTAGTGCCTCTTCGCCAAGTTGATTGATCGTGTGCCCCGTGATGCCTCTCAATGCCTCTATCTGGGCACGTAACTCCTGGCTGATCCGTGGCGCGAAGACTTTCTTTTCGGCTTCTTCGCCCTGGCCCTCTGGTTGTTGCTGTTCAGTCATTGAATAACCCTCCTTTGGTTTTGGTGAATGTCTAGTCTTATTTAAAACCCGAGGCCGGAACGAGTCAATGGGTTGACTTTCCGCCTTGATTTCGTGCTGCGGTCGGTACATAATGGGGATATGGATAGAAAAGAATTGGAGGAGGTCTTAAAGGGATTCGAAGAACGAATTAGTGAGAAGCTTGAGAAGAAGATGGATGCCAAGCTCGATCAGTTTGCTATGTCATTCGTGAAGCACATGAATGAGCGGTTCGATGCTGTCGACCGTCGCTTCGAAGAAGTAGACCGAAAGATTGACAAAGTGCAATCAAGCGTCGACGAAGTTCACGGCATGCTTGAAATGGAACGCGACGAGCGGACAGTCATATCTCACCAGCTCGACCGCCACGAAGACTGGATCGAGCGAGCTGCCAGAAAGCTCAACATCGAGTACGACCAAGCGGCATAGCGACGAGGACGTGCAAGACGGCCGCTCACACGAAGCGGCCGTCTTTGGTTCTTGGCGAGTGGAGCTACTGCTCCCGCCCGTGCCGGTCTCGCATCCTCACACCTCGTTTGAGGAGGTTGTTCCGGATGGTGTCGGCTGTCACGTCGAGGCGTTCGCCAACTCGTGCCAGCGAGAGGCCCTGCTTGTAGAGGCGAGCTGCTGTGTCGACTTGTTCAGCGGTGAGCTTGCGATAGCGGGTTTTTACGCTGTGGCGCTTCAAGATGTCGCCGACGGTGCGGCGGTTGATGCCGAAGCGTCGACCAAGCTCGTACACCGTGGCTCCGGCCTTGTATGCGGCGATGAGCTCCTGAGCTTGGTCGCCCTTGATCTGCTTGGCAGTTCGGGGAGTGACGCGCCGCTTGCGTTGCATGGCTGGGCTGGAGGGGTCTGGTAGCTTGCGTAGCAGCGCCTCCAAGGCGTCTACCTGGGCTTTTGCGTTCCAGTGGGGTCGGGTGGGGTCCACAGACGTCAGAGCCCCTGTCGGAGAGATCCGTCAGGGGCTCTTTCACGTCGTACAGCAGCAAAGTACAGCAGCTACTTTTGATCTCTGGCGTTCAGCGGCTTGTCCAGGTGCTTGCCGAGCTTCCGTAGCGCCTTGCGCGTCGCCTCGGACGGCACGTGCGTATCGGTGATGATCCCCGCGTCCAGATCGTAGGGCGAGCGGCAACAAGATCGCAGAGCGTGACCGCAGATGCCCTCAACCGACCGCACACATTCGCCTTGCGCCCACTCGAAATCGACGCGGGACCAACTCCTGCCCACCGCCCAGGCAAGGCTCCTGTCAGTGGCTGCTGTCAAGATGCCCAGAACCGGCCACGATGCAGGAGAACACCATGGGCACTTGGGATGTCGGGCCTTTCGACAACGACACCGCAGCCGACTTCAGCGGCACCCTGGATGAGGCCGCCATGGACGCACGCGCGGGCATCATCCGCGACACCCTCACACGCGTGATCGACACCGTCGGCTACCTCGAAGCACCCGACTCCGAAGAAACCGTCGCCGCGGCCACTCTCATTGCCGCGCACTGCCCCGAAGGTGAGCCGACCGATCCCGTCTACGGCCCCGAAGAGCAGCTTCCCGACCTCACCAGCCTGCGCGAACTTGCCCTCCAGGCCCTCGACCGCGTCATGACTGAGCCGTCCGAGCTGATGGAGCTCTGGGATGAATCGGATGGCGGTCCCTGGCGCGCGCAGATCCGAAACCTGCGGAACGTACTCACGCCACAGATGCCCGGAGAACAGCTCAGCCTGATCTGAACCACCTGCACCCTCTACGAGTCATCCCCGAAAGGTCACCATGAGCTGGGACGTGCTCCTCCTCCGTCTGCCCGATGACATCACCTCAGTGCAGCAGATCCCCGACGACTATGCCCCCGCTCCGCTGGGCAGCCGGCACGACGTCCTCGCAGTTATCACCGAGGCCGTTCCCGACATCGACCTTTCCGACCCCACGTGGGGCGAACTCCTCAGTCGCACCTGGTCCATGGAACTCAACATCGGCGCAGAAGACCCGGTGGACTCCGTCATGCTCCACATCCGGGGCTCCGGCGACGACGTGCTGACGCCCGTCCTCCGTCTTGCCGAGGCAATGCGGTGCAAGGCGCTCGACTGCGCCGAAGGGGACCTGATCACTCCGGGGCAGACGTCGGGCTGGCACGCTTTCCAGCAGTTCCGCGATCGAGTGATGGGACCCTCTCGGTGATACCTCCCGGTCACAGCGCCAGCATCCACCCCATGCACCCCGAAACCCGATTGGACCCTCCGTCCGGTCGGATGGTCACGTCCGATGAGGGCGACGGAGACGTACAACCCCTCTGGCTCAGCGACGAGCCGGCCACGACCGAGCTGTGGACGCGGATGCACGCCGCACACACACGCTCCGGCCTCAACCGACTGCAGAACACGCTCCTTCCGCAGCCTCCGCGCGAACAGCTCCGCTAGCGCTGACCTGCCAACGGCCCGCTTGCCCGTCCCCACCTGGAAGGCAACATGCCCCGGCGCATCCCCGCACCGCCATTCGACGTGGAATCGCTGATGCCGGAGCTCTCCGGTCTCGCGCGGGAGACGACCCTGCTGTATCCGCGTAGCGGCGAACCGACTGTGCACGACAGTTGCATCGGCGGGCCCCTGCTGTGGCCGGCCGATGAGGCGTGGCCGATGTGCGCCGAGCCAGGTCACTGGAAGCCGCTGCGGACCCCGACCGAGGTGGTCGGCCCTGAGCCGGTGGCGATGGCGCCGGTCGTGCAACTCTATGCGCGGGACGTGCCTGAACTGCCGTTCCCGGCAGGCACGGACGTGCTGCAGGTCCTGTGGTGCCCCTTGATCCACGACGACGAAGCGGGGGCCGCGCTGCCGAGGGTCTACTGGCGCAACGAGCGGCAGGTGGCAGTGGGTGTGGTGTTGTCGGACCGGCCGGAGCCGTATGAGTACGAAGAGGAATTCATGCCCCGGCCCTGCACAGTGACGCCGACGCGGGCGGTGGAGTACCCGAACGGGGACCTGCCGAGAGACCTCGCACAGACGTTGAGTCGACGATTCGATGAGGTCGAGGAGGCGTTCGGCTTCTCGTACTACGAGGTGGCCACCACCGTCCAGAGCAAGGCCGGAGGGTATCCCGGTTGGACAGCAGCCCGACTGGCCAGACTGCCGCTGCGGGCGGCGCATGGAACACCTCCTGAGCATCACCGCCACGGAACCGGTCGAAGGACGCTGGTTCCCGCTCGACGAACAGGAACCCGAGAGCCCGGACCCCAGCCGGTGGACCAAGACCGACCACACGGTCGTCGACACCATCGGCCACGGAATGGACATGGGCGACCTCGGCGGCGTGTACCTCTTCTTCTGCCCCCACTGCCCCGACATGCCGTACACGCACCGCTACGACTGCTGAGCAGCCCACCAACTGGGGAAACGATCGGCTCGCGAACCGGAAGCGATCTTCAACAGGTCGAGACGTGGCTGATCAGGGCTACTCGCGAACACCCGACCATGGACGGCTTACTAGAACACGTGGCAGAACCAATGCCACCTGTCAGAGGGTCCATCGTGTCAGCCCAAGCAGGGTCTCTCTCCTCCGGGAGAGGGGCCCTGTTGGCGTTCTCGGGCCTTGTGGCGGTGGCATCGACCTGTGACGTTGCTGTTTTCTGCCGCGCCGCGTGCAGCCGTGCGAACGGCTCCTTCAGGGCCACGTCCGTCACCTCGTCGTCATCCACGTACGGCTTGTGGAAGATCGCTTGGTTCAGTAGGCGCCGTTGGCAGGCGCTGCATCGTTCGTACAGTGCGCGAGGGTTCTCCAGCAGTGTCAGGGACACCTCGATCAAGCGAGCGGCCTCGGTGAGGTCGTCGTTTGTCTCACCGAGCCGCTTGTTCAGATGCTGTCGCTGCCGTTCGATGTCCGGCACTGCTGCGAATCAGCGTCTCCGACGGCACCCCTCGGGCCCGGCGACACCACCCCCAGGTCATGCCTTCGACAGGGGGCAACAGTCATGCCGGGCCAGGAGGCCAGCGGCTCTCTTGCAGGACCGCGGAAAACATATCGGGGGTACCGCCCGTGGGGCTGCCGTGGTGGTCGTGGTGGTTTGTGCACGCGTGTAGTCACGCAGATCACACCGGAGGGAGTTCCGCTCAATGAAACCGGGGGTGTCGGGCGGTCGGACGACTCGGCGATCCTCGTTGGAGCCGCCCCCCAGGGCCGGCTCCCATGGGTAGCCCAACGACTGACCGCCCCAGCGGTCACCTGAACGGCTCAAGCTGAACAGTTACGTGTATCGGCCTGCCGCGGCCGCACCCGCGCGCACGAATCGACGGGGCCCGGTGCCCGGGCCCCGTCAACGGCACCTGTTCCCCAAGAGAAGTCCACGACGCCGACGGCGGCGTCGTCGAGAACATGGAAGGAGCTGGGGTGAGCGTTCCCGACAAGGTTCAGGGAGTCATCGACGCCCGCAGGGAAAGGGTGGATGAACTCGACGCGCGGATCGTCGAACTGCTGCAGTTGCGTGTGAAGGTCTCCGAGGAGATCCAGCGGAAACGGATGAATTCCGGTGGAACCCGTTCGGATCTCTTTAGGGAGTCGGTGGTCCTGAGGCGGTACCAGGATGCCTTTCCCGAGGCAGGAACCGCCCTCGGCACGGAGGTCCTGCGGCTGTGCCGCAGCAAGACCCCCCATCCGAAGCTGCAGCACATCCCGAAAGACCGTTGAGTCAATTGCACCAACGGAAACGAACGTCCGGACCGGACAGGGCACTGCAGAACCAACCGAATCTCGGCTCACCTACCGAAGAATGGTGTGGAACAACAGATGACCACGATCGACGAACTGCTCGAGCAGCACGCCAGGACACGCCTTGACTCGCTCAACCTCATCGTGAGTGAGAACCGGATGTCCGAGCGCGCGCTGGCCCCCTTGAGCTCGGACATCACGGCACGCTACGCGGCTGATTTCTACTCCGGCACCGCACCTGCGCAGGCGATCACGGCCACCGCGACGGAAGCCGCACGGCGCGTCTTCCGCGCGCGGTACGCCAACCTGTCACCGGTCTCGGGCAACATGAGTCTGCTCGCCGCGGTCTTCGCGCTCACCCAGCCCAACGATCACGTGGGCCGTGTCCCCCCGTTCTTCCCGGGAGGCGGATACCCGCTCGACTACCAGGCCTTCGACCGCCGCCCGCTGCCGCTGCCCTTCTCCGACTCCGACTGGCAACTCGACCTTCCCGCGACGGTCGCCCTGCTGGAGGACGTCAAGCCACCGCTGGTCGTGCTGGGCTCCTCCATCGTCACCTACCCCATGCCGGTGCACGAAGTGGCGGAGATCGTCCACGGCTACGGAGGGGTGGTCGCCTACGACGGCTCCCACACCCTCGGACTGATCGCGGGCGGGCAGTACCAGGACCCGCTGGCGGAGGGCGCGGACCTGCTGCTGGGCTCGACGCACAAGACGTTTCCCGGGCCGCAGGGCGGACTGATCCTCACCAATGACGAAAACCTGCACCGCCGTGTGGAGGTCCTGTCGAACTTCCGCCCGCTCAACGGCCCCACCCTGGTGTGCAACCCCCACTTGGCACGCATCGCCTCCACCGGGATCGTCTTGGAGGAGACCCGGTGGGAGGAGTACGCCCCGCAGGTGGTCGCCAACTCCCAGGCGCTCGCGAACACCCTGCGCGAGGAGGGCATACCGCTGCGCGGGGCCGACGCCGGCAACTTCCCGGAACTGACGTACTGCCATCAGGTGCTCACCGACTACGGGATGAAGGACTCCTTCAGGCTGCGGGACCACTTGAGCCGCCATCGCATCAACGCCGATGGATTCCTCCGTCTCGGTACCGCCGAGATCACACGCCTCGGTTTCAAGGAGGACGAGTGCGCCGAACTCGGGCGCGTCATCGCCTTCCTCCTGCAAAACGAGGAGGACGTTCCCGAGAAGATCGACCGGCGCATCGATGACCTGATCGAAGCACACCGTTCGGTCGTCCTTTAGCACTCTACGAACGCTCTCGGCCGTGTGTGTCCCGTGTCCGTACGCCCGCTCCCGCAACCGATGCAGCACCGTCGTCGGGTCGGCTCCCAGCCGCTCGCCGACACGGACGAGTGAGTAGCCCGCCTCATAGAGGCGCACCACCTCGTCTGTCTGCTCCGGTGACAGCCCCTGACGCCGTGCCGTCACGCCATGCCGCTTGAGGGTCTCGCCAACCCACTGTCGGCTGACGCCGAACCGCTCGCCCAACTCGTAGACCGTGGCTCCCGCCTGGTACCCGTTGATCAGCTCCTGCACCTCGTCCGGGGAGAGCCGTTTGGCGCGCTTCGAGATGTGCCGCGGTCCCGTCGCCGAGGTCCACCGCCCACAAGCTCTCCATGCTCGTCGGCGGCCAGCCGTCCTCGTCCACGTCCAACCGGAGGTGGACCTTCACATGGTCGTCGCTGAGGTTCGTCACCGCAGCATCATCCAGGCCCCACACGCAGCTGAGAGAGGACGTGGGTCGAACTCGGCTTCGAAGAGAGCAGCGGCAGCGCCATGATGATGCACGAGATCCCGTTCAGCCGAAAGGTTGGGCGGGATCTCGGCGTTTGTCTGATCAGGACGGCGGGTGGGCCGCTGGTGGTGCCGGACCGGTCGGCAGGGAGTATCAGGCGGACTCTCCCCGGCTAGGCGGTCTCGTGCGCGGGCCCGTGCGCGGCGAAGAACTCCTCAGCGGTGAGACCGAAGATCAGGTTGTCGTGGTACCGCCCGGCGAAGAAGTCGTGCCGGCGCAGCCGGCCTTCGAGCTGCGCGCCGAAGGCGAGCATGCCCGCCTGGGAGACCTCGTTGAAGTCGTGGACGTACGCCTGCGCCTTCTGGTAGCGGCGCTCGCCGAACATGTAGCCGAGCACCAGCAGGCCGGCCTCGAGCTCCTGCTTCTCCCTCGCCTGTTCCATACCTCGCTCCTTTCGACGAACTGCCTGTCAGCCGTCAAGGACCTGCCCTGGCCGGCCTCACCTAAGTCGTTCGTCACTCGTACGGAGTAGGAGGGGGAACCCTGGTTCGCGCGGAGCAGCCGTGTGGACAGCCGGCGTCGAGTGCAACACCCTCGACGGCTCGACCCCCGTCAAGGAAGCCGTGATGCCGGCTGCTTGGATCAGGGCGTCACCGCTTGCGGTTGGGGCTCCACTCGTAGGCTCCTGAGGCGGTCTCGATGACTTCGCGGGGCCAGGTCAGCCGGACCTGTTCCAGGTGTCGGCGGTGCTCGGCGATCCAGTCTCCTTCGGGCCGGGTTCCCAGGAGCGCCGTAAGGCGGTCCGGGTCGCTGACCTGGATCGACAGCCAGCCGTCTTCGTGCATGTGGATGTCGAGGCTCAGGCCGCGGCCTCCGCCGATGCTGGCCGTCTGGCCTGGCCCGACGGCGCGACGTGGTAGCGGCGGTCACCCAGGCCTTTCCCGAAGTGGCTACGCCGGTGCGGTACGGCCCGGCCTTCGCGGATGGCCCACCCGATGGGCTCCCGGCCGGGCAGCCGGTGTGTTCACGCGACACGGGAAGCGTCCGTGGTCTCCAGGCCGCTCACCGGTTCGGCTCACGTGTGCGGGCTGGCCGGCGTCTCTGCGGCTTAAGTGGTGACATGGCGTCGGATCGCGCGGGAGCGTTGCGAAGGCTCGGGGAGTGGTGTGCGCGGCACTGGGTCGTGGTCATCGTGGCGTGGCTGGCCGCCGTCGGCGGTGTGCAGGCGCTGGACCGGATCTACGGCGGCGACTACTCCGACAACTTCACGCTCACGGACACCCAGTCCTACCAGGGGCAGCAGGTGCTCAAGGAGCATGAGCCCGCGGCCGGGGGATACGGCAGTCAGATCGTGCTGCACGACGCAGAGCGGCCCCTGACGGACTTCGGACCGCAGATGTCCCAGACCGTCGGCGAGCTGCAGCAGCTGCCCCATGTGCTCTCCGTGCAGAACCCGCTGACGCAGCAGACGCCGCCTCCGCAGGACGGCCAGGACGGCCAGGACGGCCAGGACGGGCAGGACGTCGGGCCGCTGTCCTCGGACGCGGCCACCGCGTACATCACCGTGCAGTTCGACGTACAGCCGTCGACACTGGGCAGCTCCTATCTGGACGGCGTCGACCGGGCCGTGGAGCCGCTGCGCTCAGCCGGGGTAGAGGTGGAGTACGGCGGTCCGCTCGGCAATCTGGCGCGGCCCGAGGCCGACGACCGGGTCAGTGAGGCGATCGGCTTCGGGGTGGCGATCCTGGTGCTGCTGGTCGGCTTCGGCAGCGTCATCGCCGCCGGGGTGCCGCTGCTGACCGCGCTGATCAGCGTGGTCGTCGGAGTGGCCGGTCTGGGGCTGCTCGCAGCCGCCTTCACCTTCGCCACCGTCTCTCCGACCCTGGCCACCATGATCGGCTTGGGGGTCGGCATCGACTACGCGCTGTTCCTGCTCACCCGCCACCGGCAGACCCTGATGGACGGCGCCGACCCGGTCCGCGCGGCCGGGCGGGCCGCGAACACCAGCGGGCGCGCGGTCCTCGTCTCCGGCTGCACGGTGATCATCGCGCTTGCGGGCCTGTCGGTCTCCGGCATCGGCTTCATCGCCAAGCTGGGTGTGGCCGCCGCCGTCACCGTCGTCACCGCCGTTCTCGGCGCCCTGACGCTGGTGCCTGCCCTGCTCGGTCTCATCGGCCGGAACATCGACCGGTTCCATGTGCGCAAGCCCATCGCCGAGGTGCAGGAGGAAGCAGGCATCGAGTCGGGCACCTGGCACCGGTACGCCCAGCGGGTGGAGCGCCGGCCCTGGTGGTTCCTGGCCGGCGGGGTGAGCGTCGTCGCCGTGCTCGCCATCCCGCTGTTCTCCATGCAGCTCGGGAACATCGACAACGGCGCGGACCCCACGAGCTTCACCGACCGGCGCGCCTTCGATCTGATGTCCGATGCCTTCGGGCCGGGCTCGAACGGACCGCTGACCATCGTCATCGACCAGTCGTCCGTGCCGGAGGCCGACCGCTCGGACCTGGCCTCCCAGGCCGGGCAGGCGCTCGCCGACGTGCCCGGGGCGGCCGTCATCACCCCGCTGCAGCCGACGCAGGACGGCGATGTGCTGATCGCCACCGCCTACTCGACCGAGAGGCCGCAGAGCGAGGTCACCACCGACCTGGTCAACCGGCTCGACGACGACGTCCTCCCGCAGGCCGTCTCCGGCACCGCCGCGCAGGGGTACGTCACCGGCACGACCGCCGCCCAGGTCGACTTCGTGGAGATCGTCTCCAGCAAGCTCCCCTACATCATCGCCGTCGTCGTAGCCCTCGCCTTCCTGATCATCCTGATCGTCTTCCGAGGCCTGCTGGTCGCCGTCAAGGCGGCCGTGCTGAACCTGCTGTCGATCGGCGCCTCGTACGGAGTCGTCGTAGCCGTCTTCCAGTGGGGCTGGGGCGGGCCCGCGCTCGGCGTCTCCGGCACCGTGCCCATCGAGAGCTATGTGCCGATGATGATGTTCGCCATCGTCTTCGGACTGAGCATGGACTACGAGATCTTCCTCATCTCGCGCGTCCACGAGGCATGGCTGCGCACCGGCGACCCCAAGGCCAGCGTGGCGCACGCCCTTGAGATCACCGCACGGGTCATCACCTGCGCCGCACTGATCATGTTCAGCGTGTTCGCGGCCTTTCTCATCAACGAGAACATCGTGGTCAAGATGCTTGGCCTTGGCCTCGCCGTCAGCGTGCTCATCGACGCGACCGTGGTGCGGCTGCTGCTGGTGCCCGCCGTGATGACGCTACTGGGCAAGTCCGCGTGGTGGGCGCCGCATTGGCTCGACCGGATCCTGCCGCACATCCACGCCGAGGGAGAGCCGGAGGGTTGAATCCTCCCCTCCCTGAAGGGGAGGGGATTCCTGGCTCAGGCAGCCTGCGGGAGCAGCGCTCCCGGAGGTCTTATGCCCTCGGCGCCAGCCGGGTTGAGACCAGCCCGGACGAGCATCACGCGGGCGGAGTTTTTGTCCCTGGCGGACACGGCTCCGCACGCGGTGCAGGTATAGGTACGTTCGGACAGCGGCAGGGCGTGCTTGGCTCTCGCTCCGCACCGTGCGCAGTCCATCGTGGTGTGGGCCGGGTGCACCAGGTGCACGATCCGGCCGTGTTTGCGGGCCATCTCGGTCAGCGCCCGTTTGGTGGCGCCGATCGCCGCGTCGGCGGCCTTGCGGGCCATCGCCGACTTCGCGAGGAATCTGGGCTTGAAGTCCTCGACGGCGATCGCGTCATGGTCGGTCACGACGCGCTTGGCCCACTTGCGGCCGGTGTCCTGCCGCTGCCGGGCAATCTTCGCGTAGGTCTTCGCCCGGCCCTTCTTCGCCTCCCGGTAGCCCTTCGAGGCGGCCTGCCCCTTCTTCGGCTTGCGGCGGGCCATCATCCGGTCGTACCGAGTCAGCCTGGCCTGGGCCTTTTTGCCGTGCTGCGGGTGCGGGAGGTCGTGGGCGTCGGACGTGGTGGTCGCGGTCTCGCGCACACCCCAGTCGATGCCGAGCACCCGGCCGGTCTCCGGCAGCGGCTGCACCTCGGCCGAGACCACGAAGCTCGCATACCAGTGCCCCAGCGCGTCCTGGTAAACGCGCACGCTGGACGGGTCGGCAGGCAGCTCGCGGGACCACACCACGGTCAGAACGATGCCCCCGGCCAGGTGCAGCCAGCCGTCCTTCAGCCGGAAGCCGCGCTTGGTGTAGTTCAGGCTCGGCAGTGCCTCGCGCTTCTTCTTCCACCTCGGCATCCCGGCCCGCTGCCGCTGAGGAAGGCGCTCGCGGATGTCCTTGTGCGCCTTCGCCCTGGACTTCCCGAAGTCGCGGATGATCTGCTGCTGCGGCACCGAACTGCCCTCCCGCAGCCACGGCGTGCAGGCGCGGGCCTCGGTCAGCATCCTGTCCAGCCGGGCCGGACCGCACCTCTCCTTGCCGGCGTCCCCGGGCCGGGTCCTGTTCCGGGCGTAGACCTGCCGGGACTTGGCCACACTCTCGTTCCACAGCCAACGGCACCGGTCCCACTCCGCCATCAGCACGGCGAGCGCGGTCGACGACACCCGCAGGCGGAACGTCCACCGGGCATGCCCGGCTTCCTCCGCGACCGCCCCCATTCCCGCCACACCCACGCCCCCTCCACACCCCTCGGACCGAAAGTCCGCAGCCTGCCGACGCCTTGTGACGAGACCGTACGCACGACAGCCGCACGCCCGTACCCCGATTACGCGATCACCACTCCAACCGGCGACCACCGGCACGCGCGTTCGCATCCACCCGGCTCCACCGGCAGCCATGCGGGCGCTCCGCGCCCACGGTCCAGGAGCGGCGGCGCTCCGCACCGCAACACCGGGACGCGATTCCACCCCGGCGTGAACGCCGGAGCATCCTCGCAAGAACGAGGTGAAGGAGGAGAGCGAAGCGGAATGGTCAGCTCGGCGGGGTCGTGGTGGAGCACGGACGCGGGGTCGACGGCGTTCGGCAGCGTGGGGATCGGATCGTGCCGGCGGCCGGGAACGCCGATGCGTCTCGGCCACGGGTGCCGGGTGGCGCACACCTGCGGGGGCGCGGAGGACCGCATGCCATTCGGCCGTTCCATCGGGCAGCCGCATATGGCTGAACTTCGCCCCCGTCAGTGAACTGCTCGCGGGCGCAGGGGCGTTGCCCGCAGTCGTGCCGGGCGAGCCCGGCGGGGGCTGAGGGGGTCGCCCCCACCGGGCTCTGTCGGGTTGGTTTACGAAACCTGGGCCTTGTCGTACAGGGCCTTGGCCTCATCGCCGAAGTACGGCCCGAACATCCGGTTCGGCAGGAAGACATAGCCGAAGCTGTTCACGGATGTCTGCAGCCCGGTGCCCGTCGCCTCGTCGAACGAGGTGAACCAGGGGCCGCCGCTGGAGCCGCCCGTCATGTTGCAGCCCAGGCTGTGGTCCTGCGAGAACAGCCAGTCCTTGCTGCTGTTGCCGCTGCAGTAGATCAGCTTTGAGCCGTCGTACGGGTCGGCCGCCGGGAAGCCGAAGGCGTACATGCGCTTGTTGTAGCCGGCGTTGAACTCCAGGCCCTGTGCGCCCACCGTCTCTGCCAGCGTCTTGCCGTTCAGCGGTGCGACGACCGCCGCGCCCACGTCGTAGTTGATGTTCTCGCTGGACGCCCACTGGTCGATGGCCAGCGTCTGAGTGGCGGCCCACTGTCCGTACGGGGCCTGGCCGTTGTCGTACGCGGGTACGAAGATCCAATCGGTGTGCCAGGTCCCCTGGTACTTCACACAGTGCCCGGCGGTGATGACGGTGCTGCCGTTGGCGCTGGTGACGGAGTTGCCGGAGCAGGAGGCGGTACGGCCCTGGAAGGTGAAGAACACCCGGCCGGAGGTCTTGACGAGTGCGCCGCCGCCGTTCCAGGGCCCGCCGGCCTGCGGGAAGGCGGCGGGACCGAAGGTGCGGGAGGCGGGGGCGGTGGGCGGCACGGCAGTCGTCTCGGCCTGCGCCCGGGGCGCCTTGGGGGTCTTCAGGGCCCTGAGCGCGTCGCCGTCCAGCACAAGCGCGTCGAGCGGAGCGGCGTTGCGCATTCGTTCCGGGGTCCAGAAGTCCTGTGCCTGCCGCTGCGTCTGCTTCTGGGTGAAGGATGCGACCCCGGGTGCGGAAGCCTCGGCGGGCGCGGCTCCGGCGGCGGTGGCCGAGAGTGCGCCGGCGAGCAGGGCTCCGGCGACGGCGACGGTTCCGGCGGCGGCGGTGCGATGGCGTCTCACGCATGTCTCCTTCTGCCGTGCCATGCCCGTGCGTTGGGCCGCAGGGCTTACGCGTTCAGCCGTGAGCCGTGAGCCGTGAGCCGTGAGCCGTGAGCCGTGAGCCGTGAGCCGTGAGCCGTGAGCCGTGAGCCGTGGGCCGTGAGCCGTGGGCCGTAAGCCGTAAGCCGTAAGCCGTAAGCCGTAAGCCGCGGGCCGTGCGGCGGCCGTGCGCGGGCATGGGTGGGGGATAAGGCGGCGGTGCGGATCGGCGTGCGTGAGGCAGGGTGCCACGGAAGACGTGACTATGTCAGGGGCGCGTCAATTACGGGGGAGCATCTTGGCAAAGCAGCGACTTTCCTCGTACTCGCGGTAGTGGCCGAATTTCGCGCACGGCTCATAGCCGCTCGACAGGTACAGGGCGATCGCCTCCGGCTGCTTGTCGCCGGTCTCCAGCACCATCCGGATCCGTCCGGCCGCCCGCGCGTCCTCCTCCAGTACCGCCAGGATGCGGCGCGCCAGGCCGATGCCGCGGGCCTCGGGGATCACATACATGCGCTTCAGCTCGGCGTCGCCGTCCGAATAGCCCTCGGGGTTCGCGTCCTGGGCACGCCAGCCACCCGTCGCGACCGGACGACCCTGCCCGTCGTACGCCAGCAGGTACAGACCGCGCGGCGGTGTGAACATCGAGGGGTCGAGCGGGGTGGCGTCGCCGTCGGACTCGTACCGCTCGGCGTATTCGAGCTGCACCTGGTCGTTGAGCTTGACGGCGTCGGGGTGGTCGAAAGGTGTGGGGCGTATAATCATGCCATCGATCGTACATCTATGCGGCGCTATCGGGGGCTGAAAAAGGGTGTCGTATGGTGCCGGAATGCTCACCGTGACGACCGTGAATGTAAACGGCCTCCGCGCCGCAGCCAAGAAGGGTTTCGTGGAGTGGCTCGCAGGCACCTCCGCGGATGTGGTGTGCCTGCAGGAGGTGCGGGCCGAGGTCCATCAGCTGCCCGACGCGGTTCGGCAGCCGGACGGCTGGTTCACGGTGTTCGCACCCGCCGCCGCGAAGGGGCGTGCGGGCGTCGCCCTCTACACGCGCCGTGAGCCGGACCGGGTGCGGACGGGCTTCGGATCGAGCGAGTTCGACGGCAGCGGCCGCTATCTGGAGGCGGACCTGCCCGGCGTCACGGTCGCCAGCCTCTACCTCCCCTCGGGCGAGGTCGGCACGGAGCGGCAGGACGAGAAGATGCGCTTCATGGGCGAGTTCCTGCCCTACCTCAAGGAACTGAAGGCGCGGGCGGCAGCGGACGGCCGCGAGGTCGTGGTCTGCGGCGACTGGAACATCGCCCACCAGGAGGCCGACCTCAGGAACTGGAAGGGCAACAAGAGGAACTCCGGCTTCCTGCCGGAGGAGCGCGAGTGGCTGACCCGCGTCTTCGACGAGGCGGAGTACGCCGATGTGGTGAGGGCCCTGCACCCGGACCAGGAAGGGCCGTACTCCTGGTGGTCCTACCGCGGCCGCGCCTTCGACAACGACTCGGGGTGGCGCATCGACTACCAGGTGGCGACGCCGGGGCTCGCGGCCCGGGCGGTCAAGGCGTATGTGGAGCGGGCCGCCAGCCATGCCGAGCGGTGGAGTGACCACGCGCCCGTGACGGCGGTGTTCGACCTGTAGGAACCGGCGGCGGAGAGCCCCGCCCGGCTCTATTGCTCGCCGTCACCGGACGGGGCCGCTGGGTGGGCGCTACGGGCGCTTGCCGCACTTCGGGCACTGGCATAGGGGCCACGCGGAGGACAGCATCGGAGTCAGGTCCTCTGTGCTGCGGACGACCGTCTCAGCGCCCCAGGTGCGCCCGCTGTCCCGAGACACCCGCAAGGTGAGTAACGGCCGTCCATTGTCCACAGGGGCGCCTTCGGTGTCGCGGGGGATCATCGGTGCCCCTCCGGGTGTCGGCGCAGACGGACGTTGCAGTCAGAGATCGTCGTCATGTCGCCCCCAGCGCGGGCACGGTCCCGTAGGGCGGCAAGCTCCGTGCAGCCGGGGCACCCCTCAACCGGGGTCGGTTCATGAGACAGCCGCAACGGCAGTTCAAGCGGGGGAGCGCTGTAGCGCGTGGGTTCGGTGGTCATGCCATCCGACGCTAGAGATCAGCCCGACCAGCAACAATGGCAGTTCTGTTCAAGATCAACAGGAAGTGTCACAAGGCGTTACACGGGCAGTCCCACCGTGTCAGCGAGGGAACGCATTTCCCCCGTCAGCGTCCGTCGATGGGCCACGATGCGGCCGAGAATGTCACGGGCGTAACGCTGGTTCGGCAGCCACTCCGGGGCAGCGTCGCGGATGCTGGCCAAGGTGTCGACGGCGTGTCCGTACTGCCGTGTCCTGGCGTACGCGTTGGCCACGTCGAGGAGGTGACGGTTGCGGTTGTTCGACGTGGGGCGGAATCCTCCCGCCGGGATCTTCGCGGCAAGCTTGAGCACCACGTCCGGGCGATCCAGAACCATGGCGTTCTCGGTTCGCTTGAGCGTCACCGTGACCGGGCCGTACGCCCGCAGGAAGTCGTCACCGGGCGCGAACTCCCGCCCCAAGGCCACGGCGGCAGAGTGCGCCAGCCTCAGCGCGTCCTCAGCCTCTTCAGCGCGGTTGTCCCGCACAGCGGCAGCCGACAGACGCAGCAGCAGCCACCCCCACGCGCTGAGTTCATCCGGGGTGGCCCGTGAGAGCCGGGGTTCCGTGTCGTCGGCCCACTGGCTGGCCAACTCCCGCGCTTCACTGAGCTTGCCCTGCCGCAGCAGCAGCCAGCACATCGTGTTGACCGTGGACGCACCTTGCAGCCGGTCCGCAGAGCCGTCCAGGGCAGCCCCCAAGCACCATTCAGCCGCTTCGAACTGCCGAGTCTGCGTCAGCAGCCAACCGGTGAGCTGCAACAGACGTACGCGGACGGCACGCCCCTCGGGGCCGAGCCGAGCCACCGTGTCGGCGTCCCGCAGCAGTGGCGGCAGGACTGCCCGCAACTCCGTGAACCGGTCGCCGGAGAACAGAGGCACGGCAGCGCTGAGCGCGTCGCGCACCCCTTCCGGAGTTGGCGGCTCGTCCAGTTCGGCAATGTCCCTCAGGGGGGCTGTCAGTGCCTTTCTGACAGTTGCCCACTGGTCAAGGGTGGCGGGGCTCGCCCCGTCCTCCGCTGACTCCGCGACAAGGCGCATGGTGGGCACCCTGAGCGACGCGGCGAGCCGACGCACGGTCTCCAGGCGAGCGTCCTGCCGCTCGCCCTGTTCAAGCTTGCGGATCAGCGATACGGACACACCGGACTCACGGGCGAGTTCCTGTTGGGTCATCCCCCGACGCTTGCGAACGTCCCTAAGCCGGTCACCCAAGTTGGCAGGCATGAGCCGAGAGTACGCCCGCGCGTATGGTGCCGCAGAGGGCTTGACCCTTGAGCGTGACAGCTGGCTAAGCGCACCCCGAAACTCGTACAAGGTCAGCGCTGCTGCCACGTTCCGGTCCCTGATCACGACAGCCCCCGAACTTTGATCACGCTTGCCCCCGGGGTCCGGGCACGAGAAAGACTGTCCGTCACCGGTGCAGAGGTCCCGATCGTCCGGTTCAGCGACAGAGTTCCATGATGATGTCGTCGAAGTCAGGGAACTCCGCTGCGGCCTGTTCGATCACAGCGGCTGCTGGCTGCCGCTGGTCGGGGGCGAACCGCTCGGCAATGGCCGCCAGCTCGGCATTGGGGCGCGGAGTCCAGTCCGGTTCGTACGAGGTAGCTGCCTCGCAGGGGCCGTAGCCGTCTGCCAGCACCCAGAGGAAGCTTCCCAAGTCACGTGCGACGACACCGGTCTCCCCTTCGGATCCGAGGAAGACAACAGGTTGATCGGCGAGGAGCAGCCCTGGCCGGACCAGCCAGAAGGCCGCGAACCCGCCCGAGCCGTCTTGGCCGAACACGCGGAAGTCGTCCCCGCACAGTTCGCCGTTTCCGGTCCATGCCCGGAACCAGTCAGTGGTCTCATCGGCGGGCAGGAAGGCTGTGAGGGGCAAGAAGTCGACCCCCTCGCCACCTGCGTAGTCGAACGAGGCGGCCATCGCAGCGGCTAGCGCGGCGGGGAACTGCCGGTCATCAGCAAGCGTCATCCGCACACGCTAACGGTGGGGTCAGACACCGCTGGCAAACAGCCAAGGTCCCTGACGGAGGATGCCCCGCAGGCGGACGGCGGAAGGGGGGTGCGCGCCGTTGTGCCTCCCGGTCAATGGGGTGGCGCAACGACTGCCAGGTGGCGACGCCGGGGCTCGCGGCCCGGGCGGTCAAGGCGTGTGTGGAGCGGGCCGCGAGCCATGCGGAGCGCTGGAATGACCACGCGCCCGTGACGGCTGTGTTCGATCTGTTGGGCGCGGCGGGCGCGCTTACCCGCACCCCGGGGGCACCGGCGCGGCGGCCGTGCGGGCGAGGGCCTCCGCACCGCCGACGACGCCTCGCGCCCGTGACGGCCGCCCGTGCGCGGCGCGGGAAAACGGCTCGCGGTGCGGGCACGGAGCTGGCAGGGTGCCGGCGCATGGCGCCCCAGTACCAGATCCGTGCCGACTACGACGCTCACACGATCACCGTCTACCAGGCCTACGCGCCGGCCGTCGCGGACGCGGCGCTGCGGGCGGGCCGCTTCGTCGCGCCGTTCTCGTTCCGCCGGATGACATGGATCAAGCCGTCGTTCCTGTGGTTGATGCACCGCAGCAACTGGGCCCGCAAGCCCGGGCAGGAACGCGTCCTGGCGGTGCGGATGACCCGGGAGGGCTGGGAGGACGCGCTGTCCCGGGCGGTGCTGACGACCGCCGGCCCGGCGGACGTGGCGCAGGCGGCCGTGCACGTCCAGTGGGATCCGGAGCGCTCGCCGCGGGGAGCGGCGCTGAACCACTACAGCATCCAGGTCGGCATCGGCCGCGATCTGATCCGCACCTTCGCGGACGACTGGGTCGTCGGTCTCACCGACCTCACCCCCACGGTCCGCAAGGCCGCGGACCTGGTGCGGACCGGACGCGCCGCCAAGGCGGCGCAGCGGCTGTTCCCCGCAGAGCGGGTCTACCCGCTGCCCGCGGCGCTGGAGGGCATCCTCTCGCCGGGCGGGTGAAGGGCCGCGGCAGCGTGCCCGCGGGGCCGCATTGGCGTGGGTTCGGTCGGTTGGAGCGCACGGCAGCGGCCGGGGGGCGTGCCCGCGGGCTGTCCTCGGCGTGCGTCGGGCCGGCGGGGGCGCGTCCGCGGCCGCCTTTGGCGTGGGTCCGGGTCGGGCCGCTGCGCCCGCGGCCGGCGTGCCCGCCCGCCGCGCTCACGGTGAGGCGTCGCGGCGCAGCCGGCGGTCCAGGGCCAGGGACAGTTCCGCGTCCACGACGCTCTTGGCCAGCGGGCGCAGCCGGTCCGCGTCCGTCTCGGCGGTGTGCGTGCGCAGCATCTCGGTGAAGAGCTCCGCGAGCGCCTCGGCGTGCTCGCGGACCGCGCGGCCCGCCTCCAGGACGGCCGCCAGCGGCACGCCCTCGCGCACCAGCGCGGCCGAGACGTCCAGCAGCCGGCGGCTGATGTGGACGATCTCGTCGCCGTCGGTGGCGAGATAGCCCAGATCGAGCGCCGTTGCGAGATTCTCCGGGGTGACCTCGCCCTCGAAGTGGTCGGCGAGCGCCTCAGGGGTCAGCCGTACGGGTGTTTCCTCGCTGGGCTCGCCCAGGCCCAGCACCTCGCCGACGTCCCGGCCGCTCTCGAACGCGGCGGCCAGGTCCGCGATGCCGTTGAGCGTGTGCCCGCGCTCCAGCAGCGCGGCGATGGTGCGGAGTCGGGCCAGATGGTGCTCGTCGTACCAGGCGATGCGCCCCTGCCGGCGCGGCGGCGGGATCAGCCCGCGCTCGCGGTAGAAGCGCAGGGTGCGCACCGTGATGCCGGCTTCCTTGGCCAGCTCTTCCATGCGGTACTCGCGGCCTGCCCGGTCACCTGGGTGTTCATCGGTCACGGCGGCCAGCCTATGCCGTGCCGACGTACTGCCGGTAACTTCGGTGGTCGCACCCCTACCGCTCGGTATACGACTGCTCTACGCTCCGAGCAATGAACAGTGCCAGTGATTGCTGGCATCGTTGGGAGGCGGCATGAGTCAGCACGAGGACGGACGAGGGCAAGTGCGGGAACAGGGGCGGACGCGGCATGTGCGCGTCGCGGTGATCGGCTCGGGGTTCGGCGGGCTGGGCGCCGCGGTCCGGCTGCGCCGCGAAGGCATCACGGACTTCGTCGTACTGGAGCGCGCGGACGCCGTCGGCGGCACCTGGCGCGACAACGGCTACCCCGGATGCGCCTGCGATGTGCCGTCGCATCTGTACTCCTTCTCCTTCGCGCCCAACCCGGACTGGCCCCGCACCTTCTCCGGCCAGGAGCACATCCGGGCCTACCTGGAACACGTCACGGACACCTTCGGACTGCGCCCGCATCTGCGGCTCGGCCACGAGGTGCTGATGATGCGCTGGGACCGCGACGCACTGCACTGGGAGATCGAGACCTCGCGCGGGGAGCTGACGGCGGACGTCGTGGTCTCCGCCACCGGGCCGCTGTCGGACCCCAGGGTCCCGGACGTCCCCGGCCTCGACGGCTTCCCCGGCAAGGTCTTCCACTCCGCCCGCTGGGACCACGACTACGACCTGAGCGGCAAGCGCGTCGCCGTGATCGGGACCGGCGCCTCCGCGATCCAGATCGTGCCGTCGATCCAGCCGCAGGCCGGCCGGCTGACCCTCTTTCAGCGCACCCCGGCATGGGTGCTGCCCAAGCAGGACCGTGCGATCAGCCGGGCCGAGCGGACGCTGCACCGGCAGCTGCCCTTCACCGCCGCCGCCAGGCGCGGACTGCTGTGGGGCATCCGCGAACTCCAGGTCCAGGCCTTCACCAAGCGGCCCAACCAGCTCGGTCTGATCGAGGCGCTCGCCAAGGCCCATATCAACAGAACCGTGAAGGACCCGGACCTGCGGGCCCGGCTGACGCCGTCGTACCGCATCGGCTGCAAGCGCATCCTGCTCTCCAGCGACTACTACCCGGCCCTCACCCGCCCCAATGTGGATCTGGTGGCCTCCGGCCTCGCCGAGGTGCGCGGCAGCACGCTCGTCGCGGCGGACGGCACGCAGGCGGAGGCGGACGCGATCGTCTTCTCCACCGGGTTCCACGTCACCGACCTGCCGATCGCGGACCGCGTCGTCGGCGCGGACGGGATCACGCTCGCGGAGGCGTGGAAGGACGGCATGGAGTCGCTGCGCGGAGCGACCGCCGCGGGATTCCCCAACTGGATGACCGTGATCGGCCCCAACACCGGCCTCGGCAACTCCTCCATGATCCTGATGATCGAGTCCCAGCTGAACTATCTGGCGGACTACCTGCGGCAGTTGACCGTCCTCGGCGGCCGCGCGGCGCTCGCCCCCCGCCCCTCCGCCGTGCACGCCTGGAACCGCACCGTCCAGCGGCGGATGGAACGCACCGTCTGGAACACCGGCTGCAAGAGCTGGTACCTGGACGCCAACGGCCGCAACACCACCCTCTGGCCGGGCACCACGACCGAGTTCCGCAACGCCACCCGGCGCGTGGACCTCACGGAGTACGAGGTCCTGAGGGGCCCGCGGCAGTCCGGCGCCCCCGCGCGGAAGGCCTCGGAGGCCGTGGCATGAGCGAGCCGACTCCGAGGCGGGAGCCGACTCCGCGGCCGGAGCCGATTCCCCGGCGGGAGCTGACGGCCCTCTCCGCCGACGGATCGCGGATACATGTCGAGGTGCACGGCCCCGAGGGCGCGCCGGCCGTCGTGCTGGCCCATGGCTGGACCTGCTCGACTCGGTTCTGGGCCGCGCAGATACGGGACCTGGCCGCGGACGGCTGCCGGGTCATCGCCTACGACCAGCGGGGGCACGGCCGTACGGCGCCCTCTGCCGTCGGCGTCGAAGCCCTCGCGGACGATCTGGAGGCAGTGCTGCGCACCGCCCTCGCGCCGGGCGAGAAAGCCGTCCTCGGCGGCCACTCCATGGGCGGCATGACCCTGATGGCCGCGGCCGGGCGGCCCGCCTTCGCCGAGCACGCCGCGGCGGTGCTGCTGTGCAGCACCGGAAGCTCGCGCCTCGTCGACGAGTCACGGGTGCTGCCGCTGCGCCCCGGACGGCTGCGGACCCGGCTCACCGGTCTGGTCCTCGGCGCACGCGCCCCGATGGGCCCGGTCACCGCCGTCTCCCGGCGGATCCTCAAGTACGCCACCATGGGCCCCGGTTCCGCGCCGGAGCGGGTCGACGCCTGCGCCCGCATCGTGCACGCCTGCCCGCGCACGACCCGCGTCGCCTGGTCCGAGGTGCTCGCCGGGCTCGACCTGGACGCGGGCGTACGGGAGCTGAAGGCGCCCGCCGTGGTGGTGGCGGGCACGGCCGACCGGCTCACCCCGGCAGTGCACGCCCGGCGGCTGGCCGCCGCGCTGCCGCAGTGCCGGGAGCTGGCAGAGCTCGCGGGAGTGGGCCATATGACGCCGGTGGAGGCCCCTGAGGCGATCACGGACAGGCTCCGCGACCTCGTCCGCACGTATGTCACCAACGCCGAAGTGTCCGGAGCGGAAGCAGAAGCAGAGGGGAAGCGAGCCGTATGAGCAGGGTGTCCCTGGAGGGCCGGGTCGCGGTGGTCACGGGCGCGGCGCGGGGCGTGGGCGAGCTGCTGGCCCGCAAGCTGTCCGCGCGGGGCGCGAAGGTGGCGCTCGTCGGCCTGGAGCCGGAGGAGCTCAAGAGGGTCTCGGAGCGGCTGCACGCCGAGAGCGAGCACTGGTTCGCGGACGTCACCGACCATGAGGCGATGGCCCGGGTCGCCGCGGAGGTCAAGGAACGCTTCGGCAAGGTCGACATCGTGGTGGCGAACGCGGGCGTCGCGGCGGGAGGGCCGTTCGCCGACTCCGACCCCGAGACATGGCGGCGGGTCATCGAGGTCAATCTGATCGGCGGCGCGGTGACCGCGCGCGCCTTCCTGCCCGCGCTGACGGCGAGCCGCGGCTACTTCCTGCAGATCGCCTCACTGGCGGCGATCACGGCAGCGCCGATGATGACGGCGTACTGCGCGTCCAAGTCGGGCGTCGAGGCGTTCGCGCACAGCCTGCGCGCGGAGGTGGGCCACAAGGGCGTCCGCGTCGGGGTCGGCTATCTGTCCTGGACCGACACCGACATGGTGCGCGGGGCGGACCAGTACGAGGTGATGCGCGAACTGCGGCAGCGGCTGCCGTGGCCCTCGAACCGGACCTACCCCCTGGGACCGGCAGTCGACCGGCTCGTCGCCGGGATCGAACGCCGCTCGGCGCATGTGTACGGGCAGTGGTGGCTGCGCGGGATGCAGTCCGTGCGCGGATATCTGCCGACGCTCGTCGGCCTGGCCGGTCAGCGCGAGATGCGGCGTTTTGAGCCACGGCTGGGGGCGGTGCGGGCCGGGCTCGTGGGGGCGGGAGGCGCGGCGGACGAGGCGGCGCGGGGAGCCGCGGGAGGCACTCGTACCCAGCGCGAATGATCGAAATGCGCGGTATGACGCTACATGCCAGGCTGGTCCCGCCGCGGGACGTGTCGCCCTGCGGCTTCCCCCCACTCGTGTAGGAAGTGAACCCTCATGGGCATGAAGGACCAGCCTGAGCCCCGGTCCCGGGGCAAGGAGCAGGAACGGAAGGAACGCGCGCAGAAGACGAAGGGCGGCGCGCGGGAGCAGGAACAGCGGCGGCAGCGGAAGCCACAGCAGCAGGAGAACGACGAGACGCGGCGGGCGATGCAGGAGGAACTGGACCGCCTGAACATGGACTACGACGCCTGAGACCCTGAACATGGACTACGACGCCTGAGGCGGGGGCGGGGGCGTTTCCCCCACCCCGCCCCTTCCCGAAAGCCGGGGAGCCGCCCCGGACCCCGCTCCTCAGACGCCGGAGGGGCTGTCCGGAGGGGCTGTAATGAAGACCTACCCCCCGCGCCCCGGCAGCTTCGGCCGGCGGCGGTCCGGGAGCGCGTCGTAGCCCGGCGGCTCCGCCGCGGGGTGTTCGGCCAGCAGGCCGAGCGCGATCCGCACCGCCTCGGCCAGAACCGGATAGCGGCCCTCCGCCCAGTCCAGCGGCGTCCGCAGCGCCTCCACGTCCGGCTCCACGCCCCGGTTCTCGACCGACCACCCGTACGCGTCAAACCACGCCGCGTTCATCGGCACCGTGATCACCGTTCCGTCCCCCAGCCGGTGCCGTCCGGTCATCCCCACCACCCCGCCCCATGTCCGGCTCCCCACCACGGGTCCCAGCCCCAGCAGCTTGAAGGCCGCCGTGATCATGTCGCCGTCGGACGAGGTGGCCTCGTCGGCGAGCGCGACCACCGGCCCGCGCGGCGCGTTCGAGGTGTAGGAGACGGGCTGTGCGTCGCGCGTCAGGTCCCAGCCGAGGATCTTCCGCGTGAGCTTCTCGATCACCAGCTCGCTGATGTGCCCGCCCGCGTTGCCGCGGACGTCCACGATGAGCGCGGGCCGGGAGACCTCCAGCCGCAGATCGCGGTTGAACTGCGCCCACCCCGAGCCCCCCATGTCGGGGATGTGCAGATAGCCGCACTTGCCGCCGCTCAGCTCCCGTACGACGGCCCGCCGTTTGGCCACCCAGTCCTGGTACCGCAGCGGCCGCTCGTCCACCAGCGGCACCACCGCCACCCGCCGGGAGCGCCCCGCCCGTCCCACGCGCTCCCCGCCGTCCGCGGCTCTCCCGCGTTCACCGCCGTCCGTGGCTCTCCCGCGTTCACCGCCGTCCGCGGCCTCCCCGCCGTCCGTGGCTCTCCCGCGTTCACCGCCGTCCGCGGCTCTCCCGCGTTCACCGCCGTCTGCGGCTCTCCCGCCTCCACCGCGGTCCGCGGCCTCCCCGCCCTCCCCGCCCTCCGCGGCCTCCACAGCCTCCGCCGCCTCTGCCGCCTCCACAGCCTCTGCCGCCTCCGCCGCCTGGAAGGTGAGCTCCACCGTTGTGCCGCCCGCGCCGGCCAGCAGCGGATAGGGGCCGGTCACCGGATCGACCGGACGACCGTCCACATGGGTGAGGACCGCGCCCTCCCGCACCCCCATGCCCGCCAGCGGCGAGCGCGCCTTGGAGTCGGAGGACTCGCCGGGCAGAATCCGCTTCACCGTCCACCGGCCGTCCCGGCACGCCAGGTTCGTGCCCAGCAGCCCGATCGCCCGCTGGTAGTGCGGCGGCCCCTCGTTGCGCCGTGCGGGAGTGACGTACGCGTGCGAGGTGCCCAGCTCGCCCAGCACTTCGCGCAGCAGATCCGCGAACTCGTCCGGCGACGCGACCCGTTCGACGAGCGGCCGGTACTGGTCGAGGACCTCGTCCCAGTCGATCCCGCACATCCCCGGGTCCCAGAAGTACGCGCGGATGACCCGTCCCGCCTCCTCGTAGGCCTGCCGCCACTCGGCCCCCGGATCCACCTCGTGCATGATCCGCCGCAGGTCCAGATAGACGGTCGAGTCGACGTCGCCCAGCTCCGTCGCCGGGGCGGCCCGCAGATCGCCCTCGTCCACGACGACCAGCCGGGTCCCGTCGCCGCTGACGGCGAACGAGTCGAGATGGCCCACGAGTTCGGTGCGCCGCGCCTTGCTGATGTCGAAGTGCTCCAGGGTGGGGCGGCCGGAGGTGTCCGCCGGATTGACGAAGGTCTCACCCAGCGCGCCGGAGATCGGCCAGCGCAGCCAGACCAGTCCGCCCCCTGCCACCGGCCGCAGCGACGAGTACTTGGAGGCGGACACCGGGAACGGGGTCACCCGGCTCTCCAGTCCCTCCGTCTCCACCGTCACCGCCCCCTCGCCCGGCGCGCCCAGCGGATCGAGCCCGCCGGCCGCGGGCCGCCCCTCCGGCGAGAGCGCGAACGGCGAGGGCGTCGCCGACGACAGCGGCACCAGATACGGGCGGCAGCCCAACGGGAAGGACAGATCGCCGGTGTGCACGTCGTACACCGGGTCGAAGCCGCGCCACGACAGGAACGCCAGATAGCGGCCGTCGCGGGTGAAGACCGGATTCTCGTCCTCGAAACGGCCGTTCGTGACGTCCACGATCGTCCGGTCGGCGATCCGGGCCAGCTTGATCTGGCGCAGCGAGCGCCCGACGCCCGGCTGCGACCAGGCCAGCCAGCCCCCGTCCGGCGAGAACGCCAGATCCCGCACCGGCCCGTTGACGGACCGGATCAGCTCCGTCACCTCCCCGGCGGACTCCTCCGCGGCGTCGACCAGCAGCAGCCGCCCGTCGTGCGAGGCGATCGCCAGCCGCTCCCCGTCCGGGTCGGCCACCAGCTCCCGCACCCGGCCCAGCCGCCCGGAGGCCAGCCGCCGCGGCGGCCGGTCCCCGCTGGCCCGCGGCAGATAGGCGATCTCGACGGCGTCCTCGCCCTCCGCGTCCGTCACATAGGCCACCTGGCCGCCGACGCCCAGCATCTCCGGCAGCCGGACCCGCACCCCGGGTGTGTCGGCGATGGTGCGGGAGGGCCCGTCGCGATGGGTGAGCCAGTAGAGGCTGCCGCGTACGCAGACGGCGCTGGCGCGCCCGGTGGTGTCGACGGAGAGGGCGTTCACATGGCCGGAGGCGGGCACCTGGTAGCGGCGGCGTCCGGCGCGCGGCCCGCCGAGCCGGACCTCCAGCTTGCGCGGGCGGGCGTCCGGGACGGTCAGGTCGTCCACGAGCCACAGATCGCCCGCGCACTGGTACACGACCCTGCGACCGTCGCTCGAGGCGTGGCGGGCATAGAAGGCGTCATGATCGGTGTGGCGCCGCANGAGGCGTGGCGGGCATAGAAGGCGTCATGATCGGTGTGGCGCCGCAGATCGCTTCCGTCGGGGAGGCAGGAGTAGAGGTTGCCGACGCCCTCGTGGTCGGAGAGGAACGCGATCCGCAGGCCGGCCCTGGCGCCGGACACGAACATCGCGCAGTCCAGATGGCCGTCCAGATCCGGCAGCAGGCGCTCGCCGTGCAGCCACAGCCGTCCCGTCGCCCCGCCCCGGTACCGCTTCCAGGAGGCCGGTTCGTGCGGGGGCTTCCCGGTGAGCAGCAGGGTCTTGCGTACGCCGTCCACGTCGGCGACCGCGATGTCGGAGCACGGGCCCCACGGCAGCTGCCCGCCGGGCGTGCCGTCCAGCGGGATGCTGTACGCCCAGGAGAAGTACGAGAACGGCTGGCCGTGCGAGGAGACGGCAAGGACATGGCCGTCGGGGGTCCAGCCGCACACCCGCGTGTCGGTCGAGCCCCAGTAGCTGAGCCGCCGCGCCGGGCCGCCGTCGACCGGCGCGAGATGCACCTCGGGGTCGAGGCTGCGCCAGGTGGTGAAGGCGATCCGGCGGCCGTCCGGGGAGAAGCGGGGGTGGCCGATCCGCGTCCGGTCGACGGTGAGCCGCCAGGCGCGGCCCGGCCGTGTGTCCTCGGCCGCCAGGGGAGCGATCCAGAGGTCGTCCTCGGCTGCGAAGCACAGCATGTCGCCGTGCAGATGCGGAAAGCGGAGATACGCGACGTCATGGCTCACCTGTCAATGCTTTCCACGCGCGCCGGGCGCGGCAACTCGGGCACGTCCGCTCGCCGTGGCCGGAACGGCCGTGACCGAGACCACAAGCGAAACGATTTCGTTTCGCTGGCGGGTCGGAGTACAGTCGGTGTACGAAACCGTTTCGTTCGTCAATCGCCGCACACAGGCCGGAGAGGAGAAGCCGCCATGACTGTCAGAAGCCGGCTCACTCCCGAACGCGAGGCGGAGCTGTACGAGGCCGTGCTCGATCTGCTCCGCGAAGTGGGGTACGACGCGCTGACGATGGACGCCGTCGCGGCCCGCACCCGCTCCAGCAAGGCAACGCTCTACCGCCAGTGGCGGAGCAAGCCGGAGCTGGTCGTCACGGCGCTGCGGCACAACAAGCCGGTGAACATGCACGACATCGACACCGGCGCCCTGCGCAGCGACCTCCATGCGATGCTCGCCCGCACCGATGACTGCCAGCTGGAGAAGGACTCCGCGCTGATGCGGGGTCTGGCCCAGGCCATCCACCAGAATCCCGATCTCCACAAGGCCCTGCGGGAGCTGCTGATCGCGCCCGAGATCACCGGACTCGACGCGATGCTCAAGCGGGCCGTGGACCGGGGCGAGGTCAGCGCGGACAACCGGGCCCTGGACTTCGTGCCGCACATGCTCGTCGGGGCGTTCATCGCCCGGCAGCTCATCGAAGACCGCGACCCCGACCAGGAATTCCTCAGCGACTATCTCGACGCCGTGGTCCTCCCCGCCCTCGGCGCCTAGACCCCGCACCACCGCACTATCCGCACCACCCGTACCTCCCCGTATCGCACAGCACCTGACGCGCGCCGCTCTCGTCGTCGGGCCGGCTCCCCATGCCCTGTTCACCTCACACCCGGGAGTAAGCCCTCATGGCCACGTTCCTCTACAGACTCGGACGGACCGCCTTCCGGCGGCGTCGACTCGTCGCCCTGCTGTGGGTGGCGCTCCTCGTTCTTGCCGGGGTCGGCGCGGCCACCGCGCCCGTCGCGACCTCTGCCTCCTTCTCCATACCGGGCACGGAGGCCCAGAAGGCCTTCGACCTGCTGGAAGAGCGCTTCCCGGCCGCCAGCGCCGACGGCGCGACCGCCCGGGTCGTCTTCAAGGCCCCCGACGGCGGGAAGATGACGGAACCCGGCCACAAGGCCGAGGTGAACAAGGCGGTCGAGGAGCTGAAGTCCGGCTCCGACCAGATCGCCTCCGTCACCGACCCGTACGCCGCCAAGGCCGTCTCCCAGGACGGCTCCACGGCCTATGTGTCGGTCACATACAAGGTCAACTCCATGGAGTTGACCGACGACACCCGCGAGGCCCTCAAGGAGACCGGAACCGAGGCGCGCGACGCCGGGCTGACCGTGGAGATCGGCGGCGACGCGCTGCAGACCGTCCCGGAGTCCGGCGTGGGCGAGATCATCGGTGTGATGGTGGCGGCGGTCGTCCTCGTCATCACCTTCGGCTCGCTGGTCGCGGCCGGTCTGCCGCTGCTCACCGCGATCATCGGTGTGGGCATCGGCGTCTCCACCATCACGGCGCTGGCGAGTGTCCTCGACCTGGGCTCCACCACCTCGACGCTCGCAATGATGATCGGCCTGGCGGTCGGCATCGACTACGCCCTGTTCATCGTCTCCCGCTACCGCGCCGAGCTGGCCGAGGGCCGGGAGCGCGAGGACGCGGCGGGCCGGGCGGTCGGCACCGCGGGCTCCGCGGTCGTCTTCGCCGGGCTGACCGTCGTCATCGCCCTGGTCGGCCTCGCGGTCGTCAACATCCCGATGCTCACGAAGATGGGCGTCGCGGCGGGCGGCACGGTCGTGATCGCCGTGCTGATCGCGCTCACCCTCATCCCGGCGCTGCTCGGCTTCGCGGGCAAGCGCGTCGTGGGCCGCAAGGCGCGCAAGGCGGCCGAGTCGGCCAAGTCGGCCGAGGGGGCCGAAGGGGCCGAGGCGGCCGGGAAGCCGTCCCTTGAGAAGGCTTCCCGGCAGGAGGCCGGGAAGCCGAACATGGGCACCCGCTGGTCCAGGTTCGTGCTGCGCCGTCCGGTCGCCGTGCTGCTGCTGGCCGTCGTCGGCCTCGGCGCCGCCGCCGTACCGGTCTCCTCGCTGCAGATGGGCCTGCCCGACGACGGCTCGCAGCCGACCAGCACCACCCAGCGCCGGGCGTACGACCTGTTGTCCGAGGGCTTCGGGCCGGGCTTCAACGGTCCGCTGTTGGTCGTCGTGGACGGTGACCGGGCCGCGGCCGACCGCACCGCCGAGGAGATCCGGAAGCTGGACGGCGTCGCCGCCGTCACCCCGCCGACCCCGAACGAGGCCGGCGACACCGCGATGATCACGGTCGTTCCCAAGGACCGGCCGTCCTCCGCCGAGACCGAGGAGCTCGTCCACACCATCCGGGACGCCAACGGCGACGATGTTCTGGTCACCGGCGCCACCGCGATGAACATCGACTTCTCGCAGCGGATGAACGACGCGCTCGTGCCCTATCTGGCGCTCGTCGTCGGACTCGCCTTCCTGCTGCTGACGGTCGTCTTCCGCTCGGTGCTCGTGCCCCTCAAGGCGGCGTTCGGCTTCCTGCTCTCCGTCGTCGCGGCGCTGGGCGCGGTCGTCGCCGTCTTCCAATGGGGCTGGCTCGGCTCGCTGTTCGGCGTTGAGCAGACCGGCCCGATCATGTCGATGATGCCGATCTTCATGGTGGGCGTCGTCTTCGGACTGGCCATGGACTACGAGGTCTTCCTGGTCACCCGGATGCGGGAGGCGTACGTCCACGGGCAGCGGCCCGGCGAGGCGATCGTCACCGGCTTCAAGCACGGGGCGCGGGTGGTCACCGCCGCGGCCGTCATCATGATCGCCGTCTTCGCGGGCTTCATCGGCTCCAGCGAGCAGATGGTGAAGATGATCGGATTTGGCCTCGCGATCGCGGTCTTCTTCGACGCGTTCGTCGTCCGCATGGCGATCGTGCCGGCGGTGCTGGCGCTGCTGGGTCACAAGGCGTGGTGGCTGCCGCGCTGGCTGGACCGGGCGCTGCCGAATGTGGACGTCGAGGGCGAGAAGCTGCACAGGGAGCTGGCGGACTCCGGCCGTCAGCAGGACGATCCGGACGAAGAGCGCGAGCTGGCACGGGTCTGAGCCCCCGTCGGCTGATCATCCGGCCGGTCTCGGAGGCGGCCTCTCGGAGGCGACTGATCACGGAGCCGGTCACACGGCCGCCCCCCCAGCTGATCCTGCGGCGCAGGCCGGCGCGCACGGCAGCCGGGTCCGTCACCCTCGGGTGACTGACCCGGCCGCTTCGCGCGTGTGGCGCAGGAAGCGCTTCAACTCCGAGGAGTCGAACTGCACCACCGCTACTCCGTCCGGGGTATGGAACTCGACCACGGTCTGCACCCGGCCGCATGGCCAGACCTCCACGTCGCCGCTGCGGGCAGGCCCGCGGAGCCCCTGCTCCAGCACATCGCGCGGAAACTCCCAGGCGCGCCCGGAGGGGAAGGAGAAGCGCACCTCGGAGGGGTGGTCGGACGGGTCATAGCCCAGGGTGACGCGCACCTGACGGTACTGGGGAGCGTCGGTGACGATCCGGGCTCTGGCGTGTTCTTCGACGGTGGGGGACATGGACCGCCTCCTCACGCTCACCTTATTTGCTCCTAATCTTCCATGTTTCGACGTTTTTACTCCTGGTCTGGACGGCCCGGTAGCAGGTCCGGAGGGCCCAAGTCCGGCCTATTCGTAACCACCCCGCTATTGCAAAGTATTTGCAGGTAGCCTCATCATCGAACGGTCAGCCGGGCATCCGCCTGCCCGGCTGCCTGCCGTCTGCTGTCCGAAACTCGTCTGTCCCCACGCGTCTGTCCCACCGCGGAGCCCGCCATGCATGTACCCGACGGATTCATCGACGCGCCCGTGTCCGCGGCGGCCGGGGTCGCCGCCGCCGGCGCCGTGGCCGTCAGCCTGCGCGGCTCCCGCCGCGAGCTGGGCGGTGACGACGACCGGCTCGCGCCCCTCGCCGGGCTCGTCGCCGCGTTCGTCTTCGCCGTGCAGATGCTGAACTTCCCCGTTGCGGCGGGCACCAGCGGCCATCTGCTGGGCGGGGCGCTCGCCGCGATCCTCGTCGGGCCGTACACGGGCGTGCTGTGCATCGCGGTAGTCCTGCTGATGCAGGGCGTCCTGTTCGCGGACGGCGGGCTGACCGCCCTCGGAGTGAACATCACCGTCATGGGCGTGGTCACGGTCGTCGTGGCGTACGGGCTCTTCCGCGGGCTGGTCAGGGTCCTGCCGCGCACCCGCCGCTCGGTCACCGCCGCCTCCTTCGCCGCGGCCCTGGTGTCCGTACCGGCCTCCGCCGCCGCGTTCACCCTGCTGTACGCGATCGGCGGGGTCACCGAGGTGCCGGTCGGCTCGGTGCTGACCGCGATGGTCGGCGTCCATGTCCTGATCGGCATCGGCGAAGCCCTGATCACCATGGCCACGGTGGGCGCGGTACTCGCGGTGCGGCCCGACCTGGTGTACGGGGCGCGGGATCTGGCCGTCCCGCTGAAGCTGCGCGTGGGCGGCGAACTGGTCGACGCGGACCGCGCGCGCCCGGCGTCCGGCGCCGCGGGAGCCGCCGGTGACGCGCCCGCCGTGGCCGGGCCGGGTGTCCGCCCCGTCTCCGCCGCGGACGGCGCAGACGCTCCCGTGGGCACGGCCCACGGGACCGGGGTGGCGGCCGCCTCCGCGGCGCCTGCCGCCAGGCCCCGTGCCCGTACGCGTACGTTCTGGCTGTCGGGCCTCGTCGCCTCCCTCGTCCTCGCCGGGGTCGTCTCCTTCTACGCCTCCGGCGACCCCGACGGTCTGGAGAAGGTCGCCTCCGACAAGGGCTTCGACGCCTCGGCCGAGGAACATGCCGCCGCCGACTCGCCGCTCGCCGACTACGGCGTCAAGGACGTCGACGACGCCCGGCTCTCCGGCGGCCTCGCCGGAGTCATCGGCGTCGGCGCGACCGTGGCCGCCGGCACCGGGATCTTCTGGGCCGTGCGCCGCCGCCGTTCGGCCGAGGCCGGCCCCGCCGACGTCCGCGTACCGGAAGCGCGGTGACCGCCTGACATGGGAGCGGGTCATACGCACAAGCTCTACCGGCACGGGCACTCGCCCGTGCACCGGCTGCCCGCGCACTGCAAGCTCGTCGCCGTCTTCTGCTTCGTGCTGGTCGTCGTCTCCACGCCGCGCGAGGCGGTGTGGGCGTTCGGGGTGTACGCGGCGCTGCTCGCCGCGGTCGCGGCCGCGGCGAGCATCCCGCCCGGCTTCCTGCTGCGCCGGTTGCTGATCGAGATCCCGTTCGTCGCCTTCGCGCTGCTGATGCCGTTCGTCGTGCCGGGCGAGCAGACACGGTTCCTGGGAGTCGCGCTCAGCGTGCCCGGCCTGTGGGGCGCGTGGAACATCCTCGCCAAGGGCACCCTCGGCGTCGCCGCGTCCGTCGTCCTCGCCTCCACGACCGAACTGCGCGAACTGCTGCTCGGGCTGCAGCGGCTGCGGCTGCCGTCGACGCTCGTGCAGATCGCCTCCTTCATGGTCCGCTACGGCGACGTGATCGCCGACGAGCTGCGCCGGATGTCGATCGCCCGCCGCTCGCGCGGCTTCGAGGCGCGCGGAGTACGGCACTGGGGCGTGCTCGCCAAGACGGCGGGCGCGCTCTTCATCCGCTCCTACGAACGCGGCGAGCGGGTGCATCTGGCGATGGTCAGCCGGGGCTACACCGGGACCATGCCGCTGACCGACGACACCGCCGTGAGCCGGGCCCAGTGGGCCGGGGCCGCGGCGCTTCCGCTGACCGCGCTCGCGGTCTGTCTGCTGGGCTGGACCACGCTATGACCCGTAAGACCGAAGCATCGACGGCGGAAGCATCGACGGCCGACGCGCCGTCCCTTGAGGTCAAGGGCCTCGCCTACGCCTACCCCGACGGCCACCAGGCCCTGTTCGGCGTGGATCTCACCATCGGGCGCGGGGAGCGGGTCGCCCTGCTCGGCCCCAACGGCGCGGGCAAGACCACCCTCGTCCTGCACCTCAACGGCATCCTCGGCGGAGGCGTCGGCACGGTCACGGTCGCGGGACTGCCCGTGGCCAAGGCTCATCTCGCCGAGATCCGCCGCCGCGTCGGGATCGTCTTCCAGGACCCGGACGACCAACTCTTCATGCCGACCGTCCGGGAGGACGTGGCCTTCGGGCCCGCGACCGCCGGACTGCGCGGCGCGGCGCTGGACGAGCGCGTGACGACCGCGCTGCGCCGGGTCGGCATGGACGCGTACGCGGACCGGCCCCCGCACCATCTGTCGTTCGGGCAGCGCCGCCGGGTCGCGGTGGCGACCGTGCTCGCCATGGAGCCGGAGATCCTCGTCCTCGACGAGCCCTCTTCCAATCTCGACCCCGCCTCGCGCCGCGAGCTCGCCGAGATCCTGCGGTCCCTGCACGTCACCGTGCTGATGGTCACCCACGACCTGCCGTACGCGCTGGAGCTGTGCCCGCGCGCGGCGATCCTCAGCGACGGAGTGATCGCGGCGGACGGCCGGACCGGGGACCTGCTCGCCGACGAGGAGCTGATGCGCGGGCACCGGCTGGAGCTGCCGTTCGGCTTCGACCCGAGGGCGGCCGTCCGCTGAGCCCCCGGCGAGGGGCGGTCTGCGACGGCATGCACCATGGTCTGATGAGCGGTACGGCGACCCCCATGGACATCACGGACACAGCGGACATATGCGGCACTTTCGCGGACGGCTACGAGGCCGTCCGCGACGCCTTCCTCCGTAACTTCCAGCAGCGCGGCGAACGCGGCGCGGCCGTCGCCGTCTTCCGGCACGGCCGCAAGGTCGTCGACCTGTGGGCCGGCACACGCGACGTCGACGGCGTCGAGCCGTGGACCGCAGACACCGCTCATATCGTCCACTCCGCCACCAAGGGCGTCGCCGCCGCCGTACTCCTCCTGCTCCACCAGCGCGGTCAGATCGACCTGGACGCGCCGGTGGGCACGTACTGGCCGGAATTCAAGGCCGCGGGCAAGGAGCGGGTCCTCGTCCGGCATCTGCTCACCCACCGCGCCGGGCTGCCCGCCCCGGACCGCCCGCTCACCGTGGCCGAGGCGCTCGACGGAGAGAGCGGCCCGGCCGCGCTCGCCGCACAGCCGCCCGCCTGGGAGCCGGGCACGGAACACGGCTACCACGCCCACACCTTCAGCTGGCTGCTCGGGGAACTCGTACGGCGCGTCACCGGACGCACCCTGGGCGCCTGGGTCGCCGAGGAGATCGCCGCCCCCCTCGGCCTCGACTTCTGGATCGGCCTGCCGGACGGCGAGGCGCACCGCGTCGGCCGCATCGGCCCCGTCGCCGAGCCCGCCGCGGCGGACGGCGGCGGGCTGCGGCTGCGCCCCAAGCGTTCCGTCGCCGACGCCTACCGCGACCCCGACTCGCTCACCCGGCGCGCCTTCGCCGCCGTCGAACCGCTCCCCGACGAGAACACCCCCGCCTACCGCGCCGCCGAACTCCCCGCCTCCAACGGCATCTCCACCGCCCTCGCCCTCGCCCGCTTCTACGCCGCCACAATCGGCGAGGCGGACGGCGGGCCGCGGCTGTTCGCCCCGGCGACCCTCGCCCTCGCCCGCGCGGAGGAGTCCGCCGGCCCGGACCGGGTCCTGGTCGTCGCCACCCGCTTCGGCCTCGGCTATATGCTCCACAGCCCGGCCTCCCCCCTGCTTGGCCCCGGCTCCTTCGGCCACCCCGGCCGCGGCGGCCCCCTCGGCTTCGCCGACCCCGAGTCAGGCATCGCCTTCGGCTACACAACCAACGGCATGCGTCAGTCCGTTACCGCCGATCCCCGTGCGCAGGCGCTGATCAGGGCAGTACGTTCGACCCTGTGAGACGTTTCGAGGGACGCGGGGCGGTCATCACCGGCGGGGCACGGGGCACGGGGCACGGGGCATCGGGGGAGGCGATCGCGCGCCGGCTGGCGTCGGAAGGGGCCAGGGTGCTGCTCGCCGAGCCCGCCTCTATCCCCTCGGCCGCGGCGGCGAACCGGACGACATCGCCGCGGCGGTCGCCTTCCTCGCCTCCTCCGACGCCGCCTGGATCCCCGGCGCCACACTCCGCCTTGACGGCGGCCTGCGCGCCGTCAACACGGGCTTCGCCCAGTCGGTCGCCGCGCCCCCGACCCCGCCGCCAGCACAAACGTCACACTGATCAGCAGCGCCCACGCCCCGAACTTCGCCACCGACACCGGCTGCCAGCCGCCGAGCTGGTGCGGATAGCTCCACGCGCCCACATACGTCGCGGCGTTCTCCGCCACCCACAGGAAGAACCCGATCAGTACGAACGAAAGCGCCAGCGGCATCCGGTACTCCCGCGCCCCCATCGTGAACCGCACCCATGTCCCGGCGGCCGCGGCCAGCAGCAGCACGGCCAGCACCCAGCGGACGTCCGGCAGCCAGTGATGCGTGAAGAAGTTCAGATACACGGCGGCGGCCAGCACCGCCATCACCCGCGGCCGGTACCCGTCGACCCGCAGCTCGAACAGCCGCCACGCCCGGCAGACATAACTCCCCACGGCCGCATACAGAAACCCGCCGTACAACGGCACCCCGGCGACCTTGGTCCACGCCTCCTCGGGATAACTCCACGATCCCATCCGCACCTTGACCAGCTCGAAGAGCAGCCCGATCAGATGACACCCGCCGATGACGGCGAGATCGCGCGCCTCGTCCCACCCCACCTTCCACGCCAGCAGGCTCAGCCCGATCCCGTACACCAGGACGAGGTCGTACCGGGCCACCGGCATCTCGGGCAACACCCCCGACACGGCGATCCCTCCGACGAGCGCCACGGCGAAAGCACAGCACCGCGCCTGCATCCACCCGAAGCGAAGCAGCTGCCGCGTCCAGTACGAGACCGTCCCCATGCTGAGCAGGGACGCGCGGCGGCCGGTCAGCGGTTCACTCCCCGCGGCCGGGGGTGCGGGGGGTGCCCCTATCTCTTTCGTCAAGGGGATGGGACCGCGCCGCCGCGGGGTGGGCAGCGGATGCCGAGCGCGACGAGCCGGGCGACCTCCTGCTCGGCGAAGTCGTCGTCGCTGATCGCCTTTGGGACGGCTGACGAGTCGGCCCTCACAGCGATGACGCTGTGAGGGCCTTCCTGTGGCAGGGCGGCGGTCGTTTCGCCGCCGCGGCGAGTGGGGGCGGGCGGGGGCGGGTCAGCCGCGCAGGAAGCCGTCCCCGTGCGTCGCGATGTGGGCCTCGAGGGCGCTCAATGCCTGCTGTGTGGCGTCCGGGGCGCCGTTGCCCCTCTTCTCCGCGTAGTAGGCGGCTCCGAGGCGCTTCAGCAGGTCGTTTCCGGCCCGCTGCGCCTGGACCTCGTCGACTTTCTGCTTGCCCTGGTTCAGGGCGGATTGAGCCTGTTCCTTAGCCCGGTCCAAAAAACCTGCCACCTGTGGCCTCCTTGCAGTCGAGCCGTATCCGAACGATTTCACACACGTGCTTCCGCAAGGTGGAACGCGCCCGTCGGCAAAAGGGCACGGCAGCCCGCGTGACCGAAAAGAGACCTTGCTGTACCTAGCGGTAACAAGCCATGGCGTGCGAGATTCCCGCATGCCACCGGCCGGCGGCCTCGTCATATCCGTATGCCTGACGTCAGAGGTGTCCTGTTTGCGACCTCTGGCGTGGTCGAACAATGGGGTTCCGCCGTGTCCGGATTTCGCACTGTCAGCAGATTGGTTCCGCGCCGCGGACGCGCCTGGGTCCGGGCGGCTCTCGCGGTCGGCGTGGGGCTCGCCGCCCTCGGTCAGGGCTTGGCGGGGACGGCCGCGGCCAGTCCCGGGTACGGGCCCACGGCCGTCGTGTCCATGGGGGACAGTTACATCTCCGGCGAGGCCGGCCGTTGGCGGGGCAACAGCCTGACCAACAGCGGCAGCCGGGCCGGCACCGACCGGGCGTGGACCGGGAGCGGATACGACCCGAGCCGGGTGTACGGCCAGACCGCGGCCAACGGATGCCACCGCTCCGACTCCGCCGAGGTGCAGGGCGCCGCGGGCGCGGCCGACACGGTCGTCAACCTCGCCTGCTCGGGCGCGACGACGCGCAATGTGTTCCGGGCGTCGAACGGCGGTCAGTGGTTCAAGGGCGAGGCTCCGCAGGCCGATCAGCTCGCGGCCGTCGCCGCCTCCTACGACGTCGAGACGATCGCGCTGTCCATCGGCGGCAATGACCTGGGCTTCGCGTCGATCATCGAGAAGTGCGCCAAGGACTACATCATCTGGTACTCGTACTGCCACGACGACCAGCAGGCCGTGGTCGACTCGAAGATCGACGCGGTGATGGCGGACGTCGGCAAGGCCGTCGACGAGATCCGCGCGGTGATGTCGGGGGCGGGCTACAGCTCCTCCGCGTACCGGATCGTCCTCCAGTCGTACCCCTCCCCGATCCCGCGCGGCAGCGAGAACCGCTACTCGGAGAGCGGCTGGTCCAGAGTCCACACCGGCGGCTGCCCGTTCTGGAACAAGGACGCCGACTGGGCGCGTGACGGGCTGGTTCCGCAGCTCGCCGACCGGCTGAGGGCGGTGGCCGCGGCCAAGGGCGCGCAGTTCCTGGATCTGCGGGACATGCTCCAGGGGCGTGAGGTCTGCGCCAAGGCCAGCCGCCTGGTGAGTGCGAGCCAGCCGCCGTCGGCGGCGGCGAGCGAATGGGTCCGGTGGATCGACAGCAATGAGACCCAGGGGCCCATCCAGGAGTCCATGCACCCCAACCACTACGGCCAGTTGGCCCAGCAGCGGTGCCTGGCGCTCATCCAGGGCCGGCCGAGCGGGAACCACGCCTGTCGCAACACGGCGGGTTACGGGGCCTCCGGGATGTATCTGACCGGGCTGTACTGAGCGGCCGCGTGTGAACGGGGGAAGTGGAACGGGGATCAGCTGAAGGCGGGCAGCCGAACGGAAGTCAGCCGAACGGAAGTCAGCCGAAGCGCAGCATCAGGCCGATGCCCACGGCCATCACGCTCGCCGCGGCGATCCGGTGGACCCCGAAGCGCTCCTTGAAGAACACGGCCCCGATCGCCGCGCCGACGATGATGGAGGACTCGCGCAGCGCCGCGACCGGGGCCAGCGGAGCGCGGGTCTGGGCCCACAGGACGAGGCTGTACGCGGCGATCGACAGGGCCGCGCCGAGGAGGCCGCGGCCCGCGTGCGGGCGGAGCAGGCCGGGGAGCGTGCCGCGGTGGACACAGAAGGCGTACGCCGGGATCAGCAGGCCCTGTAGGACCATCAGCCAGGCGATGAAGCCCAGCGGGGTGCCGGAGGCGCGCACCCCGACGCCGTCGACGACCGTGTACGCGGCGATCATCAGGCCGGTCGCCAGCGCGGCGAGTACGGCAGGGCCGTGCGGGCGGGCCGCGCCCGCACGGCCCCGGATGCCCCACAGCGCGAGGCCCACCAGACCGGCCGAGGCGACCGCGACGCCCGCCAGTTGCCAGCCGTGCAGAGTCTCGCCGACGAAGACGGCCGCGAGGACGGTGACGACCAGCGGGGCGGTGCCGCGGGCGATCGGATACATCTGTCCGAAGTCGCCGAGGCTGAACGACCGCATCAGCAGGGTCTGATAGCCGACGTGCAGCAGCGCCGAGGCGACCAGATACGGCCAGGAGGCGGCCGCCGGCAGGGGCGTGAGGCAGGCGAGCACCATGCCGAGCACCGCCCCGCCGCCGGATATCAGCGTGAAGGCGACCAGTTGGTCCTTGATGTGGTGGGCGACGGCGTTCCAGGCGGCGTGTGTGAACGCCGCGAGCAGCACCGCCGCCGCGACGAGCGGCGTCACGCCGTGCGCTCGCGCAGGTCCAGGGGGGTCCCGCCGACGTGGGCGATCAGCGACCTGACGATCTGACCCGTCTCGCCCGTCTCGACGGCCCCGCCCGTCTCGCCTGTCTGGCCGGTCTGGCCTGCCTTGCTGCCGACGGCCGTGGCCGCCGCGGTCCGGGCACCGGTCCGGGTGGCGGCCCGGGTGGCGGCCGGGAGCCGCCGCACCCCGACGTCCGGGTTCGGCTCGCGCAGCGCGGCGGTGAACCGTGGGTGGGCGTTGGCCGGGGACTCCGCATCGCTCATGGGCGCACGCTAGCGGTCGTTGTAGTGGCCATGCGACCCGCTTTCCTGTCAGAGCTGGTAACCATACGGGTCGTCCCGTATGGTTACTGTCATGGCAGCTCCTGATGCACCGCGCGGACGGCCGCGCGACAGCCGCGCACATCAAGCGATCCTGACCGCCACGGCCGAACTGCTGGCCGAGGCAGGCTATGCCGCGACCTCCATCGGCGCGGTGGCGGCCCGGGCCGGCGTCGGCAAGGACACCGTCTACCGCCGGTGGTCCGGCAAAGCGGAGCTGGTGTACGAGGCGGTGTTCACCCAGACGGAGGCCGTCCCCGTACCGGACACGGGCACACTGAGGGGCGACCTCACCGTGCTTCTGGACGCCCTGGTCCGGGAGTTCACCGCTCCGGGCGCAGCGGCCGCCCTGCCCGGCCTGCTGGCCGACTTCGCCGCCCGTCCCGAACTGCGGGCCCGTATCCGCTCGCAGTTCCTGGCTCCTGCCAAGTCGCGTCTGGTCGAGCTGTTCGAGCGGGCGGTGCAGCGCGGAGAGGCAGACCCCGACCTCCCGGTCGACCTGGTGCTCGACACGCTCGCAGGGGCCGTCTTCTTCCACACCGGGCTCCTCGGCGAACCCGCCGGTCCGCAGCTCGCCGCACAACTGGCCGCCATCGTCGGCCGGGGAATCGAGGCTCGATGAACGGCTGGTATCTGACCGCGGGCGTCACCGCCGCGGGAGTCGCGGCGGTGCACATCGTCGCCGGCGGACGCGACGTCGTCCGGCCGCTCCTGGCCGGCGCGATCAACGCCGAGCCGCGCCGGACCCTGCACGCCGTATGGCATATGGTCAGCGCCGATCTGGTGCTGGCCGCCGCCGCGCTGATCTGGCTGGCACTGTCCGACCGGCCCGGCGGCGACGCCATGGGCTGGCTGATAGCCGCTCACTTCGTCGTCTACGCGGCCGCCTTCCTGGCGGTGACGCTGGCGGCCGACTGGTCGAAGCCGCTGCTGCGGCTGCCACAGTGGACGCTGCTGCTGCCGGTGGCAGCGCTGACGGCGGCCGGCGCGGTCTGAAGCCCCGGGCCCCGACCGGCCCGCCTCCTCCTCCGCTTTCTCCGCCGCCGCCTCCTCGGCTTGTCTCAGCGGGCGTTGAGCACGGAGGCCACCACCGGTCCTGCCGCGTCCCCGCCGTGCCCGCCCGCCTGGACGACCGCCGCGGCGGCGAGGTCGCCGGCGTACGCGGTGAACCAGCTGTTGGACGAGCCCTGTCCGTCGACCTCCGCGGAGCCGGTCTTCGCGCCCTTGTTGCCGGACACGCCGCTCATCGCCGCCTTGCCCGTCCCGGAGACGGCCGTGCTCTTCATCATCGTCCGCAGCGACTGCGCGATCGAGTGCGGCAGCGGCTGAGCGGTGGCGATGTCGCGGTCGTCGAGCGACTTCGCCACGATGACCGGCTGCTTGAACCAGCCGCTCTTGGCGGTCGCCGCGATGGACGCCATATTGAGGGCGTTCATCCGGATCTTGCCCTGGCCGATGTACGAGGCGGCGGTCTCCGCCCCAGCGGAGACCGGGACGTCGCCGTCGAACGTGGCGACTCCGGTGTTCCAGACCTCGCCGATGCCGAAGTACTTGCGCGCCGTCTCGCCGAGCGCCGTATGTGCGCTCGCCCCCAGCGGCTTGATCGGCTTGATGAAGGTGCTGTTGCAGGACTGGGCGAAGGCGTTCCTGAAGGAGGTGGTCGGGTACCCGAAGTCGTTCAGATTGTGGAAGACGACACCTTCCCAGGAGACCGTCGCCGGGCACTCCACCCTCGACCCCGGACCGTTCACCAGCCCCCGGTCCATCATCATCGCCGCGGTCACGATCTTCATCGTGGAGCCGGGCGCCTGCCCGCCTTGCAGCGCCGTGTTGAAGCCGTCCGGCTTGCTGTTGGCAACGGCCCGTATCTCTCCGGTGCTCGGCTTGACGGCGACGACCGAGGCCCCGCCGTAGCGTTTCACCGCCTGCTCGGCCGCCGCCTGCACGCCCGCGTCCAGCGTCGTCCGGAGCGTGCCCGCCTTGCCCTCGGTCAGCGTCAGCAGCGTCTGGTCGGCGGAGTTCGGATCGGACGACGTGACGGCCAGCTCCACGCCGGCCGTTCCGCCCGCCTGCTCCCCGTACTTCTTGCGGAGCTGGTCCAGAATCGGGCCCAGCGACGGGTACTTCTCCTTCGTCAGCTCCACGCCCGCGTGATCCACGGCCTCGATCGGCGGGGCCTTGGCCTCCGACGTCGTCAGCTCCGCGCCCTCGGCGAGCTTCGGGTGGAGCACCGTCGGCTGCCAGTCGACCAGCGGCCTGCCGGTCGTCACGCCGCGCACCACGGTCAGCTCGGAGGCGTATGACCAGGGCTTGCTCCGGCCGTCGTACGACACCGTCGCCTCGACCGTGAACGGCACCTTCGCGCCGGTCGGCTTCCCCGGTGTGATCACTGCCTCGGAGACATGGGCACGGTTCCGGTAGCCGGCCAGCAGCGGCTGGGCGGCTACTGCGTTGTCAGTCAGTTGCGCGGCCTTCTCGGCCTCGCCGTCCGCCCAGGCCGCGAGGAAGTCCGCGGCGGTCTTCTCGATCTCGTCCGCCGTGGGCGGCCCGGACGCTCCGGGGGCCGACTGGGACGTGGTCCTCGCCCCGTCGCTCCCGCCGTCGTTCGCCCCGCCGTCCAGGAACGTCGCGTACGCGCCGTATCCGATCCCCACGGTCGCGACCGCGAACACGCCCCCGATGATGGCGATTTTGGTTCCGTCGTGCATCTGGCAGTTCCCCCTCCGCTAGAGCTTCGCTCAACCCCGTTGCATAACTTGAACATGTTCAAGCAATGAGCCCGGGGAACTCTACGGGACAGCAGCGAAGAATGAGACGGGTGTTACCGGACCGGAACCGATGGGTGAGAAGTCACACCCACGTATCGAGCCACATTCGGTTGCGCCATTCCTCTATCGGAATCGGCGTCCCCGTATACAGCGGCCAGAAGTAGATGAAGTTCCAGATGATCAGCAGCACCAGCACACCCGAGCCGATTGCCCCGATCGCCCGTCGGCGGTCGTCGGAGCCCGCCGGGCCGAGCAGGGCGCCGATCAGCATCGCGACCGCCAGACACAGGAAGGGCACGAACACCACGGCGTAGAAGAGGAAGATCGTCCGCTCCTGGTAGTGCAGCCACGGCGCCCAGCCCGCCGCGATGGCGCAGGCGATCGCGCCCGCGCGCCAGTCGCGGCGGAACAGCCAGCGCCACAGCACGAAGCAGATCGCGAAGCACGCCGTCCACCACAGCAGCGGGGTGCCCAGTGCCAGCACCTCGCGGGCGCACTTGTCGGCGACGTCCGCCGGGCAGTCGGCCGTGCCGGCGACCGGGTCCTCGTAGAAGTAGGAGACCGGGCGGCCCAGCACCAGCCAGCTCCACGGGTTGGACTCGTATGTGTGGCCCGAGGTGAGCCCGACGTGGAAGTCGAAGACCTTGGCCTCGTAGTGCCACAGGCTCCGCCACCAGTCCGGGAACAGCCAGCTCCAGGCGCTGTCCCTGCCCTCCGTGGCCGCCCAGTCGCGGTAGTAGCCCTTGTCGGTGACGATCCAGCCGGTCCAGGAGGCGATGTAGGTGGCGATGGCGACCGGCACCGTGGCGAGGAAGGCAGGGCTGAGGTCCTTGACCAGCACCGCCTTGTACGGCTGCACCGCACCCGCCGTGCGGCGTGCGCCGACGTCCCACAGGACGGACATCACACAGAAAGCGGCCATGATGAACAGGCCGTTCCACTTGGTGCCCGCCGCCAGGCCCAGCAGTACGCCGGCGGTCAGCCGCCACGGCCGCCAGCCCAGGCGCAGGCTCTGCGCCACCGAGGAGTCGGGGCGCAGCACCCCGTCCGCATCGGCCGGCAGCGCCGCCGCCAGCCGGGCGCGGGCCCGGTCGCGGTCGATCAGCAGCGCGCCGAACGCCGCCAGCACGAAGAACATCAGCACCAGGTCGAGCAGCGCAGTGCGGCTCATCACAAAGTGCAGCCCGTCCACTGCCAGCAGCGCGCCCGCCAGACAGCCGAGGAACGTGGAGCGGAACAGCCTGCGGCCGATGCGGCACAGCATCAGCACCGACAGGGTGCCGAGCAGCGCGACCATGAAACGCCAGCCGAACGGCGTGAAGCCGAAGAGCTGTTCGCCTATGCCGATGACCCATTTGCCGACCGGCGGATGCACCACATAGCCGGGGTCGGCCGGGATCTCCACGCTCGAGGGATCGGCGAGGATCGACTTGTCGACGTCCTTCGGCCAGCTGCCCTCGTACCCCTGGTTGATCAGGGCCCAGGCGTCCTTGGCGTAGTAGGTCTCGTCGAATATCACCGCCCTGGGGCTGCCCAGGTTCCAGAACCGAAGCAGCCCCGCGACCAGTGCCACCAGCAGCGGCCCGCCCCATGCGGACGCGCGCACCAGTCGGTCCGCGACCGCCGGGGGGATGCCGAGCACCGGCCACAGCCGTTCTGACGGGCGGGCGTAAGGGGGCGCCAGCCGTTCCCGGAGGCCGATCACGGGCCCGGGCGCATAGCCGAATCGGCGCAGCCGCTGCTGCCAGCCGGGCTGCGGCGGCCCGGCGTCCATGCCCTTGAGGGTCGGTGGCGCGGTACTGGTCACCGCGCCATCGTAGGGAACGCGGCTGTGTGGGGAGCGCCGCAGCGGTGCGACGGGTGCCGCAGGGTGACCCGACGACGTCGTGGTCGCGCCGCGGCGGGTGCGGCCGCCCCGGTGCGCGCGCCTGCGAGGATGTCCGGTGTGACAGGAACGCTGGTACTCGCAGGCACCCCCATCGGCGATATCGCGGACGCCCCGCCCCGCCTCGCCGCCGAGCTGGAGAACGCCGACATCGTCGCCGCCGAGGACACCCGGCGGCTGCGTCGGCTCACCCAGGCCCTGGGCGTGCACACCAAGGGGCGAGTCGTCTCCTACTTCGAGGGCAACGAGGCCGCCCGCACCCCTGAACTCGTCGAGGCGCTGACCGGCGGCGCGCGGGTGCTGCTGGTCACGGACGCCGGAATGCCCTCCGTGTCCGACCCCGGCTACCGGCTGGTCGCCGCCGCGGTAGAGCAGGACGTCAGGGTCACCGCGGTGCCCGGCCCGTCGGCTGTGCTCACCGCCCTCGCCCTGTCCGGGCTGCCGGTGGACCGCTTCTGCTTCGAGGGCTTCCTGCCGCGCAAGGCGGGCGAGCGGCTCGGCCGGCTGCGGGAGGTCGCGGGTGAGCGCCGGACGCTGGTCTACTTCGAGGCCCCGCACCGGCTCGACGACACGCTCGCCGCCATGGCCGAGGTGTTCGGCCCCGAGCGGCGCGCCGCCGTGTGCCGTGAGCTGACCAAGACATACGAGGAGGTCAAGCGGGGGCCCTTGGGCGAACTGGCCGCCTGGGCCGCCGAGGGAGTACGCGGTGAGATCACCGTCGTCGTCGCCGGCGCCCCCGAGGCCGGCCCCGAGGAGCTGGACGCGGCGGAGCTGGTGCGCCGGGTGCGGGTGCGCGAGGAGGCGGGGGAGCGGCGCAAGGAGGCGATCGCGGCGGTCGCCGCCGCGGCGGGGCTGCCGAAGCGCGAGGTGTTCGACGCGGTCGTGGCGGCGAAGAACGCCTCAGCGGGGCCGACACCCACGGGTCGGTAAAGGTCTATCGTGAAAGGCAAAGCGCAGACCGTGTCATCCGGCTTTCAGCACTGCCTTTTGCATGGCGACGCCCAAGGCCGCACCATTTCTCGACAGGCGTGATGCGCTCCGGCCGGAAACGGCGTCCACTGGATGCAGTGGAGAGGAGCTGGCATGAGTGAGATCACAGGCGCCGCCGGGGTCCGGGAGTCATACGCCTTCGCCTGTATGGGATGCGGCCACGGCTGGGAGCAGTCGTACGAGATAGAGCACCACTCCGACCCGTCCGGGAAGGATTTCGTCGTCTACAAGTCCGGCGGGCGGCGGGTTCCGTCGCCCCTCTCGCGGCCGAACTGCTCCAACTGCGGAGGACATGTCATACGGATCATGAAGGCGGGGCAGGTCTCCTCGGCCTCGCTCAGCCATCTCTTCGAGTCCGCGCCCGACACGACAGGACCCGTCGACGAGATGCCGGTGTCGACCGTCGGCCCGCTGCCGACGTCCCGGGTGCGGGCCGCCGAGACCCATCGCCCAGCCAGGTCCGCGGCGTCCGCGCCCGCGGCGTCGGCTCCGGAGGCGTCACGGCCGGAGACCCAGCCGGAGCTGGTCCACTGGCACCTGTCCGCCCTTCTGAAGCCCTTCCAGGGCAGGAAGAGGACGTAGCCGCCGGGGCGGGACCCTCGACTCGGCCCTCGTAGGATCACGCCCATGAGTTCGAAGTCCGTTCCGCCGCCGTTGCCCGAACCGCTCACCGTGCCGGTCGCCGACTCGCACACCCACCTCGACATGCAGCAAGGCACGGTCGAGGAGGCGCTGGCCAGGGCCGCGGCGGTCGGTGTGACCGCCGTCGTGCAGGTCGGCTGCGATCTGAAGGGTTCGCAGTGGGCCGCGGACACCGCCGCCGCGTACGACAGCGTGCACGCGGCGGTCGCCCTGCACCCGAACGAAGCCCCGCGCATCGTGCACGGGGACCCCGAGGGCCGGTCGCGACAGGGCGCGCGGGAGGCAGGCGGGGACGCGGCGCTCGACGACGCGCTCGCCGAGATCGACCGGCTGGCCGGGCTCGACCAGGTCAGGGCCGTCGGCGAGACCGGCCTCGACTACTACCGGACCGGGCCGGAGGGCATGGCGGCCCAGGATCGCTCGTTCCGCGCCCATATCGAGATCGCCAAGCGGCACGGCAAGGCCCTGGTCATCCACGACCGGGAGGCGCACGCCGATGTGCTGCGCATCCTCGCCGAGGAGGGCGCTCCCGAGCGCACGGTCTTCCACTGCTACTCCGGCGACGCGGACATGGCCCGGGAGTGCGCGGCGAACGGCTACTTCATGTCCTTCGCCGGCAATGTGACCTTCAAGAACGCACAGCCCCTCAGGGACGCGCTGGCACTCGCCCCGGCGGAGCTTGTCCTCGTCGAGACCGACGCCCCTTACCTGACGCCCGTCCCCTACCGCGGACGGCCCAATGCGCCTTATCTGATCCCTCTCACTCTGAGGGCGATGGCCCGGGTCAAGGGGCTCGACGAGGAAACGCTGGCCGCCGCGATCGCCGGCAACACGGCCCGCGCCTTCGACTACTGAGCGCTCATCGCCGAGCGTTGACTACTGGGCGCTGATTGCTGGGCGTTGATTACTGAGCGCCGATGGCTGAGCGCCGATTGCTGAGCGCTTTCGAATCCTGGGCGGAAGTCCGGCGAACACAACGCTGAGTGGTCGAACGGCTTGGGAGAGTGACCCTCGCTCCGTTACTGTCCCCCGAACTGTCCCCGATGCCGTCCGGTCCGTCCGGCCGACCGGTACGGACCGGACCTTACGGAGCGGAGCGTCGTGAGCTATTCCCAGGGCAGTCACCGCGCCAGTCCCGTCGCCGGCGTCCCGGGGGCTCAGCCGCCGCCCGACGCCTACACCGCGTACGACCTCGATCTGTACGACGCGGTCACCGCCACGGCGACCGCGGTCGCCCCGCTTCCTGTGCCCCTGTCGCCCCCGCCGCCCGCGGCGGGTGGACGCGCCGCCGCCCGGCACGCCGCGCGCCGACGTGGGCAGTCGGGCGGCGGCAGCGCCGGCATCCGCTGCCGGAACCGGCTCGTCCCGCTCGTGCCCCAGGCTCTCGTCGTCGCCTTCCTCGCCGGCGGCGCCGCCGCCTTCGTCGCCAGCGACAAGGCGGTCCGGCTCAGCGTCGACGGCACACCGCGCACCCTGCACACCTACGCGGACGACGTCGCGGAGCTGCTGGCGGACGAAGGCGTCGTCACCGGCGCACATGACCTCGTCTCGCCCGCCGTCGGCGAACCGCTCGCCGACGGCGACGAGGTGGTCGTCCGCTACGGCCGCCCCCTCACCCTGACCCTCGACGGACGCCGCCGCCGCGTCTGGACCACCGCCCGCACGGTCGACGGCGCGCTGCGCCAGCTCGGGGTGCGGGCCGAGGGCGCGTATCTGTCCGCCTCGCGCTCCGCTCCGATCTCCCGCGAGGGGATGACGCTGCTCGTCCGCACCGAACGGGCCGTGACCTTCATGGCCGACGGCCGCGAGCGCACCGTCCGCACCAACGCCGCCACCGTGCGCGGGGCGCTGGCCGCCGCCGGGATCGTGCTGCGCGGCGAGGACACCGCCTCCGCGCCGCTCGACAGCTTCCCGCGAGACGGCCAGACCATCACCGTGATGCGGATCACCGGCTCCCGGCAGGTCCGCGAGGAGGCCATCCCCTTCCAGACGGTCGAAACCCTCGACGACACGCTGTTCGCCGGCACCGAAGCCGTCGTACGCCAGGGCAGACCCGGCGCGCGCCGCGTCACCTACGCCCTGCGCACCGTCAACGGCGTCCTGCAGAAGCCCCGCAAGCTCTCTGACGAGGTGGTGCGCGCACCGGTCGCCCAGCTGGTGCGGGTGGGGACCAGACCGCGCCCCACTTCGATCGCCGATGTGGACGGGCTGAACTGGCAGGCGCTTGCGGAGTGCGAGTCCGGCGGCCGTCCCGGAGCGGTGGACTCCTCGGGGACGTACGGCGGGCTGTACCAGCTCGACCGGCAGACCTGGCGGACGCTGGGCGGCGAGGGCGTGGCGCAGGACGCCTCCTCGGAGGAGCAGACCCGCCGGGCGAAGAAGCTGTACGTACAGCGGGGGGCGGCTCCCTGGCCGCACTGCGGCCGTAGGCTGTATCGGTGAGCACCACTGACCACCACGACCGCGCCGCCGGACCGACGGACCCCGGGGCGACGGATGCCGGACCGACGGACCCCGGGGCGACGGATGCCGGACCGACGGACCCCGGGGCGACGGATGCCGGATCAACGGACCCTGGACCGACGGATGCCGGACCTCAGGGCGCCGGATCTCAGGGCGCCGGGCAGGACGCACTGCTCGGCCCCGCCGACGTCCGCGAGCTGGCCGCGGCGCTGGACGTACGCCCCACCAAGCAGCGCGGCCAGAACTTCGTCATCGATGCCAACACCGTCCGCCGGATCGTCCGCACCGCCGAGGTGCGGCCCGACGACGTGGTCGTCGAGGTCGGCCCCGGGCTCGGCTCGCTGACGCTGGCGCTGCTCGAGGCGGCGGACCGGGTGACGGCCGTCGAGATCGACGACGTACTGGCCGGGGCCCTGCCCGCCACCGTCGCGGCTCGCCTGCCCGAGCGCGCGGAGCGCTTCTCGCTCGTCCACTCCGACGCGATGCTCGTGGAGGAGCTGCCCGGGCCGCCGCCGACCGCGCTCGTCGCAAACCTTCCGTACAACGTCGCCGTGCCGGTGCTGCTGCATATGCTCGACCGCTTCCCGACGATCGAGCGGACACTCGTCATGGTCCAGGCGGAGGTCGCCGACCGGCTCGCCGCCCGGCCCGGCAACAAGGTGTACGGCGTGCCGTCGGTCAAGGCCAACTGGTACGCGGACGTCAAGAGGGCCGGCGCCATCGGACGCAATGTCTTCTGGCCCGCGCCGAACGTCGACTCGGGACTGGTCTCCCTGGTGCGGCGCGCCGAGCCGGTCGACACCTCCGCGTCAAAGCAACAGGTCTTCGCCGTCGTCGACGCGGCCTTCGCCCAGCGCCGCAAGACGCTGCGGGCCGCGCTCGCCGGATGGGCCGGGTCGCCCGCGGCGGCCGAGGCGGCGCTCACCGCCGCGGGGATCTCCCCGCAGGCCAGAGGGGAATCCCTCACAGTCGAAGAGTTCGCACGGATCGCGGAGGCCAAGGCGTGAGCGTGACGGTAAGGGCGCCGGCGAAGGTCAACGTCCAGCTGGCGGTGGGCGCGGCGCGGCCGGACGGCTTCCACGACCTGGCGAACGTCTTCCTCGCCGTCGCGCTGTACGACGAGGTGACGGTCGCCCCCGCGGCCGAACTGAAGGTCACCTGCAGCGGGCCGGACGCGGGACAGGTGCCGCTGGACCGTACGAACCTGGCCGCGCGGGCCGCGGAGCTGCTCGCCGCGCGCCACGGCCTCGAGCCCGCCGTCCACATCCACATCGACAAGGACATCCCCGTCGCGGGCGGAATGGCGGGCGGCAGCGCGGACGGCGCGGGGGCGCTGCTGGCGTGTGACGCGCTGTGGGGTCTGGCCACGCCTCGCGAGGAACTGCTCTCCCTGTGCGCGGAGTTGGGCAGCGATGTGCCGTTCAGCCTGGTGGGCGGGGCGGCGCTGGGCACCGGGCGGGGTGAGCAGCTCACCGAGCTGCCGGTCGGCGGCGACTTCCACTGGGTGTTCGCGGTGGCGGACGGGGGTCTTTCCACCCCGGCGGTCTACGCCCAGTTCGACCGCCTCGCCGCCGGTGCGGACATCCCGGCGCCCCAGCCCTCGCCCGCGCTGCTCGACGCGCTGCGCACGGGCGACGCGCGCGCACTGGCCGAAACCCTCTCGAACGACCTCCAGCACGCGGCCCTGTCCCTGCGCCCCGCCCTCTCCGAAACCCTCTCCGCGGGCCTCGCCGCAGGCGCCCTCGCGGGCCTCGTCTCCGGCTCCGGGCCCACCACGGCCTTCCTCGCCGAGGACCCGACCGCGGCGGAGGCCATCGCCCGGGCGCTGATCTCCTCCGGAACCTGCCGCACGGCCCGTACGGCGTCCTCACCCGCGGCGGGCGCGACGGTGCGCTGACGTGTGACCGCCCGCCCCGGGGCCCGCCGGGGCGGGCGTCTAGGGCGGGGGCGGGCCGTACTCAGGCGCGGAATGAGTAGGAGCGCGCTGACCCAAGCCCGCTCCGCCCCGGCACCGTACGCGCATGGGAACCAGCGTTCGTGAGCTCGCCGCCACCACACCCGGCACACGGGACCGGTATGTCGACCTGCTGAGGGTCGTCTCCCTGGGGACCGTGGTCCTCGGGCACTGGCTGATGGCCGCCGTCACCGGGGACGGCGTCGGGAATCTGCTCGCCGTCGTGCCCGGGCTGCAGCCGCTCACCTGGGTGCTGCAGATCATGCCGGTGTTCTTCTTCGTGGGCGGGTTCTCGCACGCTCTGTCCTACCGGTCGCTGCAGCGCAAGCACCCCGGGTCCCGGACAGGCGTGTACGCGGTGTTCCTGCGTGCCCGGCTGCGGCGGCTGCTGCGGCCCACGATGGCGTTCATCGGCGTATGGGGCGCGGGGGCGCTCGCCGTGCAGGCGGTCGTGGGGGACGCGGCGTCGCGCGGGCTGGGCGGGACGGCGCTGCGGCTGGTCGCACAGCCGCTGTGGTTCATCGGGATCTATCTGGCGATGGCGGCGCTCACCCCTCCGCTGCTGCGGCTCCACGAGCGGTACGGATGGGGCGCGTTCGCCGCGCTGCTGGGGGCCGCCGCGGCCGTGGACCTGCTCCGCTTTGCCGCGGGCACGCCTTACGTCGAGTTCCTGAACTTCGCCTTCGTCTGGCTGGCCGTCCACCAACTTGGCTTCCTCCGCGCCGATGGACGGCTCCGCACGCCGGGCGTGCCCGCCGCTCTGGCCGCCGCCGGTCTCGCCGGGGCCGCGACGCTCGTCGCGTTCGGGCCGTATCCCCTCAGCATGGTCGGGATGCCCGGCGAGAAGGTCTCCAACATGGCCCCGCCCACGCTCGCCCTGCTCTGCCACGGCGTGTGGCTCGTCGGCGCGGTCGAGCTGCTGAGGGGGCCGGGCGGCCGGCTGGTCGCGCGGCCCCGCGCATGGCGGGCCGTCATCGCCGCGAACGGCGTCGCCATGACCGCGTTCCTGTGGCATCTGACGGCGATGCTGGGCGTGTACGGCGCGCTGCTCGCCGCCGGCGCCCGGCTGCCCGCACCCGCCTCCGCCGCCTGGTGGGCGCAGGCCCCGCTGCGGCTGGGGGCCGCCGCCGTGCTCACCGCCCTGCTCGTCGCCGTGTTCCGCGGCTTGGAAAGGCCCGACCCGGCAGCCTCGGCAGCCCTGCCCGTTCCGGCCGCCTCGCCCGCCCCGGGCATACGCGACCGCAGCGCCGCCCCGGCCGCCCTCGGCGTCGTCCTCTGCCTGTTCGGCATCCTCGGCCTGTCCATGGTCGGCTTCGCCGGACTCCTCGAAGGCCGTACCGCGACCCTCGTCGCCGTCGACGTGAGCGCGCCCGCGGCCGTTGCCATGGCGCTGGCGGGCTGGTGGCTGGTCGCGCGCGACTGAGGTTCTGCGGGAAGAGCCCGCGACCGCCCGTCGGGTGTGTGCGGGGCATCGCGGCCGGTCGCGCCCACGCGGCGGAGCCGCCGCCTGGGGCGACCCCGGGGTGTGCCGTGAGCCGGTCGCGCCCACGCGGCGGAGACGCGCACCGATGCGGAGCCGCGCACCGGCAGCGCCCCGCGCCCCTCGGGGCGCTGCCGCACCGAGCCGGACTTCACCAGGCCGCCGAGCCGCCTCCCGCAAGCCGTGTGCCGTCGCGCCGCCCCGCCCGCACACACGCTTTCCCCGCGGCCCTTCGGGCACGGGAGGCGCTCCGGCCGCCGGACGACGCCCTTGCCGGCCGGACGCCGCGGCCGCGGCACTAGGCTGGGAGCCGGTTCAGCACGACGGCGGCATGGCATGGAGTGAGATGGCGGTCAATCTGGTCAATGTCGAGGCGGTCGGCAAGGTGTACGGCACCCGTGCCCTGCTCGACGGCGTCTCCCTCGGTGTCTCGGAGGGGGACCGCATCGGCGTCGTCGGACGCAACGGCGACGGGAAGACCACCCTCATCCGGATGCTCGCCAAGCTGGAGGAGCCCGACGGCGGGCGGGTCACGCACAGCGGCGGGCTGCGTCTCGGGGTGCTCACCCAGCACGACTCGCTCGACCCGGCGGCGACCGTCCGGCACGAGGTGATCGGCGACCTCGCCGACCACGAGTGGGCGGGCAACGCCAAGATCCGGGACGTTCTCACCGGACTCTTCGGCGGCCTCGACCTGCCCGGCTTCCCGCAGGGGCTGGACACCGTCATCGGCCCGCTGTCCGGCGGCGAGCGGCGGCGCATCGCCCTCGCCAAGCTGCTCATCGCCGAGCAGGACCTGATCGTCCTCGACGAGCCGACGAACCACCTCGACGTCGAGGGCATCGCCTGGCTCGCCCGCCATCTCCAGGCGCGCCGTTCGGCACTGGTCTGCGTCACCCACGACCGCTGGTTCCTCGACCAGGTGTGCACCCGGATGTGGGATGTGCAGCGCGGCACGGTGTACGAGTACGAGGGCGGGTACAGCGACTACGTTTTCGCCCGCGCCGAACGCGAACGCATCGCCGCCGTCGAGGAGGCCAAGCGGCAGAACCTGATCCGCAAGGAACTGGCCTGGCTGCGCCGGGGCGCGCCCGCGCGCACCTCCAAGCCGCGCTACCGCATCGAGGCGGCCAACGAGCTGATCGCCGATGTGCCGCCGCCCCGGGACGCCTCCGAGCTGATGCGGTTCGCGGGCGCCCGGCTCGGCAAGACGGTGTTCGACCTGGAGGACGTCGGCATCCAGGCCGGGCCCAAGGCGCTGCTGACGCGTCTGACATGGCAGCTCGGGCCCGGGGACCGCATCGGTCTCGTCGGCGTCAACGGCGCGGGCAAGACCTCGCTGCTGAGGGCGCTCGCCGAGGCCGCGCGCACCGGCGGCGACACGCAGCCCGCGGCCGGACGGATCGTTGTCGGCAAGACCGTACGGCTGGCGTACCTCTCCCAGGAGGTCGCCGAACTCGACGAGGAACTGCGGGTGCTGGAGGCCGTACAGCGGGTGCGCGACCGCGTCGATCTGGGCAAGGGCCGCGAGATGACGGCGGGTCAGCTGTGCGAGCGGTTCGGCTTCACCAAGGAGAAGCAGTGGACCCCGGTCGGCGATCTGTCGGGCGGCGAGCGGCGTCGGCTCCAACTGCTGCGGCTGCTGATGGACGAGCCCAACGTCCTCTTCCTCGACGAGCCGACCAACGACCTCGACATCGAGACGCTGACCCAGCTGGAGGACCTCCTCGACGGCTGGCCCGGCACGCTCGTCGTCATCTCGCACGACCGATTCTTCATCGAGCGGACCACGGACCGGGTGTTCGCGCTCCTCGGCGACGGCGCCCTGCGCATGCTGCCCCGGGGCATCGAGGAGTATCTGGAGCGGCGGCAGAAGATGGTGGAGGCCGCGGCGCCCGCGCCGGCCGCGCAGTCCGCCGAGACGGCCCCCGCGGCCAAGGGCAGATCGGCCGCAGACGCCCGGGCCGCCAAGAAGGAGCTCCAGAAGGTCGAGCGGCAGCTCGACAAGGTCTCCGGCCGGGAGTCCGCGCTGCACTCCGCCATGGCCGACCACGCCACCGACTTCGAGAAGGTGGCGGAGCTGGACGCCGAACTCCGGGAACTCGCCGCCGAGCGGGAAACGTTGGAACTGCGCTGGCTGGAACTCGCCGAAGACGCCCAGGGCTGAGGGCCCGGTGAGAAGAGCGCGGACAGCTCGTAGAGACGCCGTGCAAAGCGCGTAACAACCCCATCACAGGCCGGTCCTCCCTTTGGAACAGGGCAGGACCGGCCCGGGCGTGTGCGCTAGCGGGTGATAGAAAGAGACCCCGCTCGACTGACGTGATACAGCGGAAGTCCACTGTCCGAATCGCTCCGTTCCGGCCCCGGCCTCTCGCCGCTCGCCGGAACAGCGGGGGAGGCCGGTCGGCCAGCGGATCCGTACGAAGGGGGAGGGGCTGTGACTCAGCCGCCCAACCAGCAACCGCCGCAGGGGGGCTTCGGAGCCCCTCAGGACCCCCCGAGCGGGGCTCCGCAGCCGTCGGCGGGCCAGCCGCCCGCCGGTCCGCCGCCCGCGGGCCCGCCGCAGACGCCGCCGCTTCCGCAGGGCCCGCCGCAGACGCCGCCGCCTGGGCAGGGCGCGCCTCCGCAGAACCCGCCGCAGGCTCCAGGGACTCCGCCCGCGGGCCCGCCCGGCTACGGTTATCCGCAGGCGCCGGGCCAGCCGCCCGCCCAGCCCGCCGGCTACGGCTACCCCCAGGCCCCCGGCCCGTACGCCCAGCAGCCGCCCGGCCCGTACCAGCAGCCGGGCCCTTACGGCCAGCAGCCGGGACCCTACGGCGGCTACCCGACCCAGCCGCAGTACCCCGGCGCACCCACTCCGCCCGGCTCGGGCAAGGGCGGGTTCCTCAGGGGCAAGCCCGCCGTCCTCATCGCCGCGGCCGTCGCCGCGCTGCTCGTCGTCGGCGCGGGCGCCTACTTCGTGGTCAGCGGCGGCGACGACGCCAAGGACGACAAGCCGGTCGCCGGCAAGTCCGACGACGCCGCGAAGCCCAGCGGCTCGGACGACGCCGTCGACGAGGGCGATGGCGAGGGCACCGGCCGTGAGGCGGACGACGACCTCAACGCCGGCCGCCAGGACGGCGAGGCCAAGGTCCTGTTCCTGACCAAGAACGATGTCGACCTGCCGCGCAACGGCGCGGACGTGTACGGCCTGTGGACCGTCGGCGACACGGTCGCCAAGGGCATGTACCGCGAGGTCGCCGGCTACTCGGCTGCCGACGGCAAGAAGAAGTGGAGCGTGCCGTTCGACACCGAGCTGTGCGCCGCGCCGGTGAAGACCTCCGACGACGGCAAGATCGTCATCGCGGTGAACGACTCGCTCGGCGAGAAGGCCAAGTGCAACAAGCTCCAGATGATCGACCTGAAGACGGGCAAGAAGGGCTGGACGGCCGACATCCCGAAGAGCACCGGCTTCTTCTCGTTCTCCGACTTCACGCTGGCCATCAGCGGCAACACGGTCACCGCGGTCGGCACGGGCGCCTCGTACGGCTTCTCGTTGGCCGACGGCAAGAAGCTGTGGGACAAGCCGTCCGACGGCTGCAAGCCCTACGCGTTCGCCGGCGGCCCCAAGCTGATCGCCGCCGCCAGCTGCAAGACCAGCGACTACAAGGTGCCCCAGCAGCAGGTCCAGAGCGTCGACCCGGCCACCGGGAAGCCCAAGTGGACGTACAACACCCCCAAGGGCTGGGAGGTCAACAAGGTCTACTCGGTCAGCCCGCTCGTCGTCTCCGTCACCCACCGCGAGGACAAGAAGTGGTCCGTCATCGCGCTCGACGACAACGGCAAGCTGCGCTCGCAGATCGACGGCGGCGGGGATGAGTACGACGTCCGCTGCGGCGGCTCCTTCGTCGTCTTCGGCCAGAACCTCGAGGGCTGCACCGGCGTCGCCGCCGACGCCTCGACGTTCTATATGTCGACCAAGCCGACCAAGCTCACCCGCGGCACGAACGAGGTCGTCGCCTTTGACCTGAACACCGGCAAGGCCAAGTGGCGTTCCAAGGCCGGACCGGAGCGCACGATGACGGTGCTGAAGACGGACGGCGGCAAGGTCATCGCCTATATGCCCGCCTCCTGGGACCGCGGCGGCGCGGTCGCCGCGATCGAAGCGAGCGGCGGCGACCCGAAGGTGCTGCTCCAGCACCCGACGTCCACGGCGAAGATCGAGAACAACTTCTACTCGCCCAAGATGGCGTACGCGGACGGCCGGTTCTTCATCGCGAGCGGGCGGGTCAGCGCAAGGAACGACGAAGAGGAGAAGGAGACGAAGACCATGATGGCCTTCGGCAACTGACCTGCTCCCCCCGTCCGTTCTCCATGTCACCAGAGGTAAGCAGGCCATGACTCAGCCGCCCAGCCAGCAACCGCCGCAGGGGGGCTTCGGAACCCCTCAGAACCCTCCGAGCGGCCCCCCGAACCACCCCCCGGCTCCTCCGGCTCCCGCGAGCGGGGCTCCGCAGCCGCCCGCGGGCCCGCCGCAGGGCGCGCCGCAGACGACGCCTCCGCCTGGGCAGGGCGCGCCTCCGCAGAACCCGCCGCAGGCCCCGGGGACTCCGCCCGCGGGTCCGCCTGCGGGCGCGCCCGGCTACGGCTTTCCGCAGGCGCCGGGGCAGCCGCCCGCCCAGCCCGCCGGCTACGGCTACCCCCAGGCCCCCGGCCAGCCCGCCGGCTACGGCTACCCCCAGGCACCCGGCCAGGGCCAGGTGCCGGGGCAGCCGCCCGGCCAGGCGCCGTACGGCTACGGCTATCCCACCCAGCCGATGCCGCCCCAGCCGGCCGGGTCCGGCAGCCCCGCAGGGCCCGGCGGCGGCAGGAAGCTCAGCGCCCAGGTCCAGATCATCATCGCGGCGGCCGTCGCCATCGTGCTGATCATCGGCAGCGGCGTCGCCTACTCGCTGCTCAAGGACGACGCAGGCGGCGGCAAGAAGGACGAGGCCGAGAACAGCGCCGACGGCGGCGCCAAGGGCGGCGGAGAGGACGGCGGGGGCAACGCCCCCGACGGCCCCGGCAAGGAGAAGGCCCCCGACAGCACGGCCGCCAAGGTGGCGTTCCAGCTGCCCCAGCCCGAGATCAAGGACCTCACCGACGTCGTGGGCTCCTGGGTCACGGACAAGGCGTTCATCAAGCCGGGCGTCGAGTCGATCTCGGCCTACGACCCCGCCAAGGGCAACGAGCTGTGGAAGCTGCCGCTGCCCGGACAGATCTGCGCCGCCTCCCGCCATGTCACCGAGGACAACAAGACCGCGATCGCCTTCGAGGCCGAGAAGCGGACCCCGCCGAAGAACTACCAGCAGTGCACCGAGATCGGCGTGATCGACCTCAGCACCGGCAAGCTGCTGTGGAGCAAGTCCGTCACCGGCGGTTCCTCCGGTGACGAGAAGGCACGGTTCTCCGAGGTCACGCTCAGCGGAAAGATCGTCGCGGCCGGGGACCTGTCCGGCGGCGCGGCCTTCGACCTCGACTCGGGCAAGGTGCTGTGGAAGCCGAAGGTCGACACCAACCAGTGCCGTGACATCGGCTACGGCGGCGGCCCCGCGCTGGTCGCGGTGCGCCGATGCGGCTCCTACGACGACTCCCAGGTCAGCATCCAGATGCTGAAGCCGGACGGCAGCCCCCAGTGGTCGTACGACCTGCCCGCCGGAGTCGACGACGCGCGCATCGTCTCCAGCGACCCGCTGGTCGTCGCCGCCGACGTCGGCGACACCGGAACCTTCGGCATCTCCGACTTCTTCTCCATCGACGGCAAGACCGGCAAGCTGCGCGCCAAGATCGTGGCGCCCGGTGACAAGTACCTGGCGCGCTGTTCGGCGAGCGACGGCGTCGAAGGCTGCCAGTTCGTCGCCGTCGGCAACGACAGGATCTATCTGCCGACCGAGGAGCACGACGCGCCGGGCGAGGACTACGGCCGCACCAACGAGATCGTCTCGTTCGACCTCGCCACCGGGAAGGCGACCGCCGACCGAGCCGACGCGGGCCCCAAGTACACGCTCTACCCGCTGCGCATGGACGGCGGAAACCTGATCGCCTACAAGTACCCCCCGTACAACAAGGGCGGACAGATCGTCAGCATCGACGGGGCGACGTTCAAGCAGACCGTGCTGCTGGAGAACCCCGCGGACAGGACGATCCGTGAGGCGGAGACCAGCCGCTCGGTCAACGGCACCGAGTACCTGTACCGGAACGGCACCTTCTACGTCTCCGCGGACCGGCTGTCCACTTCGTCCTCCTCCGGAAAGCGGTACCTCGCCGTCGTCTTCACCACGAATAACTGACTGTTCCGCCTGCTGAGTGGGCAGGCATGTGGCCCGGCGCTCCCTGCGTCGGGCCACACCTTTACCCGCTTCCGCCCGTTAAGTAGCCCTGTTTCACGAAGAATTCGGCATTCTGGGGGGCTTCTGCCGAGTTAGGGGCGCGCGACGTCGAACAAGCGTGTACGTTGCCGGGTCAGGAGGCAGGGGCAGACAGGACGCAGGGCAGGAGGGCCGGGGGGCCAGGCCGGGTCCGGCGGGGATGGGGGTTTCTCTCTATGGGCGTGCGGCTCATGGTGGTCGACGATCACCGTCTGCTCGCCGAGGCGCTCGCCTCGGCCCTGAAGCTGCGCGGGCACCGCGTGCTCGCGGCGGCCGCACCCGCCGCCGGAGCGGCCGAGTTGGTGGTGAGCCGCTCACCCGAAGTGTGTCTGCTGGGCACCGCCACGCCCGCGGAGCCCGGCGCCTTTGATCCGATCGTACGGATCAAGAGGGAGCGCCCCCAGGTCGCGGTCGTGGTCCTCGGACCGGTGCCCAGCCCCCGGGGGATCGCCGCGGCCTTCGCCGCCGGGGCCTCCGGGTATGTCCGCCATGACGAACGCATCGAGGGCGTCGAGCGCGCCATGGTCAAGGCACGGGCCGGTGAGGCGGTGGTCGCCCCGCAACTGCTCCAGGGGGCCTTCGCCGAACTGCTCAACCCGGCCGCCCAGCCCGACGACGAGGGGCAGCGGCTGCTGCGGATGCTGACCCCGCGCGAGGTCGAGGTGCTGGTCAGGGTCGCAGAGGGCGAGGACACCCGGCTGATCGCGGCGGGCATGGGCATCGCGCCCAGCACCGCCCGCACCCATGTGCAGCGGGTGCTGATGAAGCTGGGCGTCGGCTCGCGGCTGGAGGCCGCGGCGCTCGCCGCCCGCACCGGCCTGCTGGACCGCGCACCTGCCGCCGCGCCCTCCCCAGCGCCGGCAGGCCGGGAGCCTGGCTCCCCCGCTGAGCCTGCGCCTTGAGCCTGCGTCTTGAGCCTGCGTCTTGAGCCTGCGTCTTGGGCATGCGTCCACGTGACTCCTTGTGTTCGACTGTCCGGGGACGACGCAGACGTGCGGACAAGGGGCTTCCACGGTGAAGAAGACGTCTACCAGGCTCGCCGGCGGCCGCGAACTGCTGTACTACGACTCCGCGGACGGCGCCGTACGCGACCGGCGCGACCGCCGGCGGCTCGACCCAAGGCCACCGCGGCCCCCACCACGGCCGTCCGCCTCGATCCCCTGCTCGGCGACGCCGTCGCCATCGCCTCCCACCGGCAGGACCGCACCTGCCATCCGCCCGCGGACGAGTGCCCCCTGTGCCCGTCCCGCGACGGCCGCCTCACCGAGATACCCGCCCCGGACTACGAGGTCGTCGTCTTCGAAAACCGCTTCCCCTCCCTGAGCAGGGACGCGGGCCGCTGCGAGGTCGTCTGCTTCACCCCCGACCACGACGCCTCCTTCGCCTCCCTCACCGAGGAACGCGCGGGCCTCGTGCTCGCCGCATGGACCGACCGCACGGCGGAACTCGCCGCCCTCCCGCACGTCGAGCAGGTCTTCTGCTTCGAGAACCGGGGTGCGGAGATCGGGGTGACGCTCGGCCACCCCCACGGCCAGATCTACCTCTGATCTTGCGCAGTGCTCCGTTCTTTAGGGCGGAGGTGATGCGCATCCTTGGCCCGGAGGCGCGAAGCGCCGGAGTTCTCTGCGCCTCCGGAGCGGCGGTCAGACGGGCCGTTTGTCGCCGCCTGGCACCAGGCCCCCGTCGCCGGTCCGGACGGCGGCGCCGCGAACAGGGAGGCGGGGAACAGGGAGGCGGGGAACAGGGAGGCGGCAAACGAGGAGGCGGCAAACAAGGAGGCCGTGGACAGACGGGAGTTCGGACTCCATCTCGAGCTTTTCACCGTCCGCCGCGCTTCCGGCAAGCTGAAGTTCCTCGCGGGTTCCGAATCCGGTATGAGCGTGTTCATCAATGACGTGCCGCCCGAGACCGCGGCCCATCGACTGCGAGAGGTAGCGAGCAAGTGAGCAAGAAGTACCTGGTCACCGGTGGCGCGGGCTATGTCGGCAGCGTGGTGGCGCAGCACCTGCTGGAAGCCGGGCACACGGTGACCGTCCTCGACGACCTCTCCACCGGCTTCCGCGAGGGCGTCCCGGACGGGGCCCGGTTCGTCGAGGGCCGTGTCCAGGACGCGGCCCGGCACCTCGACCCCTCCTATGACGGGGTGCTGCACTTCGCCGCCTTCTCGCAGGTCGGGGAGTCCGTCGCCAAGCCCGGGAAGTACTGGGCGAACAACGTCGGCGGGACGATGGAACTGCTGGCGGCCATGCGGTCGGCGGGGGTGCGGACCCTGGTCTTCTCCTCCACCGCGGCGACCTACGGAGAGCCCGTCTCGACGCCGATCGCCGAGACCGACCCCACCGCGCCCACCAGCCCCTACGGCGCGTCCAAGCTCGCCGTCGACCATATGATCGGCGGGGAGGCGGCGGCCCACGGGCTGGCCGCGGTCTCCCTGCGGTACTTCAACGTGGCGGGTGCGTACGGCGGCTGCGGCGAGCGCCACGACCCGGAGTCGCACCTCATCCCGCTCGTCCTCCAGGTCGCCCTCGGCAGGCGAGAGGCGATCTCGGTGTACGGGAACGACTACCCGACCCCCGACGGCACCTGCGTCCGCGACTACATCCATGTCGCCGACCTCGCCGAAGCGCATCTGCTGGCACTCGACGCCGCCGCGCCCGGCGAGCACCTGATCTGCAACCTCGGCAACGGCAACGGCTTTTCGGTGCGGGAGGTCGTCGAGACCGTCCGCAAGGTCACCGGGCATCCCGTCCCCGAGGTCACCGCCGCCCGCCGGCCGGGCGACCCGGCCGTCCTCGTCGCCTCCGCCGCCCTCGCCCAGCAGCGGCTCGGCTGGCGGCCCAGCCGTGCGGACCTGGCCGGGATCGTCTCCGACGCCTGGGACTTCGCCCGCCGGATCGCCCGCGAGGGGGACGACGTCTGATGGAGGAGGGGGTGTGGGCGGCGATCCGGTCCGGCCATTCTCGGAGTGATCGATTCCGGCCTGGCGGATTGTCGATCTCTGTCGTCTTCCGCCTCCCCGTGAACACCAGGCACACGGAAAACACCCTGGCCAGTCAGTTCTGCAAAGACCCTTCCCGTGTGGGCCCTCGTCCGTACGCTGATGCTCAGCACCGGTGGGGGCCGGTGTCGATCAGGGGGCGAGACAGCCGGGTACGAGGCCCGGGGCGGGGTATCAGCAACAGCACGGCGGATGCCGAGCGAGCGCTGTGCCACCCCATGACCCGGGCGTCGTACCCGAGTTGTTCCATCCTCCGACACTGGGGGTGTCTGTGGTTCGTATCCGTGTGCTGGTGGTGGACGACCACCGCATCTTCGCCGAGTCGCTCGCGGCGGCTCTCGCGGCGGAGCCCGATGTCGACGTGGCGGCCGCGGGCAGCGGCCCGGCGGCGATGCGCTGTCTGGAGCGGGCGGCCGCGGAGGGGCGCAGGTTTGACGTCCTGCTCGTCGACGCCGATCTGGGCGCGCTGACCGCCCCGGGGGCCGGGCCGGGCGGCGGGCAGGGGGCCGCCCGCACGGCGCAGGGCGCACGGGGGAGCGTCCAGGGGGTCCCCAGCGTGCCGGGCGCGCGTACGGCTTCCGCCGCGCACTCTGCCCCGCACTCTCCTCCCCCGCCGGAGAACGGCACGGCGGGCGCGAAAGCCCTGGAGGGGGCCGTCGACGGCATCTCCCTGGTCGCGGGCGTCCGCTCGGGCCAGGGCGGGGTGCGTGCCGTGGTGCTCGCGGAGAAGGACGACCCGCGGCGTGCCGCCCTCGCACTCCAGGCCGGCGCCTCCGGCTGGGTCGCCAAGGACTGCTCGCTGCAGCGGCTCCTCGCCGTGATCCGCGGGGTGTTGCGTGATGAGACCTATGTCGCGCCGGCGCTGCTCACCGGCGTTCTGCGTGAGCTGACCGCGGCGCGCAAGCACCGCACGGAGAGTGAACGGCTCGTGGAGTCGCTCACGCCGCGCGAGCGGGAGGTGCTGCGTTGCATGGTCGCGGGACTGGGGCGCAAGGCCGTCGCCGAGCGCCTTTTCCTTTCGCCTCATACCGTCCGTACGCATATGCAGAACGTGCTGGGGAAGCTCGGTGTGCACTCCACGCTCGCGGCGGTCGCGCTGGCGCGCAGGGCGGGGGTCGGCCCCGCCGACCTAGCCGGGGATGTTGTCGAACGGGGCGGTCAGCTGGCGTAGCAGATCCGCCAGTTCCCCGCGCTGGGCATGCGACAGCTGGGCCAGGATCGCCCGCTCCTGGGCGAGCAGGCCGGCCAGCGCCTGATCTGCGCGGTCCCGGCCCTCGGGGGTGAGGCGGACCAGCACCCCGCGCCGGTCACTGGGGTCCGGCAGCCGCTCCACCAGGCCCTTCTTGGCCAGCCTGTCGATGCGGTTGGTCATCGTGCCCGAGGTCACCAGGGTCTGGGTGAGCAGTTGGCCGGGGGACAGCTGATAGGGGGCGCCTGCCCGCCGCAGCGAGGTGAGCACATCGAACTCCCAGGGCTCGAGCTGGTGCTCGGAGAAGGCGAGACGGCGGGCCCGGTCGAGATGGCGGGCCAGCCTGGAGACGCGGCTGAGCACCTCGAGCGGTTCCACGTCGAGGTCGGGGCGCTCACGGCGCCATGCTGCGACCAGTCGATCGACCTCGTCCTCCATATCGATCAGTGTAGAGGGTCTGTCGACATGAAGTCTCTTGAAGTCAAGATATATTCCAGTCTCGGCATGGGCATGGTCGGGCCGGAACCTTATTCCGCTTCGGCAGGCCCGTTCCTGCAAGGGGGCTCGAACATGCATTCCGTCCCGATCTGGGATCCCTATCAGTACCTTCGCCACGCCGGTCATCGGACCCGGCCGTTCCTGGATCTCCTTGCCCGGGTAGGAGAACTGCCCGACCAGGGCAAGCCGGCACGTATAGCCGATGTCGGCTGCGGCCCCGGCAACGTCACCGCGCTGCTCGCCGAACGCTGGCCCGCCGCGCACATCACCGGCTTCGACCTGTCGCCGGAAATGCTCGCACTGGCCGACAAGGAGCAGGCGGGCACCACGGCCGGCGGCGGCTGGATGGACTTCAGGCCCGCCGACGCCGCCCACTGGAGACCAGACGAGCCCTATGACCTGATCATTTCCAACGCCGCACTGCAGTGGGTGCCGAACCACCCCGAATCCTTCTCCGACTGGATCGACGGGCTCACCCCCGGCGGCACGCTCGCCTTCCAGGTGCCGGGCAACTTCACCTCGCCCAGCCATGCGCTGCTCGGCGAGCTCTGCGAGGCCCCGCAGTGGCGGGCCCGCCTCAGCGGCCACGGGCGGCGCTATGTCCACATCCTGGAGCCGGCGGAGTATCTGATGCGGCTGGCCGACCTGGGCTGTGAGACGGACGTGTGGGAGACCACATACCTCCAGCTCCTCACCGGTGAGGACCCGGTGCTGGACTGGGTCAAGGGCACCGCCCTGCGGCCCGTGCTCACCGAACTGGCCGACGACCCGGCGGCGGAGGCGGAATTCCTCGCGCAGTACCGCGATCTGCTCCGCAAGGCGTATCCGCCGGGCCCGCACGGCACGGTGTTCCCCTTCCGCCGTGTTTTCGCGATCGCGCGGAAGGCGGCCTGATTGGCCGGCTTAGCCGCCGCGGCCATATCCGCCGCCGAGGCCGGCGGCCCCGCAGCCGGTGAGGACATAAGAGGCGCCCCGCCGCCCATACGAGCGCGGCGGGGCGCCGGTGGTCTGGCGCCGGTGGTCTTTCGTCACCAGGGGCACCCGCGGGCCCGCGCTTTCGGGGGCTCTGCCCCCGGACCCCCGGTCCTCAATCGCCGGGCGGGCTGAAAAATCCAGCCCGCCCGGCGATTGAGGACGAAGTGCCTCATCCAGTCTTGCCTGGGGGTACCTCCGTGGTGGTACCCCTGGTGGCACCTCCGTGGGGGCACCCCCGGACGAAGTCTGGGGGAGGAGTCTGGGGGAGGTAGCTGGGGGAGATTGAGGCGCGGGGGCCGGGGGCGGAGACCCCGGATTCAGTTCTTGCGGTGGCCTATCAGACGCGGCTTCTGCTCCAGGCCGTCCAGGCCGTGCCACGCCAGATTCACCAGGTGCGCCGCCACCTCCGCCTTCCTCGGACGGCGGACGTCCAGCCACCACTGACCCGTCAGGGCCACCATGCCCACCAGCGCCTGGGCGTACAGCGGGGCCAGCTTGGGGTCAAATCCCCTGGCCTTGAACTCCAGGCCCAGGATGTCCTCGACCTGCGTGGCGATATCGCTGATCAGCGAGGCGAACGTGCCCGTCGACTGGGCGACCGGCGAGTCGCGGACCAGGATGCGGAAGCCGTCGGTGTACGTCTCGATGTAGTCCAGCAGCGCGAACGCCGCCTGCTCCAGCAGCTCCCGCGGATGCCCGGCCGTCAGCGCCCCCGTCACCATGTCCAGCAGCTGGCGCATCTCCCGGTCCACCACGACCGCGTACAGCCCCTCCTTGCCGCCGAAGTGCTCATACACCACCGGTTTGGAGACGCCCGCCTTCGCGGCGATCTCCTCCACCGACGTGCCCTCGAAGCCCTTCTCCGCAAAGAGCGTGCGGCCGATGTCCAGCAGCTGCTCACGGCGCTCCGCGCCCGTCATCCGGACCCTGCGCCCCCGCCGGGGCTTCTCGCTGCTGGTACTGCCGTCGATCGCCACGTCCTCCATCATGCCGCGTCGGCGGCCTCGCTCCTGCCCCGGGCTTGCCCGGCGGGGGCCTCGACGCGTCGCGAGTCGATCCGTGAGGCGTCGGGCCAGCGCACGTCGTACGCCCAGCCGAACTTCTCGAACCAGCGGATCAGCCGGGCGCTGGAGTCCACCTGGCCCCTCAGCACCCCGTGCCGGGCGCTGGTCGGGTCCGCGTGGTGCAGGTTGTGCCAGGACTCGCCGCACGACAGCACCGCAAGCCACCACACGTTGCCCGAGCGGTCCCGCGACTTGAACGGACGCTTGCCGACCGCATGGCAGATCGAATTGATCGACCAGGTCACATGGTGCAGCAGCGCCACCCGCACCAGCGACCCCCAGAAGAACGCCGTGAACGCGCCCCACCACGACATCGTGACCAGACCGCCGACCAGCGGCGGGATCGCCAGGGACAGCACCGTCCAGAAGACGAAGTCACGCGAGATCCGCCGGATCGCCGGGTCCTTGATCAGGTCCGGTGCGTACTTCTGCTGCGGCGTCTGCTCCTCGTCGAACATCCAGCCGATGTGCGCCCACCACAGCCCCTTCAGCAGCGCCGGCACCGTCTCGCCGAACCGCCACGGGGAGTGCGGGTCGCCCTCCGCGTCCGAGAACTTGTGGTGCTTGCGGTGATCGGCCACCCACCTCACCAGCGGGCCCTCCACCGCCAGCGACCCCGCGATCGCCAGAACGATCCGCAGCGGCCGCTTCGCCTTGAAGGAGCCATGGGTGAAATAGCGGTGGAAGCCGATCGTGATGCCGTGGCAGCCGATGAAGTACATCGCCGTCAGCAGGCCCAGATCCAGCCAGCTCACCCCCCAGCCCCAGGCCAGCGGCACCGCCGCGACCAGGGCCAGAAAGGGCACGGTGATGAAGAGCAGCAGAGCGATCTGCTCGATGGAGCGTTTGCTGTCCCCACCCAGGGTGGCGGTGGGGAGGGGTGTGCCGCCGCTCGGTGGCGCGGCGGCGGCCGACGGAGGCTTCGAGGCGTCGTCCAGCAGCTCGGGACTTGTCGTCATGAAGAATCCCCTGTGGGGTGCGAACGGGCGGGGGACGGGGCGCAAGACACCCGAGAGACATACGGGTGTCCTGGCTACGGTTCCGTAACCTACGCCGTCGTAAGTATGTCAGCGCGCAGGACGCGGGCAAGAGACCTGTGGATAACGTCGGGGAAATGGACACCTATCCTGGGTGACGTCGGACAGCGCGGTCCGCAAGCCTCCAGTACCCCTCCAGACGTGCTAGAACACTGCAAGGAGCCGCACCTGTGAGCAGTGCCGACCAGACCTCCGCCGCCTCCGAGACCCCCGCTGTCGACGCCGGACTGCGCGCCGACATCCGCCGACTGGGCGACCTGCTGGGCGAGACACTCGTCCGCCAGGAAGGGCACGAGCTGCTCGAGCTCGTGGAACGGGTCCGCCATCTGACCCGGGAGGACGGCGAAGCAGCCGCAGCGCTGCTGGGCGACACCGGCCTGGAGACCGCCGCCAAGCTGGTGCGCGCCTTCTCCACCTACTTCCACCTCGCCAACGTCACCGAGCAGGTGCACCGCGGCCATGAAATGCGCCGCCGCCGCGCCGCCGAGGGCGGACTCCTCGCCCGCACAGCGGACCGGCTCAAGGACGCCGACCCCGACCATCTGCGGGAGACCGTCAAGCATCTGAACGTACGACCCGTCTTCACGGCCCACCCCACCGAGGCCGCCCGCCGCTCCGTCCTCAACAAGCTCCGGCGCATCGCCGAGCTGCTGGAGGAGCCGACCAACGCCGCCGACCGCCGCCGCCACGATCTGCGGCTGGCCGAGAACATCGACCTGATCTGGCAGACCGACGAGCTGCGCGTGGTCCGCCCGGAGCCCGCGGACGAGGCCCGCAACGCCATCTACTACCTGGACGAGCTGCACGCGGGCGCCGTGGGCGACGTCCTGGAGGACCTCGCCGCCGAGCTGGAGCGCGTCGGCGTCGAGCTGCCGCCCGGCACCCGCCCGCTCACCTTCGGCACCTGGATCGGCGGCGACCGCGACGGCAACCCCAACGTCACCCCCCAGGTGACCTGGGACGTGCTGATCCTCCAGCACGAGCACGGCATCACCGACGCCATCGAGATGACCGACGAGCTGCGCGGGCTGCTGTCCAACTCCATCCGCTACGCCGGGGCCACCGAGGAGCTGCTCAGCTCGCTGCAGAGCGACCTGGAGCGGCTCCCCGAGATCAGCCCCCGCTACAAGCGGCTCAACGCCGAGGAGCCGTACCGGCTGAAGGCCACCTGCGTCCGGCAGAAGCTCGTCAACACCCGCGAGCGGCTCGCCAGGGGCACCGTCCACGAGCCTGGCCGCGACTACCTGGGCACCGCCGAGCTGCTGCACGACCTCACCCTGATCCAGACGTCGCTGCGCGAGCACCGCGGCGGGCTGCTCGCCGACGGCCGGCTGGACCGCACCATCCGCACCCTCGCGGCCTTCGGCCTCCAGCTGGCCACCATGGACGTCCGCGAGCACGCCGACGCCCACCACCACGCGCTGGGGCAGCTCTTCGACCGGCTCGGCGAGGAGTCCTGGCGATACGCGGACATGCCGCGCGAGTACCGGCAGAGGCTGCTCGCCAAGGAGCTCCGCTCGCGCCGCCCGCTGGCCCCCACCCCCGCGCCGCTGGACGCCGCAGGCGCCAAGACCCTCGGCGTCTTCCACACCGTCAAGGAGGCCTTCGAGCGGTTCGGCCCGGAGGTCATCGAGTCGTACATCATCTCCATGTGCCAGGGCGCGGACGACGTCTTCGCCGCCGCCGTGCTGGCCCGCGAGGCCGGGCTGATCGATCTGCACGCCGGCTGGGCGAAGATCGGCATCGTGCCGCTGCTGGAGACCACCGACGAGCTGCGCGCCGCGGACGTCATCCTCGACGGGATGCTCGCCGACCCCTCCTACCGGAGGCTCGTCTCCCTGCGCGGCGATGTGCAGGAGGTCATGCTCGGCTACTCCGACTCCTCCAAGTTCGGCGGCATCACCACCAGCCAGTGGGAGATCCACCGGGCCCAGCGCCGGCTGCGGGACGTCGCCCACCGGTACGGTGTGCGGCTGCGGCTCTTCCACGGCCGCGGCGGCACCGTCGGCCGCGGCGGCGGCCCCACGCACGACGCGATCCTCGCGCAGCCCTGGGGCACGCTGGAGGGCGAGATCAAGGTGACCGAGCAGGGCGAGGTCATCTCCGACAAGTATCTGATCCCCTCCCTGGCCAGGGAGAACCTGGAGCTGACCGTCGCCGCCACCCTCCAGGCGTCCGCGCTGCACACCGCGCCGCGCCAGTCAGACGAGGCGCTCGCCCGCTGGGACGCGGCCATGGACACCGCCTCGGACGCCGCCCACGCCGCATACCGGCGGCTGGTCGAGGACCCGGACCTGCCCGCGTACTTCTTCGCCTCCACCCCGGTCGACCAGCTCGCCGAGCTGCACCTGGGCTCGCGGCCCTCGCGCCGCCCGGACAGCGGGGCGGGCCTGGACGGGCTGCGGGCCATCCCGTGGGTGTTCGGCTGGACGCAGTCCCGGCAGATCGTGCCCGGCTGGTTCGGCGTCGGGTCGGGGCTGAAGGCCCTGCGGGAGGCGGGACTCGACGGGGTGCTCGGAGAGATGCACGAGCAGTGGCACTTCTTCCGCAACTTCCTGGCGAACGTCGAGATGACGCTCGCCAAGACCGATCTGCGGATCGCCCGCCACTACGTCGACACGCTGGTGCCCGACAACCTCAAGCACGTCTTCGACACCATCGAGGCCGAGCACTCCCTCACCGTCAGCGAGGTGCTGAAGGTGACGGGCGGCGAGAAGCTGCTGGACACCAACCCGGTCCTCCAGCAGACCTTCGCCATCCGCGACGCCTACCTCGACCCGATCTCCTACCTCCAGGTCTCGCTGCTGCACCGCCAGCGCAGCGCCGCCGAGCGGGGCGAGGAGCCCGACCCCCTGCTGTCGCGGGCACTGCTGCTGACGGTCAACGGCGTCGCGGCGGGCCTGCGCAACACCGGCTGACGCCGCCGGGGACATGGGGGCGCCCCCGTGCCGTACTCCTACGGCACGGGGGCGCCCCTTTTCGCTTGTCGTCCCGGAGGGTCAGCCCTGTGCGGCCTTGCGGCGGCGCAGCACCAGGAAGCCGCCGCCCGCGACGAGGGCCGCAGCCACGGCGGACAGGGCGAGAAGCGGAGTGCCGGCGCCGGTCTCCGCCAGGTTGCCGTCACTGCTGCCGCCCTCCTCGGCGGGCATGGAGGCGGCGGGGGAGGCGGTCTCGGACGGGGTGGCCGACGGCGTCTCGGAGGCGGTCTCCGACGGCGTGGCGGACGGCGTCTCGTCGGGCGTCTCGCTGGGGGTCTCGCTCGGCGAGGGCTCGGTGGTCTGCGTCTCGTCGTCGCCCGGGGTGTCGTCCTCGCACCTGGTCTTGAAGACCTTGTGCTTGGCCTTGCCCTTCTCGCCCTCCCAGTTCCAGAACAGCTTGTACTGTCCGTCGGGGAGGTTCATGTCGTCGGTCCGGCCGTGGCCCGCCTCGTCGAGCGTCAGCTCGCCGGACAGCACGACCTCGCCCTTCTCACCGCCGTTGGCGGCCCAGGACTTGATCTTCCAGTCGACCTTCTGGGCCGCGTCAAAGCCGAACGCGTCCAGGTAGAACTCGCACACCTTGGGCTCGTTCTTGCGGAGTTCCTCGCCGGTCTCGGCGTTGTGGATCTTGACGGTGCCGTTGTCGCCGTTGGTGGCGTAGGCAGGTGAGGCGAACAGCAGAGCCGCGGCCGTGGGGACGGCAGCGGCAACGGCCCAACGGGTCCGGAAAGTGGGCATGAGGGATACCTCTGTGGCAGGTGGATATGCGTGTGCCGTGGGAGGTGGCGGCTCAGCATCCAGCCACCGCGTGTTTCCGGTCAAGGGGCAAAAGTCATCTGATGTGTGCCATGCCCCGGTTCGGGGAGCGGATCGCCGGTAACGATTGGGTCCGGAGAGCGGGCCGGAGGGTGAGTTGGGGGAGTGAGGGGCGGATCAGAGCGCGAAGAACGTGCCCACGAGCAGCACCCCGCCCACGGCCCCCGCCGCCCATGCCGTACGCGTCATCCGCAGGCCGCCGCCGATGACCAGTGCGGCCAGCACCAGCGCCCCCGCGAGCGGCAGCCAGGCGTGCAGCGTACCGGCGGGGCCCGTGCGGACCGCCTCGGCCGTGCCCGGCTTCAACACCACGGACAGCACCGCTCCCTTGTCCACGGCCACCGACTTCTCGATGGTGACCCTGTCCCGGGGCGTCGCCGGGTCGTCCGGGGCGTACCGGCCCGTGCAGACGTCCGTGGAGCAGCCGGTGACGGTGAGCGTGCCGTGCTCGCGGCCCTTGGACAGGATCACATGCTGTGCCGTGCTCCACGACGACCAGAAGCCGGCTGCCAGCAGCAGCGCGGCGACCAAACCCATCGCCGCCCGCTGGGCGTACAGGAGCGCATCATTCCGTTTCGAGGCACGTGCACGCTTCATGGGGCGCGATCCTTGGACACCCGACCGCGTTGGGTCAAACTCCGCCGACGGCTTGACCGGAGTTGTCACCAGTTGTACGCGTCGCCGGTCACGAGTTGTATGCGCTCTGCGCCCGCTCCAGCCCCTCCGACACCAGAGACTCCACCCCGTCGGCCGCGCGGTCCACGAAGTAGTCCAACTCCTTGCGCTCCGCCGACGAGAAGTCCTTCAGCACAAAGTCCGCCACCTGCATACGCCCCGGCGGACGGCCGATCCCGAACCGCAGCCGGTGGTAGTCGGGCCCCATCGCCTTCGTCAACGACTTCAGACCGTTGTGGCCGTTGTCGCCGCCGCCCAGCTTCAGCCGCAGCGTGCCGTAGTCGATGTCCAACTCGTCGTGGACGGCCACGATGTTCGCCGTCGGCAGCTTGTAGAAGTCCCGCAGCGCCGTGACCGGTCCGCCGGACAGATTCATGTACGACATGGGCTTGGCAAGGACCACCCGACGGCTCGCGGGGCCGGGAGCGCCGATCCGGCCCTCCAGCACCTGAGCCTGTGCCTTCTGCGCCCGCTTGAAGGAGCCGCCGATGCGCTCGGCGAGCAGGTCGACGACCATGAAGCCCACATTGTGGCGGTTGCCCGCATAGCCGGGACCCGGATTGCCGAGCCCCACGATCAGCCACGGGGCGGCTGCGTCCGTCGTCATCTGCCTCTCACATCTCCTCAGGTCGCAAAGGGAACGGGGTGGTGGGCCGCAGCCCGCCACCCCGTCAAGCAGAGCGTACGGCTCAGGCCTCGGCGGCCTCTTCGCCCTCGCCCTCGCCCGCGGCCGGCTCCTCGGCCTGCGCGGCCAGGACCTGCAGGACCACCGCGTCCTCCTCGACGGCCAGGCTCACGCCGTTCGGCAGCGTGATGTCCTTGGCGAGGACGGAGGCGCCGGCCTCCAGACCCTCGACGGAGACGGAGACCGACTCGGGGATGTGGGTGGCCTCGGCGTCGACCGGCAGCGCGTTCAGCACGTGCTCCAGCAGGTTGCCGCCCGGGGCCAGCTCGCCCTCGGCGTGGACCGGGACCTCGACCGTGACCTTCTCGCCGCGCTTGACCAGCAGCAGGTCGACGTGCTCCAGGAAGCCCTTCAGCGGGTCGCGCTGCACGTCCTTCGGGATCGCCAGCTCCTGCTTGCCCTCGATGTCCAGGCTGATCAGGACGTTCGGGGTCTTCAGAGCCATCATCAGGGCGTGGCCTTCGAGCTTGATGTGCAGCGGCTGGGAGCCGTGGCCGTACAGCACGCCGGGAACCTTGTCCTCGCGGCGGACACGGCGGGCAGCGCCCTTGCCGAACTCGGTACGGAGCTGGGCGGTGAGCTTCACCTCGGACATAAGCACTCCTCGTATACAGAGACTGGTGGCGGTCACCCGGCCACGACTGGCCTGCTACGAAGAGCGCGTCGATAACGGACCGCCGCACCGATCAGGATGCGGCCTCCCTCGCCGAGCAACCTCGCCAGTCTACCCGCGCCCCGAACGGCACCCAAAGTCGATCAACGGGCCGCCTCTGCCCGGGCGCCCTGCCGGCCCCGGGACGCCGCCCGGCCAGAGGCCCGCACCGCGGGCGGAGGCGCTGCCCGGCGGACGCACCGCGGGCGGACACGTTACGGGCCGCGGCAGCCCGAAACGGCGAAGGGCCGTCCCAGGCGCACCCGCCCGAAACGGCCCTTCTCGCTCTGCCTGCTCTGTCAGTTCTGTCAGACGCAGAAGGCGATCAGACGCGGACGGCGATCACGCCTGCTCCTCGAAGAGGCTGGTCACCGAGCCGTCCTCGAACACCTCGCGCACCGCGCGGGCGATCGTCGGAGCGATCGACAGGACGGTGATCTTGTCCAGCTCCAGCTCGCCCGGCGTCGGCAGGGTGTTCGTCAGCACGAACTCGCTGACCTTGGAGTTCTTCAACCGGTCAGCGGCCGGCCCGGACAGGATGCCGTGCGTCGCCGTCACGATCACGTCCTCCGCGCCGTGTGCGAACAGCGCCTCCGCCGCGGCGCAGATCGTGCCACCCGTGTCGATCATGTCGTCGACCAGCACACACACCCGGCCCTCGACCTCACCGACGACCTCGTGCACCGTCACCTGGTTGGCCACGTCCTTGTCACGGCGCTTGTGCACGATCGCCAGCGGGGCGTCCAGCCGGTCGCACCAGCGGTCCGCCACCCGGACGCGGCCCGCGTCCGGCGAGACCACCGTCAGCTTGTCCCGGTCGACCTTCGCGCCCACGTAGTCGGCGAGCACCGGAAGCGCGGACAGGTGGTCCACCGGGCCGTCGAAGAAGCCCTGGATCTGGTCCGTGTGCAGATCCACCGTGAGGATCCGGTCCGCACCCGAGCACTTCAGCAGATCCGCGACGAGCCGCGCCGAGATCGGCTCACGGCCGCGGTGCTTCTTGTCCTGACGGGCGTAGCCGTAGGAAGGGATGATCACGGTGATGCTCCGCGCGGAGGCCCGCTTCAGAGCATCGATCATGATCAGCTGCTCCATGATCCACTTATTGATGGGCGCCGTGTGGCTCTGCATCAGGAAGCAGTCCGCACCACGCGCGGACTCCTGGAACCGGACGTAGATCTCGCCGTTGGCGAAGTCGAAGGCCTTGGTCGGCACGAGGCCGACGCCCAGCTGGTGCGCAACCTCCTCGGCCAGCTCGGGGTGGGCGCGGCCGGAGAAGAGCATCAACTTCTTCTCGCCGGTCGTCTTGATCCCGGTCACAGCACTGTCTCCTCAGACGTGATCCCTGGCCGCGAGAGTCCTCGGCGCGAGCCAGCCGAAATAGTGTGCACGTATCACGGTACGCCGAGATCGGCGCACCTGTTTCCGGTCAGTTCCCGTCGCTGACCCGTTCCGTTGCCGCGGCCGCCGCCTCGGCGGCAGCGCTGCCCGGCCGCTTACGGGCCACCCAGCCCTCGATATTCCGCTGCTGGCCACGGGCGACGGCCAGCGACCCCGGCGGCACATCCTTTGTGATCACGGAACCCGCGGCGGTGTACGCCCCGTCCCCGACCGTGACAGGGGCCACAAACATGTTGTCCGAACCGGTACGGCAGTGCGAACCGATCGTCGTGTGGTGCTTGGCCTGACCGTCGTAATTCACAAAGACGCTGGCCGCACCGATATTCGAGTATTCGCCGATCGTCGCGTCGCCCACATACGACAGATGCGGCACCTTCGTGCCCTCGCCGATCGACGCGTTCTTCATCTCGACATAGGCGCCCGCCTTTGAGCGCACACCCAGCCGGGTGCCCGGCCGCAGATACGCGAACGGACCCACCAAGGCCCCCTCGCCGATCACCGCGCCGTCCGACACCGTGTTGTCCACGCGTGCACCCGCACCCACCGAGGTGTCCTTCAGCCGAGTGTTCGGCCCCACCTCGGCGCCCTCCGCCAGATGCGTGGACCCCAGCAACTGCGTCCCCGGGTGCACCACCGCGTCCTGCTCGAACGTCACCGTGACATCGAGCTGCACCGACGCCGGGTCCACCACCGTGACCCCCGCCAGCATCGCCTCGTGCAGAAGCCGCTCATTGAACAGCCGGCGTGCCTCCGCGAGCTGCACGCGGTTGTTGATCCCCAGGATCTCCCGGTGGTCGCCCGCCAGGGACGCCCCCACCCGGTGCCCGGCCTCGCGAAGAATCCCCAGCACATCGGTGAGGTACTCCTCACCCTGGCTGTTGTCCGTGCTCACCTTCCCCAGCGCGTCCGCCAGCAGCCGCCCGTCGAACGCGAACACCCCGGAATTGATCTCCCGGACCGCCCGCTGCTCCTCGGTCGCGTCCTTGTGCTCCACGATCGCGGTCACCGCGCCGGTCGCGGGGTCGCGCACGATGCGCCCGTACCCCGTGGCGTCCGGCACCTCGGCAGTCAGCACGGTCACGGCGTTTCCGTCACAGGCGTGCGCCTCGGCGAGCGCGCCCAGCGTCGCGCCGGACAGCAGCGGGGTGTCGCCGCACACGACCACGACGGTCCCCTCGGGCGTCCGCCCCAGCTCCTCGAGCGCCATCCGCACGGCGTGACCCGTGCCGTTCTGCTCGGCCTGGAAGGCGGTTCCGGTTCCGGCGTAGTGCTCGGCGAGATGCCCCTGGACCTGCTCGCGCGCATGCCCGACGACCACGACGAGCTCCTCGGGCTCCAGCTCGCGCGCCGCGGACACCACATGCCCGACGAGCGAACGCCCGCAGATCTGGTGCAGGACCTTGGGAGTCCTGGACTTCATGCGGGTGCCCTCACCCGCTGCGAGTACGACGACGGCGGCCGGGCGGTTGGCGCTCACGGGAATGCCCTTCGGCTTCGGGTGATGGACATCCGAAGGATACCGGGGGGTTTGATCCGGGAAATGCGGACGGGTCCCGAAGGGGAGGGGGGACTGGCTCCGACGAGAGGGCTCCGCCGGCTGGATTCGAACCAGCACTACAAGGCTTCAAAGGCCTGCGGGCTACCGTTACCCCACGGCGGATCACTCGTCAGACCATACCGGAGGCGTTGCCCGCTTTGGTCCCGTGGGCTGCTTCGACTATCCCGCACCACCATCCCTCGATGCGACGGTAGAGGTCGGTACAGCCAAGCACGCGGACGACCAGGCAACCCCGGTAGGCCGGTCCCGTGTTCTGTCGGACGGTCTTGGGGTTGTGCCTCTTCAGCGTCGTCTTCGAGAGTTCGGATACGTCGATGCCCACGAGGTCCGCCCAGTACTTCTCGGCGGCTGCTACGTCCGCAGACTCGTGGATCATGACACGGAAGCGCAGCCTCTCGGGCTCCACCTCAAGCAGGGTCAGCCATCTGAGGTAGACGTGGATCATGTCAGGATCGCTGTTGATGAAGACCACGCTCTCGTCCAAGCGGTGGGGCTTGCTCTTCGATCCCTCGGACCAGTACAGCCCGACCCCGAGTAGAAGGAGCTCCCTGTCCGACAGTCGGCCGATCGCCTCGCGCGCCGATTCCTTCGTCGCCTGGCGCTCCGCGTCGCGGACCGCCCGCTCGTGTTCCCACCGTTTGCGTGCCGCCAGCTTGGCCTGTTCCGAGGGGCCTCGGCGCGGCGGCTTCGGCAGGTCCCGCACCCACAGTGAGATCGAACTCTTCGAGCAGCCCAGCTCCAGCTGGATCTGGTCGTAGGTCATCCCCTTGAGTCTTAAGTCCCGTGCCTTGTCCCGCAGGTCGTCCTTCGCGTTAGGGCGCTTCGTCCACTCCGGTGGAGGCTCTCCCTTCAGCAGTCGGTTCAGGATGTCGTTGTTGTCGATGTGCAGTCGGTCGCGGATCTGGCGGCGGCTGAGGCCCTCGCGGCGCAGGGTGATCGCCTGGGCGCGCAGGCCTTCGAAGTCGGCGTATTTGCCGTGGCTGGATGTCATGGGTAGATCGTCGTCCGGAATGCGGACGTCCGGCTCGAAGATCAGAGCGATTCATTAGATCGAGGGTTCAACGTCTGTTCCGTATGTGATCTCCCTCGCACTGTGCTGACCGCCTCCCCGGAGCTGCCCGGAAAAGCATTCGCGGCCGCCCGTAGGCTGGGAGCCATGACCACAACGGGGGCACACCAGGAGGCTGCGGGCACGCCCGACCGGGCCTGGCTGTGGTGGGGGCGTCGGCGGTCCGTCGCCCTGGATGTGGGGCTGGGGGCGCTCTCAGCTCTGGAATGCGGGCTCGAAGGGGTGGGGTTCGCCGAGAAGGCGGCGCTGCCGGTGCCGTTCGGCGTGCTGTTCGGACTGCTCGTCGGGGCCGTGCTGGTCGTACGGCGGCGGTGGCCGATCGCCGTGGTGCTGGTGTCGATCGCGACCACCCCGGCGGAGATCGGTTTTCTGCTGGGCGTCGTCGGTCTCTACACGCTGGCGGCCTCCGAGGTGCCCCGGCGGATCATCGCGCTGCTGGCGGGCACGCAGCTCGCGGCGACCTTCATCGTCACGTTCGTGGACGTCCGCCAGGGCGTGGACACGGCGGAGTTTGACCCGGGTCCCTGGTATGTGCCGCTCATGGCCGTGCTGGTGTCGCTGGGGCTGACCGCGCCTCCTGTGCTGTTCGGCCTCTACATCGGGGCGCGGCGGCGGTTGATGGAGAGCCTGCGGGAGCGGGCGGACAGCCTGGAGCAGGAACTGTCGCTGCTGGCGGACCGGGCCGAGGAGCGTGCGCAGTGGGCCCGTCAGGAGGAGCGCACCCGGATCGCGCGTGAGATGCACGACGTCGTCGCCCACCGAGTGAGCCTGATGGTGGTGCATGCGGCCGCGCTGCAGGCGGTGGCGCTGAAGGATCCGCAGAAGGCGGTGAAGAACGCCGCGCTGGTGGGGGACATGGGACGGCAGGCGCTGACCGAGTTGCGGGAGATGCTGGGGGTGTTGCGGTCCGGGGAGGATGTTCTTGCGGCCCGGCCGGGCGGTGCGGCCGCGAGTGCTGCGGTCGCGAGTGCTGCGGTCGCCGCGGAGGCTCCCGCGCCGCTGGCGGCGGTGGGCGCGGCTGCTGCTGCGGCCGCTGCCGCGGCGGCTGCGGACGACGGGCCGTGCCTGGCGGACATCGAGGTCCTGGTCGGTCAGTCCCGGCAGACGGGGCTGGTGGTGGAGCTCTCCGTGCACGGGGAGGCGCGGGGGTATGCGCCGGAGGTGGAGCAGACCGCGTTCCGGGTGGTGCAGGAGGCGTTGACCAATGTCCACAAGCATGCGGCGGGTGCGCGGGTGACGGTCCGGTTGGCGCACCGGGACGCGGAGGTGGCCATGCAGGTGGAGAACGGCGCGCCGGACGTGTCCGGCGGGGCGGCGGACGCGGGGCTGCCGAGCGGCGGCAACGGCCTGGTCGGCATGCGGGAGCGGGTCACCGCGCTGGGCGGTGTGTTCGTGTCGGGGCCGACGGATGCGGGTGGTTTCCGGGTGTCGGCGGTGCTGCCGGCGGTGGGAGTGGGTGAGGGCGCGGCCTGACGGCCGCCCTCCGGCCTGCCGCCGGGGTCGTGCAGGTGTGCCGGACGGCGTGCCGGGGCCGGCCGTGCGTGCAGGGAGCGCTGTGCTGTGCCGCACCCCGCGGTGTCCCGCTGTGCCGCACCCCGCGGTGTCCCGCTGTGCCGCACCCCGCGGTGTCCCGCTGTGCCGCACCCCGCGGTGTCCCGCTGTGCTGCACCCCGCGGTGTCCCGCTGGGGCGCGCCGCGCTGTGTCCCGCTGCGTCGCGCCCCTGCGTCGCGCTGGGCCGCGTCGCCCTGTGCCGCGGCTTACGGCGAGGTGAGGCGCGTGGGGAGCAGCCCGGTCACGATGGTGGACAGGGCCTGGTCCAGTGTGGGGCCGAGGTACCAGTCGCCGGTGTGGTCGATGGTGTAGACGCGGCCGACCGTGTCGATGGCCAGGATGCCCGTGTGGCTGCCTTCCTCGCCGAGCGGCGCGAGTTCGGTGCCGAGCGCGCGGCCGAGGTCGGAGAGCGTACGGGCCATGTGGAGGCCGGCGAGGGGGTCGAAGCGTACGGAGCTGGGGGCGGTCTGGCGGCCTGGTCCCGGTGGGACGACGCGCAGTCCGCCGAACTCCGCCCACGCTTCGACGGCCGCGGGGAACACGCAGTGCCGGTGCCCGGCGGGGGAGGCGTGGGCGCGCAGGGCGTCGGCCCAGTGTTCGGCGAGCTTGATGTCCCAGCGGCCGGGCTGCCAGCCGGCCTGGCGCAGGGCGGCGTCGACGGCCACCGGGAAGCGGGTGGTGCTCAGATTGGGGTGGTCGGGCATGGGGTCGGGTTCAGCCGTTCTCGGGAAGGGCGGCGGCCGGGTCTACGGGGCGTACGCCGAAGTGGTCGAGGAGCGCCGCGCAGGAGCGGCAGGGTGCGGCGTAGCTGCCGTGGAGCGGGTCGCCGTCCTCCCGGATGCGGCGTGCGGTGAGTTTCGCGTGTTTGAGCGAGCGCCGTGCCTCTCCTTGGGTAAGGGGTTTCCGCTGAGCGCGTTTGGAGCGCTGGGTCTCCGCCGAGGCCAGATGCCGGGAGAGCAGGATGGCTTCGGGGCAGCGGCCCGTGAAGCGTTCGCGCTGTCCGCTGGTGAGGGTGTCGAGGTAGTCCTGCACGAGCGGGTGGAGTGCGGGCGGTTCGTCGCCCTTGCCCGCGGTGCAGGTCAGGGTCCGGCCGCGGACGGACAGGGCTGCGGCGACCGTGGGGAGGATGCCGTCCCGCCGGTGGTGGAGTGCGGGCGGTATGCCGGTGTCGGTGCTGCTCCAGCTGAGACGCGGATCACCTGAAGTGTCTTGTTGCGCTGTGTGCATGGTGCCTCGTCCCCTCCGCACTCCCCCGAGTTGCCTAGACAGCCTGCCAAATGGGGCGGCTGGTGTGGAAGCGGGGTCGGTTATACGTGTCGGCGGGCGTGTTGAGGGGGTGCGTTCGCATTCCGCTGTGCGGCCGGTGCGGGCGTCCGGCTGTGACTGCCGGTGACGGGAGCGGCGGGCCGGGAGCGGCCGTCGCCGTACCGCTTAGGCTGTGGCGGAACCAGCCAGACGCAGCAGGGGGCTACCGCCATGACGACAGGTCGGCTCGGGCGCCGGGCCGCGCCGCCGAACGCGGCCTATGCCGGGCAGCTTGTGCACTTCCCGGACCCGGTCCGGGCCTCCCGCCACCCCAGAGGTGTGCGCGTGGACGAACAGGGCTACCCGGATTTCTCGCCGTACGCGCGCGCCGCCGCGGAGATCGCGGAGCCGCCCGAGGGCTTCGGCGTGGACGAGTTGCGGCTCACGGACTACGTGTCGGCGAACGCGGCGCTGCACGCGGCAGGGCACGAGCTGTGGGACATGGTCGCGCCGGTGGCGACGCCGCACGGCTGGACGTGGCATCACGTGCCGGGCACGCGCCGCCTCGAACTGGTTCCGGTCGAGGTGAAGGCGCTGCTGCGGCATCACGGCGGACTGGCCACGGCGGCTGTGGACAAGGGCAAGCGCGGGACGCGTCCGCTGCAGGAGACCCGGCCCGCTCATTTCGCCCTTCCGAAGCGGGCGCTGCCGGTGAGCGAGCAGCAACTGCTGGGCGTGGAGGAGGATCTGGGGTACCGGCTGCCTGGTGCGTACCGTTCCTTCCTGAAGGCGGCGGGCGGTTGCGCGCCGTCCGGGGTGGCGCTGGACGCGGAGTTGGGGCTGCTGGTCGACCAGCCGTTCTTCACGGTGCGGGACGAGGCCGCCGTCAACGACCTGGTGTACGTCAACAAGTGTCTGCGGGACCATCTGACGAAGGACTTTCTGGGCGTCGGCTTCGTCCAGGGCGGGCTGATCGCCGTGAAGGTGAAGGGCTCGGGGACGGGGTCGGTGTGGTTCTGCGCGTACGACGATGCGCGTGACCAGGACGGCTGGACGGTGCAAGAGCGTGTGGAGCGGCTGTTGCTGCCCTGCGGCGATGACTTCGACGGCTTTCTGCAGCGGCTGGCGGGCAGCCCGCCGGAGCTTCAGACGGTGGCGAACCTGATGGTGGACGGCGGCTTCGCGCGCGCCGTCCCGGTCTCGGACGAGGGGTGACGGTCCGATGGTGACGTTCGCGCAGGCGCAGGAGCGCGCCGAAGAGTGGATCAACGGCGATGTGCCCGCATACCAGCACCGGGAGGTGCGGGTGCGGGAGTTCGAGCTGGGTTTCGTGGTGTGGGCGGAGGACCGTGAGGGCGGCCCCGTCTCGGACGGCGGCCGGCAGCGGTTGGTGATCGCGCGGGACGGCGGGGAGGCCACGCTGTGGCCCGGGCTGCCGGTGGGCGAGGTCATCCGCCGGTACGAGGAGGAGTACGGGGCGGCGGAGGCGGCTGCGGCCGCTCCGGAGCCGCCGCAGCGGATCGATCTGAACCAGACGTCGTTCCTGCTGAGCCCGCCGGAGTGGCTGCAGGACGCGGCGGACAGGATGGGCATCCCGGACGGGGGTTCGAGTTCCGCGCCGTCCGGCGCGGACGCGGGGCCTGCCGGCGGCCCGGCCGGAGCAGGCCCCGCGGCTGCGGCTCCGGGCGCCGCTGCGCCGTCCCGCGTGCGGGACGCGCACGAGGGCG